>JBBQIC010000056.1:0-15679 GCA_038324555.1 Chloroflexia bacterium
CTAAGGAGTGGCAACATATCGGTGTAGGGGCGCACGGCCGTGCGCCCCTACGGGGAGGCACACCAGATCCTGTCATTCCTTAGTTAGTGAGGTACTGAACGTAATAGCAGTTCGTTCCCACGAAACATGTCTCAAAGCATATTATACCATCGTTCATCGCCCGCCGCCCATATTATAATCGAACATGCTCCCCAACGTCGCCTTCTCGTTCACCCGCCCGTGGGCGCTCTTGCTGCTACCGCTGTTGGTGACTCTATTCAGCTTTATCACGCTTCTTCGTCCAGCATCATAACGACCGAACCGCGCAGACTTGCGAGCTTGTTCTCTACGACATCCCAAATGACTTCCAGGTCAATGCCAAAATACTCATGAGCAACGATGTCCCGCAAGCCCGCGATCTTACGCCACTCTATGCTGGCGCGCTCTTGCTTTAGTGCTTCGGGAATGCCCTTCACCGCCTCACCAATGATAAAAGATTGCGCAATACCGCATCTATTCTCATACTATCATCAGCAAACTCCTGGAAAGAAACTCCTTCAAGGTAACGCTCGATCTTGTCTATAGCTTCCAGAATATCTTCAAGATACAGTTTGTGATCACGCGGCATACACTACCTCGGCCATGATGTAGGGGCGCAAACGAGGTTTGATGCTCTTCTCCAATACAAGGTCAACCTTGTGTCCGAAGAGGTCTTCTAGGTAGAACTTGAGGTCCATGTAGCCATCGAAAGACGGTTTATCCAGTACGACCAGGAAGTCTATGTCGCTGTCTGGGGTGACCGTGCCTCTGATGTACGAGCCGAAGAGGCCGATTTTCTGCACGCCCATCTCATGTAGGGATGCACGATGCTGCGCCAGAGCGTCAAGGATAGCTTGGCGTGTCCACAACTGTTCTTTTTTCTTTGTTTGCGTCATTTTGGATCTCCTAAGGCCGAGGCTCTACCAAAACTGATAGGATCATTCTACCATCGTCCATCGTCCATCGTCCATCGTCCATCGTCCTACTCCC
The DNA here is from genome assembly GCA_038324555.1 of Chloroflexia bacterium. Classification (GTDB taxonomy): domain Bacteria; phylum Chloroflexota; class Chloroflexia; order QHBQ01; family JADMIH01; genus JADMIH01. The sequence continues at coordinate 1,009 of JBBQIC010000056.1, forward strand.
CCACCCTACTCCCTATTCCCTACCCCCATGTTATAATCGAACATGCTCCCCAACGTCGGCTTTTCGTTCACCCGCCCGTGGGCGCTCCTGCTATTACTGCTGTTGGCGCCACTCGCGGTGTATCTTTCGCGGACCAGCATGGCGTTGCTGCGGCGGAACAGGCGGCGGTTTAGCCTGGGGCTGCGCGTGCTTATTATCACGCTGTTGGTGGTGGCCCTCTCCGGCCTGGAAGTGGTGAACGCTTCCGACCGCCTCTCGGTGGTGTTTTTGCTGGACCGCTCGGATAGCGTATCGGCGGCGCAGAAGGCGCAAGAGGCACAATACGTCGCTGAAGCCATCAAGCAAATGGGGCCGAGCGACGGCGCTGGTGTGGTTGTGTTTGGCGCAGACGCGCTTGTAGATCGTCCCGTCACGTCCGACAAAGCGCCGCCCGACCTGGCGAGCGCACCTACTACCACTTACAGCAACCTGGCCGATGCTATACGGCTGGGGCTTGCGGTGGCGCCTGCCGATACCGCGCGGCGGCTTGTGCTGCTCTCGGACGGGCGCGAGAACGTGGGGAGCGCGGAGTGGGCGGCTCGGCTGGCTGCGGCGAATGGTGTGGCGCTGGACGTAGTGCCCTTGCCGGTAGCGGCGGGGCCGGAAGTTTGGGTGGACAGCTTGCAAGCGCCCACGACCGTGCGCGAGAACGAGCGCACCTCGCTGCAAATCGCTATCAGGAGCAGCACTGACACCACCTCTACGCTGACGATATTCATGGACGGTTCTGCCATCAACACTCAGGAGGTGAGGCTGGCGCGTGGGGCCAACAATTTCGTGCAGAACTTGCCTCCCGTGCCGCGTGGGTTCCACACGTATACGGCCCAGGTCATCCCGCCTGCCGGGTCCGATACTCGCATCGAGAATAACCGCTACAGCGCCTATTCGATGGTACTTGGCAAGCCCCGCGTACTTATTGTGGAGAAGCAGCCGGGCGAGGGCGAGTCGCTCAAGAAGGCACTCGCACCGTCGGTGGACGCCGACCTCATGCTGCCCGAAGCCATGCCCGCCGACGTGAAGTCGCTGGCGGCTTACGAGGGCGTGATACTTATCAACGTGCCCGCCACCAGCCTGACAAACAGCAACATGGACAGCCTGCAAACTGTGGTGCGCGAGCTTGGCAAGGGTCTTATCGTTATCGGAGGCGACGAGAGCTACGCGGCGGGCGGCTATTTTCGCACTCCCCTGGAAGATATGCTGCCCGTTGATCTCAACCTGCCCTCGAAGTTGGATATACCGACTGTGGCTATGGCGCTGGTGATTGACCGCTCAGGCAGTATGGGTGAAGGGCACAGCCTCAATGGCGTGGGTGTGACCAAGCTGGCGCTGGCTAAGGAGGCCGCGTACCGGGCGGTAGCCCAACTGAGCGCGAAGGACTATGTGGGCGTAGTGACGTTCGACAGTACCGGAGATTGGGCCGTCCCCTTGCAGCCCCTCGGCGACCCCTCGCAGTTCAAGGGGCGCATACAGGGCATATCGCTAGGCGGGGGGACTAACATTTATTCGGGGTTGTCTCCAGCCGTAGACGCGCTGATACAGAGCAAGGCCAAGAGCAAACATATCGTGCTGCTCACCGACGGCCAGTCCGAGGGCGGGGATTACGCTGGCTTGCTCAAGAAGATGAACGACAACGACGTTACCCTCTCGACTGTGGCGGTGGGCGGGGACGCAGATACGTCGTTCCTGCAATCGCTCGCTACGGCGGGCAAAGGGCGCTATTACTACACGGAGCAGGGCAACGCGCTCCCTGAGATATTCGCGCACGAGAGCCACCTGGCGGCGCGCTCATACATCATCGAGCACCAGTTCTCGCCTGAGCGCACTTCGCCTTCGCCCATTTTGGAGGGGTTGGGTGGTCTACCCGCCTTGCAGGGCTACGTAGGGACTTCGCCCAAGCCTGCGGGACAGGTCGTACTGGTGTCGGACGCTGGCGACCCGATACTGGCGCAGTGGCAATACGGGTTGGGCCGTGTGGTCGCCTGGACATCGGACGCGAAGGGGCAGTGGGCGAAAGACTGGGTAGGATGGCAGAGCTTCCCGCGCTTCTGGGCACAGACGGTGCGCTGGACCATCGGTACGGAGTCGGGCAACAGCTTGCAGACCCACGTGGAGGTAGCGGCGGGCGTGGCCCATGTGACCGTAGACGCAACTTCGCCAGACGGTTCTTATTTGAACGATTTGCAGACCCAGGCTGCCATCGTATCGCCCGTGTCTACTTCGACCTTATCATTACGCCAGACGGCGGCGGGCCGCTACGAGGGTACGTTCCCGGCCCAGGACGAGGGCGTGTACGTTATGCGCGTGCAGGCAGCAGGACAGGGAGCGCGCGCCAGCCAGACGCTAGGCGTAGTCGTGCCGTACTCGCCCGAATATAGGGGCGTTGACGCGGATGCCGGACTGCTGCCACGTCTGTCGGCGCTTACGGGTGGGAGGGTGCTCACACTGGGCCAGACCAGCCCGGTGTTCGAGCACAACCTGAGCGCGGCCAGGAGCACCACGCCGTTGTGGCCGCTTCTGCTGCTCCTGGCGATATTACTGCTGCCTTTTGATATAGGCGTGCGCCGTGTGTCAATCTACAAGGGCGACGTAGTAAGGGCCATCGAGGCAGCGCGCAGGCGACTCGGCTTGCTGCCGAAGGCGGTGCCAGCAACGCCGGGAGCGAGCACTCCTGAGATTGCGGCGCTATTCGGGGCCAAGCGGCGCATAACCACGCGGGTGGAGATGCAGGAACCGGCTATTGAGAATAAGGACTCGCCCAATATTCCCTCGATTCCTAAAACCCTACTTCACTCGCAGCAATCGCCCGTGGACGGAGCACAGGCATCCTGGGCACAGGACTTGCAACTCAGTGAACCTAAAGGGCGCACATCACAAGGTAGCATGGCTACTACGCCTGCGCACGAAAATATCAAGGTATCAACAACAGAAGCCGAAGAGAACCTGGCTGCCAGACTACGCAAAGCGCGAGAGCAGAGGAGTTAGGAGCGATCCGTGACACCTGAATTGGTAACTCACCTTACGCAGGCGCTAGAAGGAGAAGAACCCACTGAGCTATGTCATTCTGAGCCGCAGCGAAGAATCACTACGAGGTCGTAAGCGTCAAGAATAGAGAAAGCGGTACTGATACTGCTTCCCCGACAGTTTGCTAAGGTGAGTGATTCTTCGCTGCGGCTCAGAATGACACGGGTCGGTTGTTTTGTTGCCCTCATAGTTTTACTTTCGATTTTGGGACAACCCGGCTAAACCGACTCCAGAAGGTGTGAGTTAGTAAGATAGATACGAGAGAGGTAGCTATGGATACGGTCGTTTCAGCTATTGTGGAAGCACTTTATACAGCGTTTGCTATGTTTTGGGAGGTGCTGTGGCCCCTCATCTTGGGGTTCGCGCTGTCGGCGGCAGTGCAGGCTCTGGTGTCGCACCGTTCTATAGCGCGCTTGCTGGGCGAAAGCTCCCCGCGCAGCCTCACTCTGGCGACCCTGTTCGGCGTAGCCTCAAGCTCCTGCTCCTATGCGGCGGTGGCCCTGGCTCGCTCCATCTTTCGCAAGGGCGCAAGCTTTACCTCGGCTATGGTCTTTGAACTGGCCTCCACCAACCTGGTTATCGAGTTGGGGATAATCCTGGTCGTGCTGCTGGGCTGGCAGTTTGCGGCGGCGGAATTCGCGGGGGGCATTATCATGGTCATCTTCATCGCCATCCTCTTTCGCCTCACCCTCACCCCTAAACTCGTCAGCCTGGCGAAGCAGCACGCCGAGAAAGGATTGGCGGGGCGCATGGAAGGCCATGCCACGATGGACATGAGCGTGCCGGAGGGCAAATCTTTCCTCGCCCGCTTAGTCAGTGAGCGTGGCTTCACCTCTATCAGCCATTACTTTGTCATGGATTGGGCGTCCGTGTGGGTAGATATAGCCCTTGGGTTCCTCATTGCTGGCGCGTTTGCAGTCTGGGTGCCGGAGTCGTTCTGGCAAGCATTCTTCCTTACAAACAATCCGACGCTTGCCAAAATTGAAGGACCGCTGGTTGGCCCTCTTGTCGCCATCGTCAGCTTTGTTTGCTCAGTTGGTAACGTGCCCCTGGCGGCTGTACTCTGGAGAGGGGGCATCAGCTTTGGCGGGGTAGTAAGCTTCATCTTTGCGGACCTCATCGTGCTGCCCGTCCTCGACATCTACCGCCGCTACTACGGCACGAAGGTGATGCTCTACATTCTAGGGACGTTTTACGTTACAATGGCCTTGGCTGGGTACATTGTGGAACTGCTCTTTGGGGCGCTTGGCATAGTTCCAACAAGCCGCACGGTGGGGGCGATCACCGAAGGGGTGCAGTGGAACTATACGAGCTTTCTCAACATCGTCTTCCTGGCTCTGGCTACTGTACTTCTCATACGGTTCTTCCGCACGGGTGGACTGAACATGCTGCGCATGATGGGTATGTCAGAGCAGGGAAACTAGGGCCGTCATTAAAGTTTGCCGATTCGGTGTATAATCGCAACAATCCCAGGTTTCGGAGGCAATCATGAACGATTCCCAATACTCAGATACGTGCATTTTTTGCAAGCTGGCTAAAGGGCTGGTAAAAGCCGACATCATTTATCAAGATGAGGAGGTAGTGGCTTTCAGGGATATACATCCGCAGGCCCCAACACATGTGCTCGTCATCCCGCGCCCGCATGTGACGGCCCTGTGGGAGGCCGATGACAGCCACGCCGTACTGCTTGGCAGATTACTGCTGGCCTGCAATACGATAGCAGACCAGGAGGGCGTGAACCAGTCCGGCTACAGGGTCGTAATCAACGTGGGGCCGGACGCGGGGCAAAGCGTGGACCATCTGCATCTGCATGTGCTCGGTGGGCGCAAGTTGGAGTGGCCGCCAGGGTAAACTCATAAATCAAAAATCACACTAAGTGTGATTTTTGATTTATCGTAATCGTTCAGTCGTAGGGGCAGGTCTCCGTGCCTGCCCTCTCTACTTACCCAGGTGTGGGTGGTACACGAGCAGGGCAGGCACGGAGACCTGCCCATAGGCGCGAACTTAAGGGCAAACAAACCCACTAACCCGTGTCATTCTGAGCCGCAGCGAAGAATCACTACGAGGTCGTAATCGTTAGAGATAGAGGTACTGATGCCAGACAGGCTGGTAAGGTGAGTGATTCTTCGCTGCGGCTCAGAATGACACGGGTTAGTGGGTTTGTTTGCCCGTGTAGTCTCCTTAAGTTCGCGCCTATAGAGACCTGCCCCTACGACTCAACGATTACGATTTATTTATAGGGAAAATGGGACGTGAGTAAGACCAATATAGGAAAAAATGTCATCAACATGCCCGTGCCTGGCGCTTCGTTGCCCGATACGGCTCCGGAAGACCCAATGGCGAAGCGCAAGCTGATAGAGGCGTTGCGCGAGGGTTGGCTCAAAGAGATGGAGAGCATGACCGCCTACCGCGAGCTTGCCAGGGTGGAGGCCGACAGGGACAGGCGCGACATTCTGCTCAGGCTTGCCGACACAGAGGAGCGCCACGCGCATACGCTCGAAGCGCGCCTTACTGCCCTGGGGGCTAACGTGCCCGACGTCAAGAGCAACTGGGCAACTCGATTGCGCTCATGGCTCTTGAGGCAAGGTGGATTGGACGCTGCGGTGAATCGCCTGGAAGCCGAGGAGGATATGGCGGCAGCCCGATACCAGGCGCAAGCAGAGGGCATCCCCGACGTGGACTTCCACGAGATGCTGAAGAAGATGGAGAAGGACGAGGAAGCCCATAGCCGCGTGCTGCGCACGATGACGCGAGCAGCAGGGCCGCGCAACGCGCTCGATATGATACTCAAGCGCGAACGGTGGCATACTCGCCATTCGGGGTGGCTGGGCGACGCTATATATGGGGCGAACGACGGGCTTGGGGCGGTCTTCGGGATAGTGTCGGGCGTATCGGGCGCGACCGGGGGCCAGGAGCATTTTGTGCTCATCGCGGGCATCGCGGGCACGCTGGCCTCGGCTATCTCGATGGGTTCGGGCGCGTATCTTGCCGCTAAATCCGAGCGCGAAGTTTATCAGGCGGAGATAGGCCACGAGAAGTTCGAGATCGAGACCGACCCTGAGAGTGAGCGCGAGGAGCTTGAACTCTTCTACCAGTTGAAGGGCTTCACGCCGGAAGAAGCGCACATGCTCACCGACCGCATCACGAGCGACCCCGAACAGATGCTGCGCACGATGGCGGCAGAAGAACTGGGCCTGGCGGAGGAGAACTTCCCCAACCCAACCCGGTCGGCGCTAGCTTCGGCGGTCTCTACCGCGTTAGGAGCGTTCATACCCGTGATACCGTTCTTCTTCATAGGAGGCACACCGGCCATACTCGCCGCAGGCACGGTAAGCATCGCGGCTCACTTCCTCGTGGGGGCTTCTAAGACGTTCGTCACGGGCCGAAGTTGGATCGCCTCCGGCACGGAGATGGCGGTCATAGGCATCATCGCGGGGGTGGTTACCTACATTATTGGCTTGCTTTTGCAGAGTCCTGCCTAAAGTTAGTAACTCACGTTACGCAACGAGGCGCGAGGTAAGATTGGCAGAAAGCCGAAAGCCAATAAAGGAGCAAGACCAAGCCAGCCCTTGTCATTCTGAACGGAGTGAAGAATCTCGTCGTGCGCATGGATGCCTGGGCATAAGTTGCTCTCTGACATAAGGGTAAAGGACGAGATTCTTCACTCCGTTCAGAATGACAAGGGCTGGCTTGGTCTTGCTTCTTCAAGAGACTGCGTAAGGTGAGTTAAGAATAAGAAACCGCAAAGTAACTATGAGCGGTTGGCACACCACCCGTGGATGAAAATGGCCGTGCCCAACTCCATACAAGCAGTTTTCTGTGCGTAGAGGGCACTATTTTCATATCAGACGCAAAGACGCAAAGATTCCATAGGTATTCTTTGCGTCTTTGCGTCTTTGCGGTTTCTTAATACGTTTACGGGTTAGTCATCGCGCGGTAGACAGTCACGCATATCTGGCTGCGCGTGGCGTTGTTGTTGGGACGGAATGTACCATCGCTGTAGGCGGCTATAAGGCTGTGGTTGTAGCAGGTTTCGATGTAGGTATAGAGAGGGTCGTTCTGGGGTACGTCCGCGAAGTGAGGGCCGCCCTGGGTATCGGTTGCCCACCCGAATGAGAGTTGGACCACTTTGCATAGTTCGCCCCTTGTGAGGCTGTTGTCGGGGCGGAATGTGCCGTCTCCATAGCCCGTTATTGCTCCATGTGCGTAGGCGGTCTCTATATAGCAGTAGAATGGGTGGTTAGTTGGCACGTCGGAGAAGTGGGGCGTGCCTGGGCAGTTTGCGTTCCAACCCCTCGCCAGCACGACTATCTTGGTTAGCTGGGCGCGCGTGGCGTTGTTGTAGGGGTGGAAGGTTCCGTCTGAATAACCGGAGACAATGCCTGAGCAGTATAAATAGCGTATGGCTGCGTAGAAGTTGTCGGTAGGATGCACGTCGCTTACGTTCATCGGGCACGGGGTGGCGGTAGGGGTGGGAGTGGGAGTTGCCGAGCAAGAATAGTGCAAAATCGCGCCTTCTTCGCCCACTATCCAGCCGTCGCAAGGTGTGAGCATGTCTATGCCGTTGAGGAAGACGCGGTCGAGGGGGTCCGTGACGGTTATGAACTCACCGTTGTAGAAGTGGGCTATCGTGGGGCCGGATTCGGAGCGGCCTGTGGCCCAACCTTCGTTCGACGTGAGCATATCGAGGTGGAACAGGCCCAGATGGTTGGTATAGACCCAGGTCCATTGCACGCCGTCGAAGTGATGTACATGCGTGGTGGTTACGGCGGTGCCGACCGCCCAGCCGTCGTTGGGCGATATGAAAGACGCTTCAAAGAGGGTTTGCGGGGCGGACGATTGGTACTGCACCCATGTGCCGTTCACGTTGTGCAGGATGAGGCCGTGCCCGCTTACAGGATCGAGGTTGCCGAACGCCCAGGCTTCGTTGTCCGATACTACCTTGACGTTGAAGATCGTGCGATCAACGGGCACCGGCACGATGGTCCATTGAGCGCCGTCCCAATGCACACTGGTGTTCAACCCCACAATCCAGACATTGTGCGCCGAGGAAGCGTGAACGCTGTTCAGCGTGGCGGTGGTCGGGTATTCGAGAACCCAGGATTTGCCATTGTAATGGAAGACATCGCTGCCGTTATCGCTCCATGCCACGATGTAGCCGTTGTTCGAGTCGAGCATGAACACGTCAACGAGGGTGTCGGTCGTGCCAAGATTGACGAGCCGCCACGCCGCGTCGTCGTAGTGGAGAAGCGTGCCGTTATCGCCCACAGCCCATCCATCGGCGCTTGATGCCATGCTGACCTTGCGCAGCGATTCGCCCGTCGGCGCGGGGACTACCTGCCACTGCCCGTCTGCTGGCGAAAATGGCGCGTGGTCGAGAGCTTTGGCCGATGCGCCTGGCTGGGCCTCTCCGATGACGAGGATAGTGCATAGAATAGACAAGGCCAACACAAACGCGCCGCTTACGATAGCAGCACGCAATCGCCTGGTATAAGCGATGATGGTTGGTTTTTGTATCATATTGGTTTCCCCTGACTTACCTGGAGCACTCCTCAATTATAAGCAATAAGCGCGCGTATGTATAGAGGTCAAACAAAAACAGCAACAAAACGCCTGGCGTTTTGTTGCTGTTTTTGTTTGACCCTTATTATCCTTTGCGCAGCCTCTCTACCAACCCGGTATATCGCTTGGAAGAGGACGTGTTCTCTACCCCCCGTTGGAGGGCATCGCGGGAGCCTGCGAGCACGACTAGCTGCCGGGCGCGGCTGACTGCTGTATAGAGGAGGTTGCGTTGTAACATGCGCTGGTGCTGGGCGAGCACGGGCATTATGACGGCGGGGTATTCGCTCCCCTGCGCTTTGTGGACCGAGATGGCGAAACCGTGTGTCAATTCGTCAAGCTCCTGGAAGGAATAGGAGGCCAGCCATTCGCCCTCGAAGCTGACGTCTACCGTCTTCTCGTCGAGGTCTATGCGCACGATGCGGCCCATGTCGCCGTTTGCTACCTGCTTTTCGTAGTCGTTCACCACCTGCATGACCTTGTCGCCGACGCGGAAGATGCGGTCGCCGTAGCGCCTTTCGTCCTTCGTCGCGTCGGGTGGGTTGAGGACGGCCTGCAAGCGGGCGTTGAGCGATTCGACGCCGCACACACCCTTATACATAGGGGCTATCACCTGTATCTCGTCCATGGGGTCCAGGTTGAATTTGTCGGGGACGCGACGGGTGGCGAGGTCCACCACCAGGTCGGCGCATTGGGCGGCGTCGGATTGGTTGAAGAAGAAAAAGTCGGTTATCTCGCGGCCCGTGATTGGGGTCTCTCCCGCGTTTATAAGGTGGGCGTTGGAGACGATGGCGCTGCCCTCCGGCTGGCGGAATATGGTATCCAGCGTGATTGTGGGGACCAACCCACTCGTGATAATATCCCGGAACACGGAGCCTGGGCCAACGGGTGGCAGTTGGTCGGCGTCGCCCACGAACAGCACATGCGCGCCAGCAGGTACGGCCTTGAGAAGCGCCTCGCACAGGGGCAGGTCCATCATGGAGGCTTCGTCAATGATAACAAGGTCAGCGTCCAGGGGAGAGCGCGCTTCGTATTGTCCGCCTGGACGCAGTTCGAGCAGGCGGTGGATCGTGCTCGCCGAAGCCCCTGTGGCGTCCGATAGGCGCTTGGCGGCTCTGCCCGTAGGCGCTGCGAGGGCGACCTTGCCGCTCTTGGCGTGTACCAGGCGCACGATACCGCGCAGGGTAGTCGTTTTGCCTGTGCCCGGCCCACCCGTGATGACGGCCACGCGTCGGGTAAGAGCGGATTGAACAGCCTCACGTTGCCGCTCCGTGAGGTGAACGGTCTCGCGGCTGGAAACGTATCGCCAGGCCGTTTCCCAGTCGGCGTTGTTGAAGGCCGCCAGCCTATCGCGGCCCGTATTGAGAAGGGCCTTTATCGCTTCGCATACTGACACTTCGGCAGAATGCTTCTCAGGCAGGTAAGCGGCCTTGGTCCCGCCGCTACGGTTCACGCCCGGCAGCGCCTCAACCTGGATGTGCCCCGCCTCAACGAGCCAGTTCAGGTTATCCGTTATCAACTGCGAAGGCAGACTGAGTAACCGCGTCGCCTGGGCCAGCAGCGCCTCTAAAGGCAGGTAAACATGGCCCGATGTGCTGGCATCTCGCAGTACGTGCGTGACGCCCGCGGCAATGCGCTGCTGAGAGTCGTGCGGAATGCCCTGCCGCGCCGCCATTGCGTCGGCGACCTGGAAGGATACGCCGTACACCTCGGCACAGAGGCGGTACGGCTGCTGGCGGATGATCGCCTCGGCTGCGCCTCCGTATTTCTTAAGGATGCGCACGGCGAGGGCGATAGGGAGGTCCTGGCTTTGCAGGAAGATCATCAAGTCCTTGAGGGCGCGGCGCTCGGTCCACGCTGCGATAATGGTTTTGGATTTGCGCTCGCCCAGGCCAGGTATCTCGGACAGCCTTTCAGGGTGTTTGTCCAGCACTTCCAGGGTCTCCATCCCGAAGGTATTGACGAGGTGGTCGGCCATCACAGGACCCACACCCTTCAGCAGGCCAGACGCCAGGTAGCGCTTGAGTGCATTCGTTGTGCCGGGGACCGCCGACTGGTAGTGCGTAACCATCAACTGATCGCCGTACTGTGCGTGGCACACCCAGGTTCCTTCCACGCGCAAACCTTCGCCGACACTGATCGCGGGGAGATAGCCAGCTATGGTGAGCAAGTTCTTCTGGCGGGGAACTTTCAGACGCGCAACCGTATAGCCGTTCTCCTCGTTGACGTAGGTTATGCGTTCGAGGACGCCGTCTACTATCATGACTTCCTCGTTGGAGTCGTGCTGTGCGGGCGCGGTTAGTTTTTCTTCCATAATGAACATAATAATACAAACAAACAAAAATCACTGCGTGATTTTTGTTTGTTTTATTTACTCTTCGCTTACGAAGGCCCTTTTAGGAGTATCATTCCAACAATGACGGTCATAAGCTGGCCGCCATTGTTGGAATGATACTCTGTTAGGCTTAGAACGGCAAGTCTTCCGGGTCTTCCCCGGCATCGGCGGGAACGACCCTCAGCGGGCCGCTCGACCTGGCACTTCTGGCACCTGCTGCAACGGGGGTGGGAGGGTCACTCCGCACCTCGCGGCTGCTTTGCCTGATGGCAACTGGCTCTTGAATAGGCGCGGGTTGCTCCCGCTCTATCTCGCCCGTCGCCGCGCCCTTCGTGTCGAGCATCAGCATATCGGAAGCGATGACCTCCGTCTTATACTGAGTGCGGCCCTCGGAGGACTCCCAGGAGCGAGTCTGCAAGCGACCTTCGATATACACAAGGCGACCCTTCGTGAGGTATTCGCTACAGGTCTGGGCCAGCTTGTCCCAGGCGACTACGTTATGCCAATCGGTCTCCTCGCGGAAGCCGCCTTCTTTGTCCTGCCACTGGCGGTTGGTGGCGACCGAAAAGGTGGTAACGGGCACGCCCGAAGCCGTATATTTCATCTGGGGGTCGGCGCCTAAACGCCCAATCAACTGTACTTTGTTTAACGTTCTTGACATCTCTCTATCTCCTCAAAACTCAGCTAAATACTCAAAAACACTGGCTAGAACTCTAAAATTCTAACGACTGACTTGCTCAACTGGCACGGACGAGTGGCTAGTGGCTAGTGGCTAGTGATGAATAAATCATACGCAGGCCGCGCAAATTGAGCGGGTTTATACGACTAGCCCTCTGCCCGCAAAGGGGTCAGGTGGCCTCGGTTGCCATTCGCGCCACGAGTTGTGTTTGTTCGTGGTGAACCTTGCGCGCCACCTGGAATAGCCTGTAGCGGCGGAGGCGTTTGTGCTGCGGGCTGTTGTGGTTGGGGTGTACGCTCGATTCTCGCAGGGTGGGCCGCCTGATCATGCGCTTCAAGGCGTTCGGAGCGCAAGGCCAGCTTTTCTCTAAGTCCGCGCACGCGGTCGGCCACGATGCGGTGATGATGGGCGGCTTCGTATGCCTGTATGTAGTCGCGCAGGACGAGGATCACTTTTATCGCATCCATCTCGGTCAGGCGCATTGAAAGGAGCGATCTGGGAGGGCCATTCGGAGAGATGCCGCCCGTTTGCGTCTTGCGTCCTGGGCCGTTGGCAATCGTAATCTTGTAAGGGTTGGAGGTAAACCGCCCATTGTCTCCTTCGTCCCATGAGACCGTGACAGTGCGGCTCTCGATAGAACCGTCTTCCCTCTGGCTGCCGCCGTACTTGTCCCACTTACCATCCGTGACCTGTCGGAACAGACGGTGGGATACGAGGTGGCATAGGAGACGAACATCGCTAACGTCTAACCATGCAGCAGCAACCTGGGTCTGCCTTTTGGTTGCCGGGTCGTAACCGGAGATTTCAAACTTGACCTTGTCAATCCTCAAGGCGTCGTAGAGATTCAGGAAGTTCTTGTTGGTGGCGTAAACGTAAATCTCCGGCGACAACCTGCCATTTCTCTCTCTATCTTCCATAAACTCACTCCTCTCAAAACTCCTAACTCAAAACTCGTTTGTCATAACTCAAAACTAACTATGCGGCTCGTGGCAATTCTTGCGCTTGCCCTTGCTCTATAAATCCACACATCAGAAGGCTGGCTATATGAGAGCATTCGGGCTGCCCGCATTCGCAATCGAGGTCCGCGCCTAGCCTGCGCACCTTCACCGGCGCGCCCCGTCCATTACGCACCAGATAGAAGTCCCGCGAACTGCGCACGCTAATGCGTGTCAACCCTTCATGCTCATTGCGCTCGGCTCTCATCTCTCTCATAGCTCTATCTCCTAGATGGGTGAACATATGTTCTTATTATAGCACAGAAGTTCTAAAAAGTCAATAGGGCGGGAAACGTGAAACGTGAAACGTGAAACGTGAAACGTGAAATGTGATTATCGTAATTCACACATCACGTTTCACGTTTCACGTTTCACATCTCCTGGCGCGAATCTTGCTCACGTATTAATGAATTATGGGCGCGCTTGGACATCTATTCATCGTAGCATTGCGGATAGGACCACCGAAATAAACGATAACTTCAACCCGATAGATTTTAGTGCGGGCAGATATTATGCTTTTCAGTCACCGGAGCCTCAACGTGGGGACGGAGGAGGAGGTGTGCGTACGGAAAGGCTCGTCCGGCTGACGGACACGATTAACAACGCTTCAGATGTGCGCGCTCTGGGCCGAAAGCTAGCCGAGCAAGGCGCAGAGCTTTGTGGTACTGGTCTGGCCTCGCTGTATATATACAATGACGAGGGCGAGTTGGAACGGACAACCAGTATAGGTTTGTCGTCCCATTTCGCGCGAGAGATCGAAAAGCTGGGACGCGCTCAATGGGCCACTACTAACCTCGTGACCACAAATAAGCCTGGCCTGGTTCACGTTGCCGCGCAGGCCCCCTACCCATCTCCACTGCACAAACTGGCTTCATCGGAGGGGGTCGCCGCGATAATCTCGGCGCCGATGATCCATCAGGAAAAGCTTGTCGCTATTCTACTCCTGTTTCAGATTATTGAGCACGACATAACGGCAGATATTCTCGACGACCTGCATATCCTGGGCAACTTGGGGGCTCTAGGGCTGGCCCATCTACACCTGGTTGAGACTCGCGCCTGGGAACAGAAGTCTCAGGACCAATTCCTCGATGTCCTCGGCCATGAGTTGCGCACACCGCTGACCTCGATTATGGGTTTTACCCAGATGATCCGCAAGCGGTTCGATACTATGCGCGACGCCGATCCACGTATGCGTGACCAGCTAGATTTGCTGTGGGCGCAGGCGCAGCGTCTCCACAGGCTCCTGGACACATTCGTAGATATGTCCAATATTGAGCGCGGCGAATTCACTATCGAGCGCAACAGATTGGACGTGGTAGCTACGCTAGACATGGCTACCAAGCAATCGCAGGCGCAGGCGCGAAGCAAGCACCAGTTTAAATTAGAGATGGCTGACCATTCAATCTGGGTATCCGGCGACGCAAGAAGACTGGAGCACGCCTTTATACACATTATCTCAAACGCAATACGGTACTCGCCGGTTGACCAGACAATTATGGTCGCCTGCAAAGAACGCAACAACCACGAAGTGCAAATAACGGTAACGGATCACGGTCCGGGCATACCAAGCGAACTGCGCCGCGAGATTTTCAAGCGGTTCTACCCAAGCGATTCGCGAAAGGCGGGCGGCATGGGTATGGGCCTGTATTTCAGCAGGGCTATAGTCGAAGCCCATAGCGGCAGGTTGAGCATCGATTCCGTGCCTGGATCAGGCACGACCGTTGAGATCTTGCTGCCTATCGAATAATCTGCTTCCGCATCGGGCCACAGGCCCATCGCTATACAAAAACAATCTCGGCCACCTTCGGTGGCCGAGATTGTTTTATATTTGCGTCTCACCTGTTGTGGAACAGCAGCCTGAAAATCCACAGGGACAGGCTCTGCCACACGAGCACAGATGACAGGAGCCATGCAAACAGAGTATAGACTCCTGAACGTTTGGCGCGCATCGAGAGTAACCATATGCCCGAAACAACCGAGAGAGCGGGCAGCGCGAACCAGAACTCCTTGAAAGCCTGGTCTACATAGAAGTCCAGCATTGTG
>JBBQIC010000057.1:0-15678 GCA_038324555.1 Chloroflexia bacterium
CTGGCGTGAAGCCTGGGCTTTGGGACAGAGTATGACCCGCGATGAAAGCATAAGGTGCGCATTGGAGGATAAGTCCAGAAGGCGACATAAGTCATCCCGAAATTTATGAGTGGGCTGACTAACACAGGAAACGAACCGCAAAGACGCAAAGAGCGCAAAGATACGCAAAGGGTTTCTGTTATTAATCCTTTGCGTATCTTTGCGCTCTTTGCGTCTGCTTTGAAAATAGCCGTTCCCAGGCACGAATCGGGGCTTGCTAAACCCTATTTTCATTCATAGGCGGGTGGCAACCAGCGATGAAAAACTGCTTTGAAAATAAGATGATTGGCGGGTAGGGGCGCACGGCCGTGCGCCTCTACGGGTTGCCCGTGATGTTGGGGTAGGGGCGCACGGCCGTGCGCCTCTACGGGTGCGTCCCCATTTTCATCCACGGGTGCCCCCGCTCATAGTTACTTTGCGGTTCGTTAAGAAAATTGGGGATGACTCATGTTTGTTTAGACAATCTGGTTGAATCAGCACTTAAATGCAAGATAAGCGCAAAAATTAGGTATATGAAGAATCAAAAATTAGGTAGTTTTACCGATGTTTTTTTGTAAATAACCTCGTAAGATATAGCTGTCGGCAACCAGAACTTTCACTCACGACTCGGACCACCAATAAAAACTCTCCGTGAGAGGCTCTAGTGAAAGGTCTGGTGTAAGTGATTTTACAACCCGGCTGTAAAGTATTTAGCTGTGTATTCTCCTATCCTCTACTAAACTCATAGTGTTGGAGCATGAGAGCACGCAGGAGGCAAATACGTTGGTTGCAGGCATATCATCACCACTTCGATACAAACTTGCCGAAACATCAGAAGGTCTAGCTAACAGCATACAAGCTATTCAGTCAGAGGTCACGCATTACCCTGCTAAAGAGAGGGTTGGCAAATCTACCCTGAATGCAAATCCTGTCGGCTGGTTCAGTGACCGAAGGCGTATTCCCGCTAACAGCGGTATTTGTGTAGCGCGCTTTCAGGTCTGGCAGGATATATCGGCTTGCGCAGGAGCTAAAGTAGCCTCGCTACACGCCACCGTAATGTTTGAGTTGAGCAAGGAGTGGTATTCGAGCCTCAGCAAGCGCAGCGGAGTTATCAGGATCGAAAACGCAAAGCACGAGACAATTATCGAGGCAGAGTTGATGGTCCACCAGGCGAATTATGGCCTGGAGTGTGCCGTCAGGCGGAAGTTGCAACTCACGATGTCACCCACGCCTCTTTATAAGAAACTCGATGCGAACGAAATCATAGGCGGCACCGCGCAGATGAAATTCTGGAATCGCAAGGTAACAATCGTCCTGCCCGAAACCAAAATCTTATTGATCCGGTAACGCACCAGGAGAACATAGTAATAGCATAGGTACGCAACCCTTTCTCGACATCAGACCAAAGAGGAGTTCCGCTCTTCTCCTCTCTCCTCCTCTCTGGGACGGGCGAGATCCCCCCTCGTTCCTCCCGAATACAGAAAAGGCCGAGACCCTCTCTCGGCCTTTTTCTGTTTGCCTGACACTGTAAATTCAGATCACCTGTGCCGGGCGCGCTGCCAAAGAAAATAAAGAAAGACAAAGCGAATTGCCCCTTGCCCCACCGGCGCGGCATACAGCGTTCTTTTGCCCGATACTATATAATGACATTAATCTAATCTTTCCAGGAGAAGACAAAGTTGAATCCAAAAGCCTACCGCCTGCCGTCCTATGCTCTCCCAAGCCGCTACGACGTACAAATAGACGTCCGACCCGGCTCCGAGGATTTTCACGGGAAGGTAACAATACAATTGGCGATTAGCGAACCCCGCGATACGATTGAGCTTCACGCCAGAGACCTGAAGCTGTCGGACGCGATAATCACGATAAATGGCGCGATGCGCGCCGGGGCAATCCACCAGGACAACGAGCGCGAGATGGCGTCACTCAGCTTCAAGGAGCCGCTCCTACCCGGCGACGCGACGCTTGAGTTGTCCTTCACCGGCAAGGTGAGCAAGAACATGGAGGCGCTATACCATGCCAACGACGGCGTGGAATCGTGTCTTTGCACGCAGTGTGAGGAGACCGATGCGCGGGGCATTTTCCCTTGCTTTGACGAGCCGACGTTCAAGGCTCAGTTCGCGTGGGAGGTAACGACCTCTCCCCAGGCTACAGTGCTGGCTAATGGGCCTCTTGTCTCGGCTGCGGAGAGCGAGGACGGCAAATCAAAGACCTGGACTTTCGCACCCACCAGGCCAATGTCTAGCTATTTGGTGGCGCTGGTAATTGGCGACGTAGCGAGCGCCTCGGAAGAGGTGGTCGAAGGCGTGCCGTTGCGAGTGTGGGCGATGCGCGGCAAAGAGGGCATGGGCGACTACGCCCTACGCTATACGGCGCGGCTCCTGCCCTGGTACAACGACTACTTTGGCGTGCCCTACCACTTTGATAAGTACGATCAGGTAGCGGTGCCCGGCTTCGCGGCTGGCGCGATGGAGAACAGCGGCCTTGTGCTCTTCCGCCAGGTCTACCTGCTGATGAACCCCAAGACTAGCTCATGGAACCAGGAGAAATCTATCGCCGCAGTGGTAGCGCATGAATTTGCCCATATGTGGTTCGGCAATCTCGTCACTATGCGCTGGTGGGACGACCTGTGGCTCAACGAAGCCTTCGCAGAGTGGATGGCTAACAAGGTGGTCAACACTCTCAATCCAGAGTACAAGATGTGGCAAGATTTCGTGAGCGGCAGCATGGCGGGCGCGTTGGATACCGACGCGCTGGAAAGCACGCACTCCATCTACAGCCCGGTAGAGACCCCCGCACAGGCGACAGAGTTGTTCGACGTGATTACCTACGAGAAAGGCTGCGCGGTGCTGAGAATGTTGGAGAGCTTCCTGGGCGAGGAGGCTTTCCGCACAGGGATTCGCACTTACATGAAGGAGTTTGCGGAGAGCAACGCGGCAGGGGCCGACCTGTGGCGTCATCTCCAACAAGCGTCCAACCACCCTGTGACCGCGATTATGGAAAGTTGGATCACCCAGCCCGGCTATCCTGTCGTTTCCGTCTCCTTGCAAGAGGGCGGGAAACTCCACCTGGGCCAGCAGCGATTCTATTTGAAACGGGCGATGGACGAAGGACGACAGACGATAGAACCATCGTCCAACCAACAGACCTGGCAAGTTCCGCTGGTGATACGCTATGAGGACGAGGCCGGGGTACACCAGACCCGCTACCTCTTTGCGGAGTCTGAGACCACCCTGTCCTTGCAAACAGAAGGTGTAGGGGCGCACGGCCGTGCGCCCCTACGATGGTGCTACGCCAACGCCGACCAGATAGGCTTCTACAGGCAACACCTGGACGAGACGTTGTTGGACGCGCTGCTGGCGAATCTAGATAAATTGTCACCACTCGAGCAGGTGGGTCTATTCAGCGACCAATGGGCGCTCACTCGCAGTGGCGAGCAGTCGGTCTCGAAGTTCCTGCAAGTGGCCTCTGCCATGACTGGTCTCAAGAATTACGGCTTGTTGGGCATTATGGCGGGCACGTTCACATCCATAGAGCGAATGCTCGAAGAGACGAGAGACGAGATCGCGCTGCAAGGCTTCCGCAAGTGGCTAGGCGATTCTTTCAAAACACGGCTGGCCGAGTTGGGCTACGAACCAAAGGAAGGGGAATCGCAGGAGGAAATGCAGAGTAGGATAACCCTGATAGACGTCATAGCGGGGAGGGCGCGCGACCCAGAGGCCATAGAGCAATGCTTTAAATACGCCGACCGCGAAGCCGCAAACTCCGCGTCGGTGGACGGCAACCTGGCCCCAGCCTTCGTCTTCCTGGCTGCTCAGTTCGGCGATGAGGCGCGCATGGACCGTTACGTGCAAATCTACGAGAAAAGAAAGTCGGCGGGCGTGTCTCCCCAGGAAACGAATCGCTACCTGAACAGCTTGCCTGAGTTTCGAGCGCCGGAGTTGGTTGCGCGAACCCTACAGTTGATGGACGAGAAGGTTATCCCGCAAGAGTCGGTTGGATTGCTGTTGGCGAGGCAGATGCTTGCCCAGAAGCACGCGCAGTCACAGGCGTGGGACTACCTCAAGGAGCATTGGGAGGGGCTGCACGAGACCCTTGGGGATTCGTGGATGTACAGTCTGGTAGAAGCCTCCGGCAGCCTGCCCGCGAGCAAGCGCGACGAGATCGTGAGCTTTTACAGCCAGCATCTTGGGAACCTGGGCGAAAAGGCCCTTGACCGCGCCCTGGAAAGGCTGGATCTGCGGACTGAGTTCCAGGCGCGCGCGGGGGAGGAGTTGGCGGCGTGGTTCAAAGGAGTGCCCGGCGACTGAACTCGCGGGCTACGCCAAAGCAAAGTCGCCCTACGGCGACTCCCCGCCCTCGGAGAGTCCGCGTAGGCGGACTTTGCTTTGGCGTAGCCCGCGAGTTTAGTCGCCGGGCGAGGACTAGCGAGGCCCAACGGGAGGCGCACCGTCTTGCCCGAAGTTGCGCTTGAGGGGTGTGAAGTCTGAGATGTTGACATAGCAATCCCCTGTGAAGTCGGTGCGGTTGTCGTAGATCGGGCTTCCACATGTGGAGTCGAAGGACACTTTCAGTATGTTGAAGTCGCTGATGTTGACCCAGTTGTCGTTGCTGGCGTCCCCTGTCCGCATCACGCCCATATCCACGTTTGTGACGGGCGCTCCTCCGATACTCCCAATACTAACCACCCCAGAGTTAGCCAGATAGTTAGGAGAATGCTGGGCTGACGCGCCATCGTCAGCGCGCCAGGTGTAGGTTCCTTTGGGTAGGGAGCCAAGCGTGATGGTGAAGAAGCCGTATTGGTCGGTGAGTTGGGTTGGGTAGTTTACCTCGGTCATGCCCGACTTGAGGGTGAGGGTGATGGGCAATACCTGTAGCTGGTTGGGCTGGGACGGACGAGCCTCCCAGTTGACGTGGCCTATCAGTATGGGTGGCGCGGTGGGTGTTGTAGTAGGTGTTGGCGTATCGCCCGGTGGGGGACAGGGCGCGAGGCTGAAGGTTAGCTGTAAGGTGTCGGTAAGCGTACCCGCGGTGTTGCATTCGTACTGCACAAACGCCCCGTTGGGGTCTCGCTGTATGCCTGCTGTGGCATGGGTGCCACGGCCGCGTCCTATCTCTGAATAAATGATGTCAAAGCGCCCCTCCAAAGAGTTCTCGTACAAGCGCAACTCAAAATGGGCGGGGTGATCGCCTCCAGGGGACATATCTGCCTGCCATTCGATATTGAATATGCGGTTGGGAGCGCTCCCGCTCACCGAAGTGAGGATGCCAGTACGCGGCGTGTTGGTGTAAAGCTGGTCCCAGTGGGGCAAAATGGCGTAGTTGAAAGGAGCATAAGGTAGGCAGACGTTATTGGGGCTGGGGTCGTTGCTCCCAAACTGGACGTTTCCATTGGAACTGACGTTAGCGGAAGTGAAGGTCTGGCCGTAGAACCAGAATGGGAAGGGCAGGTCAATAGTGGTGGTGCAGTCATCACAGTGATTGCCGATGTCGTCCGTACCTGGGACGATTGTGGCCCCCAGGGTCTGGCTTACAATGTAGTTGGTATCCGGCTGGCAGGGCCTGGGCGTGAGGGTAGCAGTAGGTGTGTTCGTTGGAGTGCCAGTAGCCGTGGGAACGAAGGTCCATGTAGGCGTATAAGTAGGGCGAGTGCCAGTGGCGGTAGGCGTCCTGGTGCGGGTAGGAGTAAGCGTGCGGGGAGTGCCGGTTGGCGTTGGGGATGGGGTCACGCAAGGGTTGGAGTAATGCTCAATCAACGTATAGTCGGCGCAGAAAAGGCAGTTCGCAAGATTCCCAACAGCCCACACATCCTCGCTGGAAACGGCAGCGACCCCATTAAGGCCATTTAGATTCCCGCCAGGACTGGGACTGGGAATCCATGTCCATTGCGTGCCGTCCCAATGCTCGGTGAGGGTTTCGCCCCAGACGTAATTGGCATGATCTCCCACAGCCCATACATCGCTGGAGGAAAGCGCCGTGACCCCATACAGGGCATTGTCTGCGGACCCCGGATTGGGGCTGGGCACTATACTCCACCGCCACAGGTTGCTGTCCCAGTGCATTGTTATGCCTTGCTCAGGGCTGCCTTGAGTGATGCCTCTTCCAACAGCCCAAACATCTGCGGAAGATACCGCTGCTACTCCAAAGAGTTGGTCGTAGCTGTCGCCCGGCAAGTCGGGGCTTGGCACCACCGACCATTGCGAACCATCCCAGTGCTCGATGAGGGTCTTAGTTACGGGAGCATAGGAGGTGCCGGTTGCCCACGCGTCGCTGGGCGAGATGGCAGCCACTCCTTGCAGTTGGTTGTTGGTAGGGTTGTTGGGGTATGGTTGGGGATTGGGGCTAGGCTGGATGCTCCATGTATGACCATCCCAGAACTCGACTAGCGTGCGAACCAACTGGACACCATCTTCTGCATAGGAGCCTACGGCCCAAATGTAGTCAGGAGCCAGTGCGGATATTTTCCACAGACGGGGGCTACTTCCACCAACGGGGTTGGGACTGGGCACCACCGACCACTGTGAGCCATCCCAGTGCTCAATGAGCGTTTGTGAAACCCCACTGTACCCCACAGCCCAAACGTCGTTGGTGGCAAGCGCCGCTACTCCACCTAATTGATCAGTAGTTGGGTCTACGTTAGGAGTGGGCACCACAGACCACTGCGTGCCGTCCCAGTGCAATGCGAGGCTTCTAGTTGATGTGCCGACATCATAGGAACCGACCGCCCAGACATCATTGGCAGAGATGGCAGTTACATCAAACAAGTCGTCCTCACTTGTGCTGGGGTTTGGACTGTCAACTACGCTCCACGAGGGCGTGCAAGCGAGCGTTGGGGTAGACCCAATGTTAGTAGAGAAAACGCGGGGATATGATGCAGCATTAGCAGACAGCCCCTCATTCCAATCCAGTCCCCACCCTCCAGGCTGCATGGCGAGGACCACACAGCCTGATAGCAGGCACATTAGCGCCGCAAATATGCGTAGATTTCGTCGCATACGTTACCTCCTATACTATTGTCGTACATCTAAGATAAGCAATTCATAGCTTAAGGCCAGGTGAGTGCTATATCTTATCTGAGAAACGACAGAAGGGAGTAGGCCAACTCCTGACCGGATATCAGCCTACTCCGCTCTTGTAATGCGCCTCAGTTCCTCAGTTCAGCCGCTTTACTAAAGCCAACTAAGGGCGACATGAGGGCGTTATAGTATAGCTTTCAGCCAGCGTTTGGTAGTAGGAACCATTGAGGTACTGACCCACCGCCCAGCTGCCTCCTCCAGCACATACGCCGCTGCCCGGAATCGTAGTGACGCCATGTAGCCTGTTATTAGCCGTACCCTGGTTGGGGCTGGTAGCAGTGCTCCAACTTGTACCGTTCCAGCGCAGTATGTTGGTCTTGTTGGGCGGATTGTTGTAGAAGCCGACCGCCCAGGCCCAATTCGATGCGCCGACATAGGCAACCGAGGCGAGCGCATTACTACCCGTACCCGAATTGGGACTGCTGACAGTGCTCCAACTCGTGCCGTTATAGTGAATTATCAACGACTTGGCAACGCTTCCCGTATTATAGTACTCGCCCACGGCAAAGCACTCGCTACTTGAATAGCAAGCCACTCCATCCAGGTAGTTCAGGTATGTGCCGGGGCTGGGACTAGTAGCTTGGGACCAACTGGTACCATTATAGTGAAAGATCAGTGTTGCATTGCCATCTGCATTGCCTACAGCCCACACATCGTTGGTCGCTACACATGCAACACCGTAGAGGTAGTTGTTGGTCCCTGGATTGGGTGGGTTCACTATATTCCACTGGGTGCCGTCCCAGTATTCGGCGAGCGTTCGACTGGCGGCGCCGTTGTTGTTATAATAACCAACGGCCCATCCATCGTTGGAAGAGTTGAAGCAAGTCGACCTGAAGGTGTTAAACCCGCTGCCGGGGCTTAAAGTAGTAGTATTCCTTTTCCAGGTGGAGCCACCATCGCTGGTAAACTCAGCGTACGTATAACCCGCCGTCGTTGGCTGCGGCTCCCAGGGCCAGGTCCCCGCCTTATCACCGCTCCCGTTGTTGCCGACTGCCCACACCTTGCTGGAGCTGAGTGCCGCCACCCCGAACAGTTCGCTGTTACTAGTCGCACCATTACTGGTCTGTTCAGTCCAGGAACTGCCGCCCCACTTTTCAATCAATGGTAAGAATCCATTGATTGTGTCGTAAGAACCCACCGCCCAAACGTTGCTAGAATCATACGCCGATACCGAATACAGCACGTTATCCGAGAGGGTTGTGTGGTTGGTAGGTAGATGGATTTCCCAAACGTCATTTGTTGCCAGGGCCACGATGGCACCTGTCGTTAAACTAACAGTGATAGAGATGATAAGTCTAGTTAGTAGTACTAACTTACGTGATTTCATTTTGGTTTTGTCCTTTCACAGATATGACAGTGTGTAAGCGATTGCTCATCCCGTGAACAAGTCCCTCTGCCAATTGAAGCAAGGGAGACTACTACAAATACCTATTACCCATTACAGTAGTCCCATCATCTTCGACGTAATACTGCGACAAGGTCTTGTGTGTTTTTTGTCCTCACGCTTCCCGCACGGGTTAATCACCTCCTCTTTTTATTCTTCTTCTTCTCACGCTCTCACTATCCCCCACAGACAAGCCGGAGGCCGTAGGAACTGGCCTCGCGTGCCCCAATCATACATCCGTTTCTTGCAAAAGTAAAGAGATTAATCAGCGAATTTTCAGGACATTTTCCCTATCACCAGAGACCATCCCATCACTTCCCCGCCACGTAATCCTGCACCGCGAAATACGCAGGCCGCTTGCTTCCATCCCTCCTCAAGATACTCCAACCTATGCGCTCGTCGGTAGGGTCGGTGGACACATTGGGCAGGGAGAAGTTCAGACCAAAGAGCAGCATCGGCCCCATCCAGGAATATTGGTCGCGTCCCATGCGAAACGCCTTGCCTATATAATCGGCCTGCTCTTGCTCTGTCGTCTGGGCGGCGTATTCAAATCCAGGCGCGGGCTTATCTGTGCTGGCCCAGCCGAACTCGGTGAGCCACATCTGCTTTTGGGCGTCGCCGTTATCCAGCATCACCTGGCGAAGCTGCTCTATACGCCGGAAGTAGAAGCTGGAGTGGCTGTTCCAGCCGGGACCGGGGCCGGGCTTGTCGGGCCACATCGTGTCGGGCGGATTGGCGTTGGAGCCTGGGTGCGCCCCCAACCCGTCGAAGTAGCCTTTTAGCTCTCCGCTGTTGTAGGCGTACAGGCGTCGCAAGAACAGCACATCGTCAACTGCTTTGTAGGGGTCGTTCACGCCCGTAGGGGTCAAAGCGCCGATGATAACGATAGCCTGCGGGTCAACCGCCTTTATCGCGTTGTAGCCAGCCTTCAGCAGTTCCGCGTAGCGCGCCGCCACCACGAACTTGCCCGACTCGCGCGCCAGGTTCTCCTCATTCCATATTGTGTAACCCGCCACTTTGCCCTTGTATCGCTGGGCCACGAGGGTCATAAAATGGGCAAAGTCGGCTGGGTCGTTCGGGAAGCCAGGGGCGATATCCGACGCCCAGGTAGGGGAATGCACCGGGTTCAGGATGATTTTCACGCCCGCTTTATAGAGCACGTCCACCGCAGGGTCTATTATGTCCCACTTGTAGACGCCTTTCTGCGGCTCTATGTGATACCAGGACAACTGGTGCAGCGCCCACTTGACCCCCAGGTCGTTCACCCAACCCACCACCGGCGCGGGGTCTTGGTCATAAATCCACAGGTTGACTCCCGCCGCCGCGTGTGGGCCTGCGAGCAGTGAGTAAGCCTGCGGGTTGGAGGACAGGCTGCCGGTCGCGTAGATGCCCGTAGTCGGCTTGGGGAATGCAGCCGATTTAGCCTTATAGCGAAACGCGCCGAGTTGGGACAAGAGCACATCATAGGGCGGCTTGTTCTCAGGGTGCATCTCAAAGACCGTGCGCTCGAAATACTGCACGCGATAGGTCTTGCCGTCAAGCTCGTTCTTCTCCATGAACTCTTCTGAGATGGGGAAGCCCTGCTGCGCCAGCCCGCCGTTGGCCTTCCAGTATTCGAGGAATCTTCCGCCCAGATGCTTTCTGGTCTCCTTGAACGTCTGAACGTCGGGCGATGCGCTGGCCGTTTGGTTAGGCGCGCCGTTCGGGTACTTCTGCGTGTAGTTGAAATTGCCAACCAGGGAAAGGAGCACGTCGTAAGGCGGTTGGTTCTCAGGGTGCATCTCGAAGACCGCCCGCTCGAAATATTGTACTGTATATACTTTGTTGTCTGTGTCCGAACGCTCCTGCATCTCCTCGGAGATGGGGAAGCCTTGTTGCGCCAGCCCGCCGCGCGTTTGCCAGTATTCAAGGAACTTGCCGCGCACCGTCTTGCCGGTCTCCTTGAAGGTCTGGGACGCAGATGGCGCGGCAGGCGGGCTGCCGGTAGGCGCGGCAACGGTCAGGATAGCGTCCATACCGGGATGGAACTCACAGTAGTACTTGTACGTGCCCGGTTTGGTAAAGGTAAATTGCGAGGTCTGGCCCTTCTTCTGTTCAGCCGATACCCACAGTTCGGGGCCATCGGTTATGGCGACGTTGTGCGGCTCCGTATCGAAGTTGGTCCAGATGACAGTCGTTCCCACTGCTATCGTCAGAGATGCGGGATTGAACTTGATGCCTTTCATCTGCACCTGCGCCTCTATTGCGAGGGCACGGACCTGTTGTTGAATCGGCTGATAAGCAGACGAAAACAGAGGAGCCGACAACATCAATGTGAGCATGGCAATCCGCATGTGGGGTTTCGCTATGACGCTTCCAAACATCCCTGACTCCTTTTGTGTTGATGCGGGGATCAATTCTATAAATTGTGCCTAGACAGATGAGACCGTTATGCCAGGCAGCACGTATTATGCCACCAGAGCGCCTGTTTGATAATACGATACTGGTTACATGTTACCCGATAATGGGTCTCAATAATGGGCCAGGGACTGTTCATTAGCGCCACACCCGCCTCCTTACCCCAATCGGTGATGTTATAATAGGGTGAGCACAGAAGCAACACCGCACAACTACGACAAAGGAGAGCCAAGCATGGCCTTAGAACCGGAAATAGGGCTGACAAAAGAGACGGTCTACGACGGCAAGCTATTCCAAGTGTACAGGGAGACGGTCAGACTGTCCAACGGAAAAGTCAGGCCGCGTGAGATAGTGGCTCACCCCGGCGCGGTGGCCCTGGTGGTCGTAGACGACGAGAACAGGTTGCTGCTTGTCAGACAGTACAGGCGCGCAGCCGACGGAATGCTGCTGGAGATACCGGCGGGTACCCGTGAAGCGGGCGAGGACGCGGAGACCTGCGCCAGGCGCGAAGTACGCGAAGAAACGAAATACGAAGCGCGCTACGTCAAGAGGCTTGGCGGCTTCTATTCGGCCCCCGGCTTCTGCACCGAGTTCTTAGATTGCTACCTGATGACCGACCTCGCGGAAAGCCCGGCTGATGGCGACGAAGACGAAAACATAGAGGTAGCGCGCCTGACGGCGGACGAAGCTCTGGCGGCGATTCAGTCGGGCGAGATACGGGATGCCAAGTCTATTTGCGGGATTTTGCTGTGGCGTAATATGCAATGAGGTAACTCACGACTCCCGTTCCCCAATATCGCGCCTATACTGCGTGCCTTCTATCTTGATGCGCTCCACGTTGCGATAGACGATCTCGCGTGCCGCTGCCACAGTGGAGCCGCTTGCCACGACCGTTAGAATCCTGCCTCCAGTGGCCGATATTTTGGGGGCCAGGTAGTCGGTGTTCAGGTGGCTCGTGGTACTTCCTGATTTTCGCCCGAAGAGGGTGCCGATGATCGAACCCTGACCGCTCGTTTGCCTTGCTACAGGATTGACGGGTTTGGAGCCGCGCAGGAGAGTGCCTGAATGGAAGACCAGCACTCCTGGGTCAATCTCGGTCAGACCGCCAAGCTTTTGGGAAGCCGCCATGCCCAATGGATAATTCTCGGATGCCATCACGACGCCAACCGTTGCCTGAGTGTCCCACTCTATTTCGCCCGCCTCCGATAGACCGCCTTTAGCTATCGCCAGCGCTATCTTTTCAAGCGGCGTCTTCAACCTGGGGAGCAATACCTGGGTTTCGGGGTCGCCAAACCTGCAATTGAACTCCAACACCTTCGGTCCCTGTTCGGTGAGCATCAACCCGGCGTACAAGACCCCCCTATAGGGTATACCTTCCTTCAACATGCCGGTGACGGCCTTGCCCAGAATATCGCGCTCGACCTGCGCCCAAAGTTCAGGCGTAACCAGTTTGGTCGGGGTATAGGCCCCCATGCCGCCCGTGAACGGCCCCTGGTCGCCGTCCAGCAGCCTCTTGTAATCACAGACCGGGGGCATAATCGCCACGTTGCGCCCATCGCTGAATGCTAACGCGCTTACCTCGATGCCTTCAAGGTATTCCTCGAATACCACTTTGGCTGACGACTTATCAGGTGGCAACGCGCCGATCTCCTGCATGGTGGAGATAGCCTCCTCAGCTTCGTCCGCGTTCCTGACCACCGCCGCGCCCTTCCCACCCGCGAGGCCATCCGCCTTCATGACCAGGGGATATGTCGTATCTGCCGCTCGCAGTTTCTCAAGCGCGGCTTCCACGCCCTCCACGACCACGTATTCAGGCGACGGGATGTCGTGTCGCTTCATGAAGTCATGCGCCCACGACTTGCTCCACTCCAACTTTGCGGCAGCCATAGTAGGCCCCAGCACGGGCACGCCGAACATCATCAACGTGTCAACAATACCGTACTTCAAGGGAGCCTCCGGGCCTACGATCACGAGGTCAACCTTGTTGTCATACGCCCAATGCGCCAGGTGGTCGCACTCCGACTCGGTGGAGATTTCCTGAGCGACGTTCTGCGCGATCAGAGCGGTCCCGCCGTTGCCAGGCGCGCAATAGACCGTGCCAACTCCATCGCTAGCAACCAGCTTCCAAACGATAGCGTGCTCCCGCCCCCCGGCGCCAACTACAAGTATTTCCATGTTGGTTGTCTCCTTTCGTGAAACGTGAAACGTGAAACGTGAAACGTGATGCGTGAAACGTGATGCGTGAAACGTGATGCGTGAAACGTGATGCGTGATGCGTGAAACGTGAATTGAGATAATCACGCATCACGTTTCACGTTTCACGCATCACGTTTCACGTTTCACCTCACCCTATCCACTGCGCGCTTCCATAGATGCCTGCGCACCATGCCAGTAAGCCCAGCGATACGAGTATCCAGGCAGCCGTTAGCCATCGCCATTTACCTTTAAGTAACGCGAACCAGATCAGGCCGGGCCATAGAGGGAGCATGTACCTGGCAAGCGAGTTGGTGGTGTTCGAGCTTAGTGGGAACAAGATGCCAAGCGCCAGCCATGTCCACTCTGTAGGTCCTAGCTTCTTGCGAGCAGCTATGCCACCTGCCAGCAGCGCCAGGGGTGTCAGTACGTCGAGGAAGGCATAGAGCCTGTTGCCGCTACCGTGCAGCAGGACGAAGTCGGCCCAGCCGGGCACCGCGCCCGTCAAACTCTTCCACAGGGGCGCTATGCCGTCGTCCCAATAGGTGCCCAGGGCGAATGAGGCTGCGTGGTGCCAGCCTTTGTACTGGGTATCCAGCACGGCTTGGGGCGTGCCGAAACGCCACCATAGGAAGGCCATGTATATAACCAACCCTACTGGCACCAACCCTATCCAGAGGATGTCGGCACGCATTTTACGGCGACCCCAGCCATTCTGTACTATATACTCTACCAGCAGTAGCGGCAAAAGAAGCACTCCCGCAAACTTTAGCAGCGATGCCAGTATGCCTATTGCCCCAGCCGCCATCCACTTGCCCCGCAAGTCGGAACGAGCAACTGATAAAGCAGCGACCACAAGCAGTAAGAAAAGCCCCTCGGTATACAGCGCCGAGAAGAAGAACGACAGGGGCAGCGAGGCCAGCACGAGCGCGACCAACCCGGCCCCGCTTCTGCTCACAGAAGGCGTAAGTAGCCTTATCAGCAGGGCCAGCGCCACGAAGAAGCTGATGTTGCTAATCAGCAGACCAGCCGCTATCAGAGTGCCATAAGTGTGGTTGCCCCAATCCCAGCCAAAGCTGATCCAGCCGAGTATAGAAGATACGACTTGCAAAAGGAGAGGATAAAGAGGCGGGAAGGCGATATTAGCGCCGCCCTCGGCTGCGGGACGCCAGTTGTAGCCGTGCTCGACTATGTTGACGTACCAGGCGGAGTCCCACATAAGGGCCAGTTCAGCGAGCCAGCCTTTGTTGCGCGCCGGATCGGTCTGCACCAGCTTGCTTGCGCCCATGTAAGCCCCAAGCAGAGCAACCGTCCTAGTAACGACAAAAATGAGCGCCGCGACATACCACTCGTTTGCAAGTAGACGGGCGGTAGCTTTAGCGGACGATAGACGATAGACGATAGACGATTTTCCAGGCATCGTCCATCGTCTATCGTCTATCGTCCATCGTCCATCGTCCGCGCTCATTCCCACTCGATAGTAGCAGGTGGTTTGGAGGTTATATCGTACACAACGCGGTTTACGTTGCGCACCTCGTTGACGATGCGGCTCGATATGCGGCCCAACACGTCGTAGGGTATCTGCGCCCAGTCAGCCGTCATACCGTCCACTGAAGTGACGGCGCGCACCGCTACGGCATCGGCGTAGGTGCGAAAATCGCCCATCACTCCAACGCTCTGCACGGGCAGCAGCACCGCGAAAGCCTGCCAGATATCACGCTCCAGCCCCGCGTTTCGCAGTTCGGCGCGCACGATGGCGTCGGCAGTACGCAAGGTGTCAAGACGCTCGCGGTTCACGGGACCGAGTATACGCACCGCAAGGCCGGGACCGGGAAAAGGCTGCCGCCACACTATTTCTTCGGGCAGGCCAAGCTCCAGCCCAACACGCCGCACTTCGTCTTTGAACAGATAGCGCAATGGTTCAACCAGCTTGAAGCGCAGGTCACTGGGCAAGCCGCCGACATTATGGTGCGTCTTTATGCGCGCGGCGGACGGTCTTTCGGGCGTCGCGCTCTCAATTACATCAGGGTAGACCGTACCCTGCGCCAGGAACTCGAATTCTCCGAGTTGCAGAGCTTCTTCCTCGAAAACCCGTATGAACGTGTTGCCTATCAAGCGGCGCTTCTGCTCAGGGTCAGATACACCTGACAGGGCTTCCAGGAAGCGATAGCTGGCGTCAACAGGCACAAGGCTCATCTGCATGTTGCGGCCAAAGGTGTCAATAACCTCGCCCGCTTCGCCCTGCCGGAGCAGGCCGTTATCCACGAACAGGCACGTCAGCCTTTCGCCTATCGCCCTGTGTACCAGCGCGGCGGCCACCGAAGAATCTACCCCACCACTGAGGCCACACAGCACCCTGGCATCATCACCGACCGCGCTCCGTATCTGCTCGACGGCGCCCCTCACAAACGACTCGGCTGTCCACGTCGCACGCAGGTCCGCTATATTGAACAAGAAGTTGGCGAGAATGCGGCTGCCCTGGGGCGTGTGCGCCACTTCGGGGTGAAACTGCAAGCCAAGCAGATTGCCCCGGCCCATCGCGGCAACAGGCGCGTTATCCGACGTAGCGAGCGCCGCGAACCCTTCCGGCAGCTTCGACACCCTGTCGCC
>JBBQIC010000058.1:0-15650 GCA_038324555.1 Chloroflexia bacterium
CGTAGCCGAAGCTGAAGCGCCCGCACCCTCGTTGTCCAAGCCCACAGCGCAGGCGCAGGTATCCCCGCCCGAATATTCCCAGGCTTCCGCCGAGCCAGGTGGTTCGCGCGTCGCCAGCAAGGTTTGGACAGCCTTCCTCACATACGAAAACGCCATCTGGTTTGCGATATTCGCCATTGCACTATTCTCGCGCTTCTGGGACGTGGGCAACCGCGCCCTTCACCACGACGAGAGCCTGCACGCCGTTTACTCGCGCAATCTGTACTCCGGCATTGGATATACGCACGATCCGATGATGCACGGGCCTCTCCAGTTCCACTATATAGCCATAATGTTCTGGCTGTTTGGGACGAGCGACGCGACGGTGCGCTTCGCCTCTGTGGTGTGCGGCCTGTTCGTGGTGATGTCGCCTTTCTTCTTGCGCCGCCAGATGGGCAGGCTGACCGCCGTTGTCTGCGGGTTCTTGCTGCTGGTCTCACCTTCGATACTCTACTTCAGCAGGATGGACCGAGAAGACGCTATCTACTCTGGTATGGAGATGATAATGATCGTCGGGTTGTGGCGCTTCCTGAGCGAGCGCAAGCCCCGCGATTTCTATATTTTCGCCGCAGGTCTCTCGTTGATGTACACGATCAAGGAGAGCGCATATCTGACCACCGCCGTGCTTGGCGTGCTATTCCTATTACTGTTCGCGTTCCAGGCGGGTTGGGCTGTCTTCGGCGCGACCGCA
Source organism: Chloroflexia bacterium (assembly GCA_038324555.1). Classification (GTDB taxonomy): domain Bacteria; phylum Chloroflexota; class Chloroflexia; order QHBQ01; family JADMIH01; genus JADMIH01. The sequence continues at coordinate 731 of JBBQIC010000058.1, forward strand.
GCGTATGGGGCCATAATGGGTGTTCTCGCGCTCATCTACAGGCAAGGCACGAAAAGCCCGACTAGCAGTGGGCTTTTCAGCAAACTGCCGGATATACCCAATACTAACCCCGACTATAACACCATAGCGGATTTCGCCATGAAATTCCTGATGCATCCGCTTATATTACTCAGCCTCGCTTTGACGCTGATATACGTCGCCGCGGTGATCGTCCTCTTCTTTATGAAGCGCGGCCAGCTAGCGAGAAAACCTGTTCGCACTCATACAGCCGTTCCGGTTCGCGCTCATAACGGCGATCTGCCTTCTCGCAGGGTACGCGCTCTTTCCGGCAATGGCAGTAACGGCAGTAACGGCAGTAACGGCAGTAATGGCGCGGACGCTACAAATAGCGCGACGGTCAGCATGGTTGCTTCCTCCGGCAATGGGCACGAGGAGGCTGGCGAGACCACCGAAACCGCCGTCACAGAGGTCGCAGAAAAGCCGTCCGATGGACCTGTGGGGGACGAGGCATCGGTTGGGAACGTTAGGAACGTTGGGAACGTCGTCGAGAAGCTAAGGCACGAGTCGAACACGCTTTGGAACCCGAAAGTTCTCAGGCCGAAGCGCGGCAGTCTGTTTGCTCATTATGAGGAAGGGTCGCTGCCCTATTTGCTGGGCGGGATATTCAACAGGCCCTCGGTGCTGGTTATCGGCTTCTTACTGTTCACCGCGATATTCGTGGTCTTCTATAGCGTGTTCTTCACAGACGTGCCGCGCGGTATCCTTTCGGGCATGTTTGGCTCGCTCGGCTACTGGATGGGCCAGCAGGGCGTGCGTCGTGGCGACCAGCCCTGGTTCTATTACTTCCTGATTGTGCCTCTGTACGAGCCTATCGCGGTCTTCTTCAGCCTGGCGGCGGGCGTATTCTTTAGCTGGCGCGGCATACGCTGGTTGATAAACCGCTTCACCACGCGCTATGACGACGATAGCCCACGGCTGGGCGCTTTCAACACCGACAGGCCCGTGCCGTTCGCAAAGTTCAGCGCCTTCCTGCCACTCTTTATGGGTTGGTGGCTCTTTGGCACCGTGGCCGTCTATAGCTGGGCGGGTGAGAAGATGCCCTGGCTGATCATGCACATAACTCGCCCGGCCATCTTCTTCGCATCGCTGTTCATCGGCGCGCTCGTGACCGCCGTAATCACTCATCGTAGGCAGCGCCTGGCCGCAGCGGGGCTATGGGACCGCGGGCACGAAGGGCCGGAGTTCTACCCGGTGGACCGGCGCAGGTTGGCCGGGGCGCGCTTCTCGCTTAGTGGCATACTTGAGTCGCTTGGAGTGGACGCACCGAGACGCGAACTGGCCTACGCCAACGCGCCGAACTCGCTACAATACAATAGAAGTCGCGGCTCCTCCAATATACCTCTGCCTCCGCAGCGCGCGCGAGGTGGTGGCGCTGCCGCCAGGACAGTCGCGCTGATACGCGATCAAGACCCACCCTGGGTGGCCTGGAATCGGCCTAGTGCGATCTTCCCGTTCATATCCTATATGGGCTTGTTCCTGCTGTTCGCGCTGGCCTGGGGCTTCTCAATGTCGCGCATCACGTACATGGTCGAGCACCAGGAGGAGATAAACAAAGTCACGCACGTTCTAGCGAGCTACGCGAACTCGTGGGGCGTTACCTGGGTCTACCCGATCCTCATGGTCGTGCTGACTGTGGCCTTCGCTGTGTGGCTGGGCGTGGGACGGGTGCTGCGCTACCTGGGGCTGGCTATTTTGGCCGTGCTACTGGTGTACGAGTTCCACTCGGCTGTGCAGATCACCTACCGGAACCCTGACGTAGCGACCGAGCTTGCGGTATACGTGCAGACCTCCCCAGACGTCACCCGTTCTATGAAAGAGTTGGAGACATTCTCCTACTACACTACCGGGGCTAAGAACGTGAAGGTCATTTACGACAGCGAAGTGTCCTGGCCTATGGAGTGGTACCTGGGCGACTATCCGAACAAGAAGTTCATCGGCGCGGGCGAGCCTTCGGCTGACGACATGACAACCGCGCCCGTGATGTTCCTGGGCTATAACCGCCTCACCGATGACAAGATACTGGCAAACTATGTGGCCCAACGATACGCCCTGCGCTGGTGGTTCCCGGAGGAGTGGTACAAGAACGACTTCCTGCCGAACCAGTACCAGAAGGATGCGAATGGCGCGATTGTCACCGACAAGGACGGCAAGCAAGTTCCGGCTTCGGCGCTCGCGCAGGTGGGCGACTTCATCCATTCGACTTCCAATATGATCACCATGCCCGAAAACACGGCGACCCTGTGGAAGTACCTTATTTACCGTGAGCCTCCCAAACCGTTAGGCTCCACCGACTTCGTGCTCTTTGTCCGCAAGGACGTTGCGCAACTCTGGCACAATCTTCAAAACCAACCGATACCAACGACCGACGTACCAATTCAGAAAGACAACCAACCGTTGTTACCCTTGACCAGGAACGTACCGTAAGCAGTGGCTAGTGGCTAGTGGCTAGTGGCTAGTGGTTAGTTATCTGAAACTAACCACTAGCCACTAGCCACTAACCACTAGCCACTAACCACTTTGTAATGTAGGAGACTATGGATAATCGTAAACTCAGCGCACGCGCAGACGTAGGGGGCGTTGCCCCCGTTATACGCTCTACTGGAAGCGCCACAGCGTTTCTTGACAGGGTAATTGACCTGTCGAAGGCCAACTGGGAGGTCCTCTTCTATGTAGGGTTGATCTCGATAGCAATACTCACTCGCCTTATGAACCTGGGGCCTCGCGCTCTACACCATGACGAGTCGATACACGCTTATTACTCTAACCTTTATGCCAAGGGTGGGGGATATAATTACGACCCGACGTATCACGGGGCGTTCCTTTACCATATAGTGGCGTTAGGGTTCTTCCTGTTCGGCACTGACGATGGTATGGCTCGCTTTATGCCTGCCATCTTCGGCATAGTATTGGTGGGGACGTGCTGGTTCTTGCGGCCCTTCATCGGCAGGATAGGAGCCGTCATCGCGGCGTTGCTCATAACCATATCGCCTTCTATCTCCTACTACTCGCGGTCGCTGCGCCACGACATCTTCGCCCTCACAGGCACGATGGTGCTCTTTATTAGCATCTTGTGGTTCATGCGCACGCACAAGGCGAGGTGGGTATATATAGGGGCGTTGGCCTTTGCCATTGGCTTTACGAGCCACGAGTTGATGTACATCATCGCGCTCATATTCGTGCTCTTCCTTGTAATCGCGGCGTTCCTCCCACAACGTTCCAACGTTCCAACGTTCCAACGTTCCAACGTTGAAGGAAACCCGGTGACGAGCGCCCTGCAATCGCTCCGCCAACAGCGGTGGACGGCCCTGGGCGGCATACTGATATTCTTCGGCTTCTTTACGCTGATGTACACCAATATGCTGACCAAGTTCGCGTATACCTCCGAGACGTTTCGGGCGAAGGACGTGAATGGCATACCATTGGCAGGCTCGACCGCGCCTACGGTGCCATTCTTCTTCAGCCTGTTCGAGGGCGCGATCTACTGGGCGAGCCAGCACGGGGTGGCGCGCGGCAACCAGCCGCAGTGGTACTACCTGATGATGATGCCCATCTACGAGGCTTTGGCGCTCTTTGCCGGGTTGGGCACCTTCCTTTACATGATTATCCGCGCTATCACCGGCAGCCCCGACCGCTATTCTGAGGCTGACGAAGCGGACGCTAACGTTGATGGGCCTACCGACGAGTTCGGCGTGGCTCTGCCTTCCATCTATGCGATGCGAGGCTTTGCGCTTGGCTTCCTGGGCTTCTGGGCACTTGGCGCGCTGATCTCGTTCTCGATAGCGGGTGAGCGCCTGCCCTGGCTGTTGATGCAGACGGCCCTGCCATTCTCACTGCTTGCGGCGGCGGGCCTTGGACGGCTGATTACCAATATTGAGTGGCGCTCGGTCGCCAGGAGCGGTGGCGCTTTCCTTGGCGTGGCCGTGATACTCCTGTTCTTCTCTGGCATCGGGTTTGCCAAGTTCCTAGGCAACCCATTTGCGGGGATAGGAGCAATGGTATTCATGGTCATCCTCGGCGTTGCCCTTATCGCTCTGACCAGATTCTTACGTAATACGTGGTTATTGAGCTTGGTGGCCATCATTCTTTCAACCCTCTTTGGAGTCCTGGTCACAAAGTTCCTAGGTGGTAAGAGGGTTGGTGATGATACGGTTAACACAATCCAAGGCACCCTATTATTCCTCTTTACGTTCGGGTTGCTGGCCTTGATCGGCTGGATAGCTTACAAGGTGCTGCTTGATGACAGGGGCCAGGTCAGGCTTGGCAGGCCCTTCGCTGTCGTGGGCATGACCTTTGCCGTCGTGCTCGCCCTTTACGGCGTGCGCTCGATGGCCCTCCTGAACTACCGTCACGGCGACGTGCCTGTAGAAATGCTTGTTTATACTCAGACCTCTCCTGATGTGCCCCTGGTCGCCCAGCGCGTGCTGCGACTCTCGCGCGATCAGACGGCGTTCGATGACCGCTCGAAAGACGACGTAACCGGCGGGCGCAGCTTGCAAGTGGGCATCGATTCGGACGTTGAATGGCCCTTCGACTGGTACTTCCGCGATATGCGTCACATAAACTACTACCCACAGGGCGACCCGCCTCCGCCCAACTTCTACGACTGGTCCAAGCCACAGAGCGGGCCTCTGCCGCCCGTGCTCATCGTGAACGACAAGACGATTGACAAGCAAGGCTTCAAAGACGCCACAGGCAGCGGCAAGTACGTATCGCAGAAGTTTGTGCTGCGCTGGTGGTTCCCGGAAGAGATATACAAGAGCAACGACCCGGTGACCGGCGTGCAGAATGGCGACCTGGGCAAGGCCGTCAAGTGGATGTTCAGTAATGACTTCGTCCCCTATCTTCTGTATCGCAACCTCGGCCCGTACAACCTGAATTCGACCGACTTCTACCTGTACGTCCGCAAAGACCTGGCGGTGAAGGTGGGTATGCCGGGCACGGACCTGACCATGACGGGCACTACGGGCGCTACTCAGCAGCAACAGGGTAATCCCAACGTAGCTCCTGTGGGGATGTATGATAACTGGGGCCAGCCTGCCAGCGCAGATAGGGGCAAATTCAACCTGCCGCGCGGCATCGCGCAGGACGCAAATGGCAACTTCTTCGTCGTTGACACGGCGAACTTTAGAATCCAGAAGTTCGACAAAGACGGCAAATGGCTTGCCCAGGTCGGGTCCAAGGGCGATGGAAACGGCCAGTTCGCCCCCATCAACGACGACAGCAAGGACACAGGACCCAGCGGCATAGCAGTTGACAAGACGGGCAACGTCTATGTCACCGACGTGTGGAACCATAGGGTCCAGAAGTTCGACAACAATCTGACCTTCGTCGCCAAGTGGGGTTCGTTCGTCAACCTGTCGGACCCTGGGGCTGCAAGCGACGCGCAGGTGGACAGCAAGTTCTACGGTCCGCGAGGCGTGGCGGTCGGGCCGGACGGCAACGTCTACGTGACGGATACGGGCAACAAGCGCGTGCTCATCTTCACACCGGACGGTCAATTCGCCCGCAAGATAGACAGCGCCATGTCACCCACCAAGAAGTCTCCCGACTACCCGTTCAGCAAGCCGGGCGAGATGAACGAACCTATCGGCCTGACCGTTGACAACACCGGCAATGTTTACGTGGCCGACAGCGTCAACAAGCGTATCCAGAAATGGGACAGCAAGGGCACTTTCGTGACCCAATGGGCCATCCCGGACGCCGGTTGGGACTCAGGTTCGTATATGGAGCCTTTCCTGTCTACGGATAGCGCGGGCAATGTCTACGCCACCGCGCCAACTAGCAAGACGGTGCTCAAGTTCAACCCTAGCGGCCAGCTAATAGGCCAGAAGAAGCAGAAAGACGCCTTAATCTTGAAGACCCCCACCGGCATAACGGTCGGGTCTGACGGCACCGTGTACGTGGTGGACACGTCCGGTAACAGTGTGGCAAACCTGGGGATGATACCGTAATAGGGAATAGGGTGAGGGAATAGGGTGAGGGAGTAGTCTTCGCTCCTATTCCCTCACCCTATTCCCTCACCCTATTTTTCGGACTTAACAGCATACGCAGCGATAGTCGCGCCTTTGTGGAGCACGGCCAGGATTGGGGTGGTACACAGGCTGATGGCGGCGAGGGGTATAGCGGTTAGGAGCACGAGGGCCGTCTCCTGCAAGCCGACTCGCTCGGTTGCGCCTGTGGAGGTTATCACTTTGGCCGAGCGGGTGCGCAAGATGTTGTAGAGATAATTGTGGCGAAAACCCAGTCTATTCTGCGTGCTCTGCACGAAGCTGAAGAAGTCGTATTCGGTCGAGAAGAAGTTGGTGCTTACGAGAGAGAGGCCCGCCATCTCCAACGACCTCTGTAAGGTACGCGGCGTGAAGTGGGTGAGGTGGCGTGGAACGTCGAGGTGGAACCAACCGCGCCCGCTACGTCTGGCTTCCCAACTGCCGAAATTGGGTACGGCTACGAGCAATACGCCGCCGGGTTTCAGTATGCGGCTCACCTCCTTGAGCATAGCTCGCGGGGCCGTCACATGTTCGAGGACGTGCCACAATATCACCAGGTCGAACTCTTCATCGGGAAAGTGAAGGTCCTGGAGGGCCTGGGTGCTTACAGGGAGGTGCAGCTTCTCGCGCGCGTAGGTCGCCGCTTCCTCGCTCAACTCGGTACCCCTCGGCTCCCAACCTCTTTCGCGCAGCTTATTCAGCAGCAAGCCGCGCCCGCAACCGATGTCTAACACTTTGCCTGGCTTATGCTTACTTTCTATCTGCCGCGCTCTATAGGCGTACAGGTTATTCAAGAGCCACTCGACTATGGGGTTGAAGCGCCGTCCGCTCCCGTAATAGCTCAGAGGATAATATTTGGTGAGTTCGTCTTCACCCGGCGCTGGATAGGTCACATGCAGCTTGCAGTCGCGGCAATGGCCGACGACGAAGCGTTGGCCCGTTATGTAGTCGTGCGTCGCAAATATAGGCTCTATGTGCTCTGCCGGATGGGGGCACTCTACAGCAGAGTGGTAATCGTGCTGCGCCTCCTGCTTCTTCTTACCCTTGTGTTGTGCAGGCTGGCTTCTATCGCTTCCTGTGTCGTTCAAGGCAGTGTTGGCGCTGACAGCCGAATCCGCAGCCTGGCGTCGTGCCCTGGATAAGTTTGAAAACTGCACTAGCGGGAACCCTCTTTTCGTTAGAGATATGAAGAGAACAGAGGAAATTATAGCATAAAAGGGCGATAGACGATAGACGATGGACGATGGACGATAGTATTGATAGCCATCGTCTATCGTCTATCTGCTTACCGCCTCTTTTACCCAATTCTGTTACCTTTTATTATTTTGTTGCGTAGTTAATGGCGGAACGGATATAGAGACAAAAAGAGAGGACTACGCAATGGAGAACTACAAGCGACTGTACCGCAGCAACCACGATGTGATGATTTCTGGTGTAGCCGGTGGCCTGGCGGAATATTTCAATGTTGACCCTACCATCGTGCGCCTGCTGTTCGTGTTGCTTGCGTTTATGAGCCTTGCGGTGCCTGCGGGATTGATTTACCTGGTACTCTGGGTAGTAATGCCGCGCAACCCTGGCGTTTAGGCAGTGGGCGTAGTATTTGGTTAGTTTGCCTGGGTCCGCTTACCAGGTCGTTACATCAACAGTTCGGCATCATTTACATTTAGGAGGAGATACACACATGAACGGTAATACACGGCTTTATAGAGGCACAAGTGACGCGATGCTTGGCGGAGTAGCCGCCGGTCTGAGTAACTATTTGCATATTGACCCCACGTTGCTCCGTATAGCGTTCCTGGGGGCGATGCTGTTTAGTGGTGGCACATTTATAGTGGTATACCTCGCCTTGTGGCTGCTATTACCCACACCGGCAAGCACGGCCACCCAACCCAACGAGATCATTCAGGAGAACATGAATGAGATGGGCGCGAAGTTCCGCAGCTTTACGGGCGGCTCCCCGAATCCTACCAACGGCGGTCCGGCGTCGAACGGCGGCGCTAATCCTGGGGCTACACCGTCATTCGACCCTTCACAAGCCCAGTCCCAGATTCCTCAATACGCAAGCACGACCAGCCAGCGCCAGGGGGCAGCTCCTATGTGGCTGATAGTCATAGGCGTGTTCTTTTTGCTGGCAAACCTCGGCTTCTTCCATGCGATTCACTGGGGGATGTGGTGGCCGGTGCTGCTGATTGGCCTGGGTGTGTTGATGTTCACGCGCCGCAACCAGCCATAAGGAGAATTAAGAAAGATAAAAACAAACTAAAATCACCTTGTGGTTTTAGTTTGTTTTTATCTTTCAGGGGTAAGGAACCACGCATAGGAGGAAGTAAATGGACGCGAATCGTGATACCTCGACAGGGGACGTTTCCAGAAGTGACGCGGGCACGCCGACCAGCAGGCTTTCATCGTCTCCAGCAGAGCAAACGAACCAGGGCTATGTGCCGCCGGAACTACGGCCAACAGGCCAATCGTACTCAGGCGCAGGCGAACCGACCAGGCAGTGGAGCGGGCCTCCACCTCCACCGCAGAATCCGCCGCCACCCTATCCGTATTCAGCCCCTCCGCCTCCACCTCCACCACCACAGCCTTACGCACGGGGCCGTGACTGGCGAGACGGGCGTAATCGTCGCGCGCCACTCCTCGGTCCATTTCTTCTCATTACGGCGGGCGTGGTCTTCTTGCTGAACAACCTGAACGTGCTGCCCTGGTCCATCTGGAACCAGCTATGGAGGTTGTGGCCTCTCATACTGATTCTTGTTGGACTGGAGATATTGCTGGGCCGCCGAAGTCCTGCTCTGTCGTTTATCCTGATTCTGGTCGTGTTAGCGGCGGGGGTAGGCTTCGTCTATGCCAACGGCGGGCTGCGCGACGCCGGTAACGCCACCCCGACCTCGCTGGCTGTTCCATTGGGTGGGGCCTCGAAAGGGGATGTGCGGATACAGATGGGCGCGGGCGAACTGAACGTTGACGGTAGCGGTGACGTAGGTGCAGGCCAACTCGCCAGCGGCAATCTAGGCTACTTCGAGAATCAGAGCAAACCCAAACAATCAACAAGCGTCAGCAGTGGCACAGTCCAACTGACCCTGATGCAGGGCGACAGCAACGGCAGCCCCTGGTCTTTCTTTGGCCCTCACAACGGCACGCTCACCTGGGACGTGCATCTCAGTCCCGAAGTGCCTATGAAACTGCGCGTGGAAACGGGCGCGGGTAACGGAGACCTGGACCTGGAAAAGCTGAAGATTACGGACCTCACCGTAAAAAGAGGAGCAGGGAACGTTACACTTACGTTGCCTTCATCAGGCAGCACGACAGGCACAATAGATGGAGGAGTTGGTAATTTGGACCTCGTAGTTCCCGAAGGTGTAGCTGCCCGTTTGAAGGTCAAAATTGGCATCGGCAATATTGACGTGGATAAGAGCAGCTTTACCAAGCAAGGCGACGACACTTATCAGTCGCCCAACTATAGCAGTGACGCCAAGAACAGGGTAGATTTGACCCTGGACGCAGGTATTGGGAACGTAAACGTCAGGACGAAGTAAAAGGAATAGAGGTTGCTCCCGCTAATAGATTGACACTACGCCTCCCTTCTGCGACAATCGCGTCATGCGATCTGATAGCGGCGAACGAAAAGGCGGTGCCCACAAAATCCTGATCCTGCGCGTAGTGGGAATAGTCCTGATAACTTACGGCGCGGTCGGGGTGGTGATCCTCTTGCGACTATTGCCTTTGTTAGCCACGAGCCTCGCATCGTGGTCTGGTCTGCCCGATGCTGCCGATACGCCCGCTCGTTGGGGCGCGCTATCTCCCATCGAGGCTCACTTCGATAGCCTACCCTGGCTGCCGTTGGCTGCGTGGCTACTCGGCCTGGCTGTCCTAACTAGACAAGCACGCATAAATAAAGCAGAGGGGGCTAACCTTTCGACAGACTCACGATCCAGCATCACAACTTGGCTCATTGCAGGATTGGCTATATTGCTTATATTGATAGGTGGATATGCGCGCATGGTCGAACTGTGGCCTCAAAGCAAGGGCATTTCGCAGTTCCCATATGATGATGAGGGTGTCTACGCCGGAACGTCACAACTTTTCCTTCAAGGTATCCTCCCCTATAAGGACTACTTCTTCGCGCACCCGCCCCTGGCTGCCATCTCCTATATGCCTGCTATGGCCTATCACTTCACAGCGTGGGGCAGCCCAACCTCTTTTATGATGGCGCGCTACCTCTCCGTAGCTTACAGTCTGGTCACGCTTGTGCTTATATTCTTTATCGGGGGGCGGCTGGCGAATCTATGGGGCGGGGTTATAGCGGGCGGTTTATGGGCGCTCGACGGGCGGGTAATCGAAATCAACCGCAAAGTTATGCTTGATGGCCCGATGGTGCTGCTCTCATGTGCAGCGCTCCTATTATACTTGTGGGTGCGCCCTTCGTTAGCTGGTGAGATAAACATGCTCGGCCCGAAAAAGCCACTACTCGTGCTCATCCTTACGGGCGTGCTCGCAGCAATGAGCGCGTTGACCAAGATAGCGGGTGTGGCCTGCCTGCTTGCTATCCTGGTTGATCTGCTCTGGCTCTACTTCGACAACCGGCGGGCGGGTACTTCTCCGTTGCCCTTGCGCCTCCAACTGGCGAGCCTCTTCGCCGGTGCATTCGCGGCCTTCCTGCTCTGCGTCGGCCCGTTCCTGGTCGCCGCGCCCTCGCGATTCATCCGGGAAGTGATATTCTTCCAGCTACTGCGTCCAAGCGATGGCCTCATAGATATACCCGCCCGTATCGGCGACCTCTCCGCCACCCTGGGTAACTCCCTAACGGTGCTGTTCGCGGCTCTCGGTTTCATCTCAATATCCCTGTGGTTCTCCCTAAATTACTCGTCTAATGTCTCACGTTTCACGTCTCACGTTTCACGTATTACTCCCCCCTGGCGCGCCATCGTCCTGTGGACCTTCTTCAGCCTGCTTCTGTTCACGTACACCCGGTCCTTCTACAGCCACTATTACATCCAGTTGGCTGCTCCCCTCTGTTTGCTGGGTGCAGGCGTGGGCACCCTGGCGGAGTCGGCGCGTAGTCTGTTTGAAGTAGGGATCGGGGATCGGGGATCAGGGATCAGGGATCGCATTTATTCTTTGAGGTGGGCGAGTATCGTGCCTGTCGGTCTGCTTCTCGTAGTTGCGCTGCCGCTCGTGCTGGTGGAGTGGAATGGGGCGAACAGCAGGCACGAAGACCGCATATTTGAGATCGTCGGGCGCTATGTAAGCAATGCCGTGCCGCCGGGCACGCAGGTGCTCGCCACCGACGAACAGTTCGATTTCCTGGCTGCGCGCCCTCCCAGCCATAGCGCGACAGGCTACTTGATAGACAGCTACGGACACATGATTTTCCTCGGCCTCGGTCTCAACACCCGCGATTGGGGCGACCTCGTTGGCTCTGCCTTACGTGGAGAACACAGCAACGACGCCTACGCCATAATGCAGCGACCCGCACCACAAGCCGACATTCTCGACAGGGCCATGAACGCGCCCCTGGTTGTGCTACACCAAAAAGGCATGGCTCGCCTAACCCAGAACACAATCGCAACAATCGAAGCGCACAGCCAGGTAAGCGAGCGTCAGGCGCGTTACACTATTTACAGAGTGACGAAGCAGCAATAGGACGAAAGACGAAAGACGAAAGACGATGGATGGTGACAACAAGAGCTTTCGTCCATCGTCTTTCGTCCATCCGCTAGGGTGTATTCAAAGTCAGAAATATAGAGGAAAGAGGATCCACCCACCCGTGTCATTCTGAACGGAGTGAAGAATCACTAACCTTACCACAGCGTCGGGGGACAAGAGCCTCTTCCCAAACGCTTACGACCCCGCAGTGATTCTTCGCTGCGGCTCAGAATGACACGGGTGAGTGGGTCCTCTTTCCTCTATATTTCTGACTTTGAATACACCATGTCCATCCCAGGGTCTATTCAAAGTCGGAAATGCAAGGGAAAGACCAACCAACTAGACCTTGTCATTCTGAGCGAAGCGAAGAATCTCTAAACCTAAACACAGTGCCTGACGACCAGATTCTTCGCTTCGCTCAGAATGACAAGGTCTAGTTGGTTTCTCAACCCCAACACCAGCGACTTTGAATAGACCCTGATGTCCATCCGCCTGCCCCTAGCAAACCCCACCGTACTGTGGTATTATTGCCCTTAAGACCCTAACTAGCGGGGTGTTCTCTAAACAGATATGACCGAACGTATTTATCTATCGTCCCGCGCTAAGGCTACGATCCTGTGGCTTGCTGTCGCGGTCACATTGCTCTTTCTGTGGGAAGTGCATGATATACTGTCGCCCTTCATCTGGGCATTGGTTACGGCCTACGTACTCAATCCTCTGGTGCTTTTCCTTGCCCAGCGCACAGGTATGCCCCGGCGCTTGTGGGCCGTGCTCCTCTATGTACTACTTTTTGGGTTGGTAATTTGGGGTCTTGGCACGCTTGTGCCCCTCCTGAGCCAGCAATTGACTGAGCTTGTAAGGGAATTGCCGCATCACATCAAAGAAGCCGGAAAGACCCTTCAGCAAAACGGCTTCCTCGACAAGAACAGCAGCGTGATAGACGTGCTCGGCACCCGAATAGACTTCAACGCGCCCGACGGCGAGATAAGCAGGCAGTTGTCGCTGCTACTCACGGCGCAGTTTGGCAGAAGCGCCCTGCCCGCCCTGGCCCGTGGCTTTGAAGGCATACTCAAGCTGTTGGTCTACCTCGTTGCCACCTTCTTCCTGCTATTGGAAATGGACCGCATAGGCGCTGGCATCTCCAAATCCATGCCCTCTGCCCTGCGCGCCGAGCTTGGCCCCTGGGTGATGCGTATCAACCACGTATTGAGCGCCTACATTCGCGGCCAACTCTTCCTCGTGGCAATGATAAGCACGATCACTTTCGTGGCGCTAACGCTGTTGCATGTGCGTTTCGCGCCTCTTCTTGCCATCTTCACTGGCCTGGTAGAGACGATGCCCTTCATAGGTCCATACACGGCGGGCGCAACAGCCGTGCTCGTGGCCCTCACGCAGGGGTCCGCGCCCTTTGGTTGGACGCCCGTCGTCCTGGCAATCGCGGTGGCAATTACTTACACTGTTATACGCCAACTCGAAGATAACTTCGTGATGCCCTTCCTAATCGGTAGGCTGGTGCATCTTCACCCGCTCGTCGTCATCTTCTCAGTTCTGGCGGGCGCGGCGCTGGCGGGCATATTGGGTCTGCTGTTGGCCGTTCCAATGGCTGCCACGATCAAGATAGTTGCTATCTATCTGAACGGCAAACTGCGCGAGGAACCCGCCCGCACCCTCCTGACGCTGGAGAGCAGCGACACCTGGAGTACGATCTCGGACCAGGTGCGCCAGGCAGCCCTCGTAAGCAAGGCCAACGGAGCTTCGCGCCCACACCTGCTCATTTCGGTGCCTAACCCGCCCCTCGTTCTGCTTGAACCTACCGAGTTTCACAGGTTGCAAGCCCTGCTGGACGAGTCGCGCGCCGACGCGGTCTTGCTAACGTCCCACCCCGAATTGATAAAACTGGCCGAAAACGCGGGCATCCCGACCGAGATGAAGCCGGAGATGGCTGTGGTCGCTCCACCGCCCGATTTCGAGGAGGACAGGCCCAGCACTATTCTGAACCGCCTGCGCAGGGAGGAGGACGGCTCGCAACGGCGTGGCCTCTTCACAACCCGCCCGCTCCCCACCCGAAAAGACATCGACGAGGAAAAGCCGGTATGAGCATAGCGGACGATGGACGATGGACGACAGACGATGGCAGCTATGGGCTACCGTCCATTGTCTATCGTCCTTCGCCCATCGTCCTTCGCCCATCGTCTGTCGTCGGGAGCGAAGCGACCCTATGAGAACCACCACCCTGCCGGTGGAAATACGTGCTGCCGAGGACGCCGACTTGCAGCCTTGCCTCACGCTCGATGACAGCTACGTTGCGACTCATACGTGGCAGGTAGAGGCCGTGCGGGGCGACCCTGGAACGATGCCGTTCCAACTGAATAGCAGCCTATCGCTTGGAGACTCGCCTTTTACCGTGACCTTCCGCCCCGTGAGGCTGCCCAGAGCGCGCAAAGTGCTTGGTCCGATAGCAGCCTCTCTCAAGGATGGCAACGAAGATGCTCTCCTGTCGCGCCTGCACGCACTGAGGTTAGCCGACCTGGCGCTCATTGCCTTCCAGGGTACAAAGCTGTGTGGCTACCTGACGCTAACACTGGTTCCTGGCTCCGGCATAGGCTGGATCAGTTCGCTGGTGGTGGCAAACACCATGCGCCAGCAAGGTATAGGTTCGATGCTGATAGCGGCAGTCCGGCGTTGGGCGCGCTACGAGCAGAGCAATCACGTCCGCGTCCTCATGCTGGAGACCCCCACCAAAAACTTCCCCGCCGTAGCTTTCTGCCGCAAGGAGGGCTTCACCTTCTGCGGCTACACTGACTATTCGTTCTCCAATGGCGACGTGGTGCTCCTGTTCACCAGCCCTGTGGTAATTTAGGGAAAGCAACAAAACAGAAAGCCGCCTTGCTCGCAGGCGGCTTTCTGTTTTGTTGCTCCTCAGCGCCTAACCTAGTGCAAGATCAAGCAACATGTTCGAGATTGCCCGTAGGGGCGCACGGCCGTGCGCCCTCTTGATGTAACAGTCAACCAGCAGGGCGCACGGCCGTGCGCCCCTACGGGCAATCTCGAATACGTTGCTTGATCTTGCACTAGGTACGAGACTAATAACGGAGCGTAATCATATGATTCCTGATCAGACCGAACAACAAATACGTGAGTTTCTCACCAACAACTTCATCTTTGACGCAACGGTTCAACTCGACCGGAGCGATTCCTTCATGGAGAACGGCATAATAGATTCG
>JBBQIC010000059.1:0-15514 GCA_038324555.1 Chloroflexia bacterium
GGTAACTCATGTTGTGACTCCAGGGCGAGCTGTGTCTAAAGCGAGTGTGGCTACCAATATCGCTTGGGGCGCCGAAACCCCCAACGATTTGACTATATGGACTGGTATTTACAGCGACAGCCCCACGCCTGGCATATCGGATGCTAAGGCGATTGTTAAATGGGCGAGTCCTCTAAAGCTGACAGACATAGCCGTATCGCCGGATCATCAATCTATTGCAGTACTTACCCTTGAGCCACTTGTCGGTGAAGGTTTTCCGACTTATTGGCTTTCGGTAATAAACCTCAATAATTACACTGTACAATCAATTCCAGACTATGATAACCACTATGACCTTTATAAGTATTACTATCCAAGGTCCCCCGACCGTATATTAGGTTGGATAGATAATGATAAATTTGCAGTTCAACAGACTGGTGACCTTGTTGCTGCCGTTGCTGGTAAAGATGGGGCATCCTATTCGAGAGTGCCGTTCCCTCCCCAGCAATTTTCGTCTGCTGATAATACTGCCCTGTCACCGGACCGCAATAGGCTATTTTCCGATGTAGGAGATGTGGATAGCAAACTCACTGGATTCTGGATCTACAATATAGATGGTACTAACCCACAAAAGATAGTCGATATGGGTAGCGAAAGAGAAAGTGATTATCCGGCTTGGTCGCCAGACGGTAAGTTCATAAGCTTTTTATCGCCCAAAATTAGTTTACGGGATGGGACGAAGTGGAGCGATTCTCATTATATGGGATTATGGTTGCTGAATCTGGCTACTAAAGAACAGAAATCAATAAGCGGGGAGAATGTTTGGGATGTTGACCCAACATGGTCTGATGACAGTTCTATGATTGCGTTCTTACGCGCCGATTCACCAATTACTGACAATGACCGCGGCATATGGTATGGCGCTCCTGAAACAGTCTATACCAACATTTTCATTGCTAACATGAGTAACCTAACCCCCACGCGACTTACTCATTTCGATAAGGTAAGCAGCAGCGGTTTGCAATGGACGCCAGGCGGTAGCCTCATATTAGCCTCAACAGCAGGTAGCTCATCGGGCCTGCGCAACCTTGGCGTTGTATCAACAAGCGACGGCACATTTACAACGCTTATCACCGGCTCAACTAATCAGTCGTTGGTGCATCCGCTAATCTTCAAATAACCGGCCATCTTGGCCCACTAACTTACACGATAAGGTAGTCCACAGGAGGTTCTAATGAAACGCAATCGCCTATCTCGTCTTTTGGTAATGGTCATTGTGGCTACCATTACTGTCTCTTTAGCGGTAGTCGCTCGTGCTGACCAGTCAAATAAGGCTACTCCTCCGGTTGTACACAAATCGCTTGCACCGGAAACTGAGTGGTTTCTGCTTACTTACCCTATTGCTACGAAGCGCCGCAGTCAGGACCCATCTGACATAATTTACACCTCTATGGTTGACCACACGCCTGGCTTTTATTGCGGAGGGTCAACTGATTATATGCTTCAGCCCTACACAGGTGAGCAGGGTACTACAACACTTCAATGTGGAGTAACCGCTGTAGGAACGATACCTACAACAGGGAGGCAATATTGGTACAATGGTCATCCGGGGCTTGACATAGCTGTAACGTGGAACACGCCAGTTTATGCAGCGCACGCTGCTTATGCTTATAAGGTACATACTGCGGACAACGGTAGCTATGGGAAGTACGTGATACTCAGAGATAAAGAGAATCCCCAGTTTTACACCCTATATGGACATCTTAATAGCACGATTGCAATTTATCATTCTTATGTGGCGCGTGATCAACTCATAGGATATAGCGGGAGCACAGGTGCAGGTACCGGAGCGCATTTACACTTTGGACTATATCTCAATATGCCCTACGATACCATAGGCAATGTGCTTGATCCGTATGGTTGGTTCTCCCAGAGGCCAAACAACATAGGAGCGTCCATTACCGACTATAAATGGGCGTCGGGCTTTGCATCATATAGCGCCACTGAGCCTTCCCCTACGCCTTCGCCTGAGCCTCCCGCGCCTACAGATCTTAACGAGGGTACCGTAATAGGCAACACGTTTATCCATGTAGACCGTAGCCGTAATGGGCCACATACGGTTGGCCTTGCCCCGACTGCCAGTGGCGTGCATCCAATAGAAAACTGGTATGTTACTGGCAACTACGGCGCGGCGGGCGCGCCTAAAAGCGATGTTTATTATGTCGGAAATATTCAGTGCCAAGACTTCGAGGGTGGAACCTACTGTATCTCCGGTAGCTCCAGTGTCTATAGTTATCACTTCACTGATGTGCCTATTACCCACTGGGCGCATCGCTACATAGGATGGGCTGATAGCGAAAATATCATACATGGCTACAATACTGACCCTCCTTGCGATAGCTCTCCATGCTTCAAACCGAACGACCCGGTTTCAAGGCAGCAGTTCTGCAAGATAGTGGTGCTCGGCCTAAACATACCAATCAATACGTCAGGTGGACCCCACTTTTCTGACGTGCCAACCACGAATATTTTCTACTCCTACATAGAAACAGCTTACAATGCCGGGATCATTTCCGGGTATGCTGACGGTACATTCCTCCCCGCCGACAACATCACACGCGGCCAGATGTCCAAAATAGTAGCGAACGCCGGTATATGGAAGGGGTGGTTATCGGCTACGCATGATACAGGCGGGCCGGACTATTATGATGTAGACACGTCGAATGCATTCTACCATTACATAGAGGTGCTATATGATGCAGGTGTTATACAGTACCGCAGAGAGCAAGACGGTGGAGGGAATGGCGGTCGCTTCTATACAGCCCCTAACGCGACAAGAGCCGAAGCTGCACAGTTTATCCACGAACTTGTTTATGCAGTGAGTTGCCCCCCGCCTAACTCCTGTCCGTAAGCTATACTATATGCAATAATGCCATTCGCAATTCGCTTAGATTAGGCTGTAGAGACCTAAACCCCTTTTGCTCTAGTGCATAGTCTAGCTAGTTCTTGTGCAACCCGCCCGTAGGGGGCAAGGGAGCGAAGCGAAATCCCGTGCGCCCTGCTGGTTGACTGTTACATCTAATTGCCCGGCGACCTCCCGCCAGGCGACCTCCCGCTGGGCAATTATAGTTGAGGTCAATAGCACACCTCCCTCACCCCTACGGCTGCACCCCTAATCTGAACACTTACTTGAAGGGAAATAGTAAGCGAAAATAGTATATAATGGGCCAGGGATTGGCAAATACTATGTGTGAAGCGCGCAGAAGTTGGGTGCGCTGGATGCTGCCAAGCCAAAACACTGCCTGCGCATGTCGGGTACCCCAGGCAGCAATCTAGTTGGTCAGGAGGGACATGAGATGGAGGAGACGACCGCTTTATGGAAAATAATGGAGATAATAAGACAGCTTTCCTTTGGCGACAAGGTCCGGTTGCTGGAAGAACTGAACTCAGAGATTGAATATGAACTCGATTCGGCTAAATATTCAGCGACGGAACCGCCGGGCAAGTCTCGCAAGAACAGGGTCGCGGATACCAGCAAGTTTGACACTCAGCACGATAGGCGACCCACGTTCACTTATGATGACTTGAACTGAGATTTCCTCAATAAGTCTACAAATACGGAGTTTGCGATGTGGCAAACTTATCTCCAACCCACCACTGTAGAAGAAACGCTCCGGCTGCTGCACGAGCACGCAGGGCGAGCGCGTATCGTCGCGGGCGGCACAGACGTTATGGTCGAGTTGCAGCGCGGCATCAAGCCAACCTCTACGCTCATTGATATAACCAACCTGCGCGACCTACGATACGTGCGGGAGGATAGCGGTGTTATACGCCTGGGTGCGCTTACGACGCACAACGATGTGCTGGCGTCGCAGGAATGCCATCGGGGGGCGCTGCCACTGGCGCAGGCGTGCGTAGAGGTTGGCGCGCCGCAGATACGCACACGGGGCACAGTTGCGGGCAACCTCATCACCGCCTCGCCCGCCAACGATACAATTACTCCGCTCATGGCGCTGGGGGCGGAGGTCGTGCTGGTTAGCCAGGAGAACGGCGAGCGGGTCGTTCCGATGGACAAGTTCTACCAGGGAGTGCGCCGCACGGTGCTGGCAACGGACGAGTTGCTCAGAGAAATACGCTTTCCTGCGTTGCGAGCAAACCAGCGCGGCCTGTTCATCAAACTGGGACTGCGGCGCGCCCAGGCTATTTCGGTTATCCACGTTGCGATGGTCCTGACGTTTGACGGCGGAGCGGGCGCGGCTGGCGCGGCTGGCGAGATTATAGTAAGCGGGGCTTGCATCACCCTCGGCAGTCTGGCCCCCATCATCGTCCATGCACAGCAGGCAGAAGCGTACCTCGTCGGCAAGGGGCTTACGCAAGACGTTTGTGAGGAGGCGGGCAGGCTGGCGTGCGCCGACGTTAGGCCGATAGACGACCTGCGCGGCACTGCCTCCTACAGGCTGACGACCCTGGCCTCTCTGGTTGCTGATGGCCTGCGACGCATTAGAGACGGCAGGCAGGCAGAAGGCTTCCCGGCGCGACCAGTGCTGCTCGACACAGGCAACCGGAATACAGACAACCAGGACGAACAGAAGGTTCACCCCTACATGGCGCAGCCGATGGCCCGATTCACGGGGACCATAGATACCACGATCAACGGAAAGCCATACCACCTGGCCCACGCGCATAACAAATCGTTGTTGAACGCTTTGCGCGAAGACACGGGCTTGACAGGCACAAAAGAAGGTTGTGCGGAAGGCGAATGTGGGGCCTGCACTGTGTGGCTGAACGGGCAGGCGGTGATGTCGTGCCTCGTGCCCGCTCCCCAGGCGCACAACGCCAGCGTTACCACAATTGAAGGCCTGGCAGACACCGCGCCGAATACCGCAGGGACACCCGTAGGGGCGCACGGGAATTCGCTTCGCTCCATTGCGCCCCTACACCCCCTTCAAAAGGCGTTCATTGACCACGCCGCCGTGCAGTGCGGCTTCTGCATCCCAGGCATGATTATGGCGGGCGCAAAGCTGCTGGACGAGAGGCCCCAACCCAATGTGGAAGAAGTCCAGGTGGCGATAAGCGGTAACATTTGCAGGTGTACGGGGTATCGCAAGATATTGGACGCTATGCTGGGGTAGGGTGAGGGAATAGGGTGAGGGAATAGTTCTTATCCTACTCCCTCACCCTATTCCCTCACCCTACTCCCAAAGAAGGACCCCACCCATGACCACCCTCATCGGAGCCTCTGTGCCCAAGCCTGACGCGCTGGGCAAAGTGACGGGCGCTACGGCTTATCCGGCGGACCTCGTGCGTGCCGATATGCTGCGCATCAAAATAGTGTTCGCCCACCGCCCGCACGCCCGTATTCGCTCTATTGATACGAGCCAGGCATTGGCGCATCCAGGCGTCGTAGCTGTACTCACAGCCGCCGATGTGCCCTACAACGCCTTTGGGCTTGTGCTGGCCGACCAACCGGCGCTTTGCGGCGACGTGGTGCGTTACGTGGGCGACAGGGTAGCGATTGTTATTGCTGAAACCGCAGGAGCAGCCGAGGAGGGCGCGAAGCTGGTCCAGGTTGATTATGAGGACTTGTCGGTTGTGAGTGATGCAAAACAAGCCTTAGAGACGGGCGCGCCGCTCGTTCACGAACACCTGGGTACCAATTTGTTGGGGCACGTCCCGATCCGTAAGGGAGACGCTGCACGGGCGTTTGCTGAAGCAGACATCGTGCTCGAAGGCGAGTTTACGACCTCCTGGCAGGAGCACGCTTATCTCCAACCCGAAGCGGGTATCGCATATATAGACAACAGGGACCGGCTAGTGATCGAGACTGCGGGCCAGTGGTTGCACGAAGACCGCCGACAGATAGCCGCCATGCTGCAACTACCGGAGGAGCAGGTGGTGATACGCTACGCGGCCATCGGAGGGGCGTTTGGCGGGCGCGAAGACCTGTCCATCCAGCACCTACTGGCGCTCGCCACCTGGAAATTGCGCCGCCCGACGGCTATGGTCTGGAGCCGCGAGGAATCGATGACGGCGCACCACAAGCGCCACCCATTCGCCATCCGTTGCAAATGGGGCGCAATGAAGGACGGACGCATTACGGCAGTGCAAGCCGAGCTGGTGGCGGACGGTGGCGCTTACGCTTCGACGAGCACTGAAGTGCTCAAGATCGCCTCACTGTTCGCAAGCGGCTGCTACGAAGTACCAAATATCGCTGTGGACGGCTACGTGGCCTACACGAACAACGTACCGTGCGGAGCCTTCCGGGGCTTCGGTGCGCCCCAGGCGCAGTTCGCCGCAGAGGTCATGGTCACGCGGCTGGCACACGCGCTGGATATTGACCCTGTTGAGATGCGGCGAATAAACATCTACCGCGAGGGCAGCATAGAGCCGACCCAGCAGCCGTTGCCCCCAGGGGTGAGCGCGTTGCCCGTGTTGGAGCGTTGCGCGGAGGAAATGCGCGCACGTATAGGAAATAGGGTGAGGGACGAGGGAGTAGGGGCGCAATGGAGCAAAGCGAAATCCCGTGCGCCCCTCCACCCTATTCCCTCCATCCTACTCCCTCACCCTATTCCCTCACCCTACCTTGTGCGCGGCGTCGGTATCGCCTGCGGCATAAAGAATATTGGCTACTCGTTTGGCTATCCTGAACAGGCGACGGCGACAGTGGAGCTATATGGTGGGGATCAGATAGAGCACGCTACGGTGCGGGTTGGCGCGGCTGACGTGGGCCAGGGCGCGCATACTATCCTGCGCCAGATAGCCGCCGAGACCCTTGGGCTGCCCTTCGAGAGGCCGGAAGGCAGAGGCGAAGCCCCATTGATAGAGATGGTCACGGACGACAGCAGCGAAGCCCCGAACGCGGGCAGCGCCTCTGCATCGCGGATGACCCTCATGGGCGGGCGCGCCGTATATGACGCTGCGGCTAAGGCATTGGCCGCCTGGAATAATGGAGAACGCCCGGCACGCGCCACCGCCCAGTACCGCCCGCCCTCTACAACAGGGCTTGATCCGGTAACGACCGCCGGACGGCCCAACTACGCCTACGGCTACGCATCGCAAGCTGTCGAGGTTGAAGTCAATACACTGACGGGACAGGTGCGGGTGTTGAAAGTAATCAGCGTACATGACGTGGGGCAGGCCATCAACCGCCAGCAGGTAGAGGGGCAAATCGAGGGTTGTTTGGCCCAGGCTCTTGGTTACGCGCTCATGGAGCACTTCCAGGTGCGAGAGGGGCAGATACTCACGCCCTACTTCAGCACCTACTTACTGCCAACCGCGATGGATATGCCTGAGATAATACCGATCATACTAGAGAGCGCCGACCCCAACGGCCCCTATGGAGCGCGTGGCGTGGCCGAGATGCCGTTAGTGCCGTTCACGCCCGCCGTCTCTGCCGCCATCCACGACGCCTGTGGTGTGTGGATCACGGACCAACCTATGACGCCGGAGCGCGTGCTTACAGCGCTTTCTACAGAAGCGCGTTAAGAAACGATAAAGGTCTCCTACATCTCAATTAACTAACTCACGTTATGCAACCGTAGAGATATATCTGGCACACGGCCGAGGGAAACGAACCCACTAACCCGTGTCATTCTGAACGGAGTGAAGAATCTCGTTACAGGCGTGGATGCTTGGGCACAAACCGTTCTCCAACATAAGGGTAAACGGAGAGATTCTTCACTCCGTTCAGAATGACACGGGTTAATGGGTTCGTTCCTTCGATAGAGCACGTAACATGAATAACTAGTGTTTGTCTTGATTGAGACATAAGCCAATTGGCTAAATATGCTCGTTTCCGAGCCTCCCAGAATGTACCAGGTCGAGGATCTTTTGTAATGACTGCTCAATGGCGAGGCCATCTGTATGAACGCTAATGGCGTCGGGGGCTATTCTTAGCGCGCCTGCTGCCCGGTGCATGTCGAGGTCGTCGCGGTGGGCTATCTCGCTCTTTACCTGTTCCAGCGAAACGTCCCTGCCGCGCCCCGTCAGTTCCTCCCATCGGCGCGTGGCGCGTTCGTCCAGGGAGGCATCGAGGTAGATTTTCAGATCGGCGTCGGGGAGCACATCGGTGGTGATGTCACGCCCGACCATGACCACCGGGCCAAGGTGGGCCATGCGCCTCTGCTGCCGCACCATCGCGGCGCGCACCGAAGGCCACGAAGCCACCTCTGAAACAACAGACTCCACCTGCGGCTGGCGTATCTCCCACGTCACGTCGCGCTCGCCCAGAAGCACCGTGTAGGCTCTGCCATCGGCCTCGCCAGGCTGTGGACGTTCAATGTGGATTGGAAGATGCTCGGCCAGGTCTGCCAGCAGAGGCTCGTTCGTGGTGGATATACCCCTATCGAGAGAGGCCAACGCGACGGCCCTGTACATCGCGCCCGTATCGAGGAAGAGGTAGCCAAGGCGCTCTGCGAGGAGCCTTCCAATGGTGCTTTTGCCCGCTCCGGCGGGGCCATCTATTGCTATACTGCGTGGCAGGTCCTTTGCCAAAACGCTACCTCCTTCTGTGTTAGGGAGAAAGATAGGGTGAGGGAGTAGGGTGAGGGAGTAGGAATAAGAACTATTCCCTCACCCTACTCCCTCACCCTATTCCCAGCCTTCAGTCCAACCGCCTTGCGAAGCGCGTGTACCTCATGGAGAGCCAGGTAGCGCCATTGGCCCGGCCCCAGGTTGCCCAGCGACAGGGAGCCGAAACGGACGCGCTGTAGCTCGATTACCGGGTGGCCTACGGCGGCCGTCATGAGGCGCACTTGCCGTTTCCGGCCTTCATGGATAACTATGCGCAGCCATGTATGTTCGCCCCGCTTGCCTAGCTCCTCTACCCGCGCGGGGGCCGTAAGTAGGGACGATAGACGATGGACAGTGGACGATGCGTCTATCGTCTGTGGCCTATCGTCTATCGTCTGCTTACCTTCCTCTATTTCTACGCCTTCGCGCAATTTCTTCAGCACAGCGGGGTTGGGGTGACCGCGCACCAAAACGCGGTACTCCTTTTCCACGCCGTAGCGGGGGTGCGTCATACGGAAGGTAAGGTCGCCGTCGTTGGTTATGAGCAGTAACCCCGTTGTATCCGCGTCCAGCCTGCCAACAGGATACAGCCGAAGGCCGCGCTCCTGCAAGCGCGCCCCTGTGAGAATATCGAGCACCGTCGTGCGCCCATGAGTATCTTTTGCGGTCGTGACGACCCCGGCGGGCTTGTTCAATATTATGTAAACCAGCGCGGGCGTGATTGTTCGCGTCCCTGTATGCTGTGCGGCCTTGGGCGACGTAATCGGCTTGCCGTCAACCTCGATCCGGTCGGTGAGAGGGTCTGCGCGCACTCCCATCTCGGTAATGACTTTGTCATTGACGCGAACCCTGCCCGCCGCTATCATTTCTTCGGCGGCGCGGCGCGAGGCCACACCCGCGTTGGCGAGTATCTTCTGCAAGCGCTCGCCGCTATTTGGAGACTTCAAGTCAGTGCTCATTCTTCCTCCTCATCCGGCAGAGAAGTGACCTTGCCGTGCGGAAGCACCCTGACCTCAGATATGCGCAGGCCGTCCAGGTCTTCTACACGGAATACATGGTCGTTCACCTCCACCTCATCGCCCAGTTCGGGTTTGCGGCCAAGCAACTCGAACACATAGCCCCCAAGGGTGTCGGCCTCACTGTGCAGGGACAGCTTGAGCCGCTCGTTCACGTCGTCAATGGCAGTTAGCCCACTGACCAGCGTGCCTTCGGGCGTGCTCACGAAGTTCGGGTGCTCTTCGCCAACCTCGAATTCGTCGCGCACCTCACCCACGATCTCTTCGACAACATCCTCAAGCGTGACCATGCCCGCTGTGCCGCCATATTCGTCAATAACGACGGCTATGTGGATACGGCGCTGCTGCATTCGGGTCAGCAGGTCGTTCACACTCAGCGATTCGGGCACTTCGAGTATTTCGCGCATGAGCGTCCTGACGCTGACATTGGTGGCGGAAGGCACGGACGCGCCATTCTGGGGAGTAACGACATCGTGAGCCATGACCAGGAACACATCTTTGACGTAGAGCACACCCACTATGCTGTCCAGATCATCTTCGTAGACGGGGAAGCGGCTATGCTTATCCTTTTCGATAGTCTCTATAATTTCGGGGAGCGAAGCATCAATATGAATAGCCGCTATCTCCGTGCGCGGCACCATCACCTGCCGGGCAGAGAGTTCTCCAAGGTCGAACACGCGACGGAGGATAGCTTCCTCTCCCTCTTCCAGCACCCCTGCCTCTCGGCTCGATACGACCAGGAGTTCTAACTCTTCGACGGAATGCACATTCACATGTTCGTCGCCGGGTCCAAGCCCTATCAGGCGCAACACGCCATTTCCCAGCGTGTTGATAACCCAGATAAGAGGCTTGAAGATCATAACGAAGAAGTTGAGCGGTCTAATGATAAATAACGCGGTTTTATCCGAGCGCTGGCGAGCTATCATCTTGGGGACGATCTCACCCAGGACAATCTCTAGGACGGTCACGATTATGAAGGCGATGACGACGGCTATGCCATGTAACTTTACAAACTGCTCTACCCACTGGCGGGGCAAAATAGCTTCGAGCAGAGGGTCGAACACATCGGCCAGCACAGGCTCACCCAGCGCGCCCAGGCCGAGGCTCGCCATGGTGATGCCAACCTGTGTGGCGGCTATGTAAACCTGTAGATGCTCTATCGCGTACTTGACCTGAGAGGCAGTCGCCTGGCCTTCGCCGATGAGTTGCTCGATACGTGTCTTCCGCACGCTCACCAGGGCGAACTCGCTGGCGACAAAGTAGCCGGTAGTCGCTACAAGGAGCAGTATCAGGGCTATACCTCCTAACATACTGCTACCTCTATTATTGATCTGCGCGTCTTGAACGAATTATTATCTTGCATACGCAATCTATGTTACCGTTACTGGGTGTTCGCGTCAACTCCACCGCAGTAAGATAACTGTTCTGATAAGAGATAAAATCGTAGGGGCCTGCCCATAGGCGCGAACTTAAGGAGGCTGCATGGCAAACAAACCTTCTGACCCTTGTCATTCTGAACGGGGTGAAGAATCTCGTCGTGGACCAGGATGAGTGGGACATGGTAAATCCAGCATCTACGCGAGGGACGAGATTCTTCACTCCGCTCAGAATGACAAGGGTCAGAGGGTTTGTTTGCCCTTAAGTTCGCGCCTAGGGGCAGGCCCCTACGGTTTTATCTATGAGTTTGACAAGCCTTCTCAGGCTCGTTTACAATTCATGTTGATAGTAGTAGAGTATAAGCACAATGAAGTGTATGTGGATAAATAAGCCTGCTGCCATTTTGCTTGCTTGCAAGGCATGTGCCAGCGAGGTTTAGTCGTGTGGGCGGGCGCATCGAGGGGATACAAAGTTGGTCAATGGTAATAGTGGTAATAATGTGGGTGGCGGTGAGGGCCGCGTCCTCAATGGACGCTACCAGCTTATCGGCGTGGTCGGCGGCGGCGGCATGGCCCAGGTATACAAAGCGCGCGATAATATACTGGGGCGCGTGGTCGCGGTCAAGGTGCTGCGCGATCAATACGCCAGAGACGAGCAATTTGTGGCCCGCTTCAAGCGTGAGGCGCAGGCGGCGGCTAATCTGGCGCACCCGAATATCGTCAATGTATATGATGTAGGGCAGGACGGCGACTGCTATTACATCGTCATGGAGAACATCGTCGGCGAGAGCCTCAAGGAGTTGATTACGCGCTCCGCGCCACTCCCTGTTGACACCGCCGTTTCGATAGCTGCTCAGATACTGGCAGGGCTGGAATACGCCCACCGCAGCGGACTTATCCACCGCGACATCAAACCTCAGAACGTGCTTATCACCAACCAGGGCGGGGTCAAAGTCACCGACTTCGGCATAGCCAAGAGCGTCTCCGACCTCGGCCTGACGGAAGCAGGCCAGGCGCTGGGCACGGTGCATTATTTCTCGCCCGAACAGGCGAAGGGCGAACGGGTAGTCCCGCAGTCGGATATTTACGCTGTGGGCGTATCGCTGTACGAGATGGTCACGGGGAAATTGCCGTTCGAGAGTGACACCGCCATTGGACTGGCCTACAAGCACATCAGCGAGATACCAAAGCCTCCCAGCAGGTTGAACCCGAACATACCGCCCCGACTCGAAGCTATCATCATGAAAGCGTTGGCGAAGGACCCTTCGCAACGCTTCACCAGTGCAGCCGAAATGGAAAGAGCCTTGCGCAACCTTGAAGCAAGTGGCGCTCAAGCCACCACTGCGATACCGGTAGCGCGCACCAACGTTAGCTCAACGGCCTCACGGCAGACCACCGGGGGCGCGAACAGGAGCGGTCGCCAGCCAACGGGTGGATCGTCGACCGTAAGCGTTCAGAGGGGCGGCTACCCTGCTGCTGCGGGCGCGACGGTGGGCGCTGCAACGCGCCACATGGCGAGTCCACTCGCAGCCCCAACCTCGGTGGCAATGCGCGGTCCGGGCGCTCGCTCACAGACGGGCGGCGTGGGCTGCGTCACTATCGGTGCGGTGATACTGGGAATCGGGCTGTTAGCGGCGCTCCTGGCACTCGCTGTCTGGTTTGGACCTTCTATCTCGTCGTTTCTCAGCCCAAGTGGTATCGTGCCCAGCCCCACCCCTACGCCGATCATACCGACCAGCACGCCCACAAGGACCTCTACGAGCACGCCCACCAGCACGTCCACTATTACCCCCACGTCAACCAGCACGCCTATCTCGGTCAAAGTGCCCAACCTCGTTGGCCTCAAGTCGGGCGACGCCAGGGCGCTTGCTACCCAGACCGGCTTTGTGATACAGGAAGCCGACCGCGAAGAAACGGTGCAATGGCCTGAAGACACAGTTTTCCAGCAAGACCCACAGCCGGACATTATACTTAAGAAAACCAGCCTGATACGTGTAAGAGTGAGCGCCGGGCCGCCACCCATCAAATTGCCTCCCCTTACCAACACAGACCCCGACATGGCGAGAACGACCCTGGAAGGCGCAGGGCTAAAAGTAGACTTTGCATACGAGGGTAGTCTAAATATTCCCAGGGGTGTAGTCACGCGCTCAGACCCACCTGCTGACGCCTCTGTCAAGTCGGGCAGCACGGTAAAGGTGTACGTCAGCATGGGAGAAACATCGAATGCGCCAGACCTCACAGGCATGACGTTGGACCTTGCCCAGCAGGTGCTGGCCGGCCAGGGCCTCGCAATGGGCGCTGTGACCCAGGTAGGTCGCGCCGAGGTTGGCAACGATATAGACAAAGTGCCTGTTGGCGCGGTCTACAGCCAGGACCCGGCGAAAGGCACAGTTCTCCCCAAAGGCAGCACCGTGAACATCCGCGTCCGGCGTAACGAATGATGAGTAGGGAGTAGGGAGTAGGGTGAGGGAATAGAGATATTCTGTAGGGGCGCACGGCCGTGCGCCCCTACAGGTTCTGCCTATGGGGCTGTGGGTACGAAGCGATTCGAGAACATCTCGGTGACGTGGCCCTTCTTGGTTATGAGCTTGGCGTCATACAAGAGGTCCTGGGTGTCCGACCAAACGCTCACGTCCGTGTAGCCTGGGGGGAGGCTCGCGTCAGGATCGCCAGCTTTGGCCTGCATCAGTTTTATGGTCTCTTGGAGGACCTTCATCTGGAGGTCTTTGTTCGCGCCGCCCGCTTCGGGAACCTGTTTTAGTGACTGTTGGTACGCGCCTGTGGGATCGTTAATCGTATCCTGGATGCCTCTCAACGTGGCGCGCACTAACCGGGCGACCAGAAGCGGGTCGTTCTTGAATGTCTGGACGTTTGTGACAAGGCCGTTAGACGCCAGCTTCACGTAGTCTGACACGTTGAGGGTACTGACTTCCAGGCCCTGGCCGCGAAGCTGCGTAGGTTCGTTGGCCGCATAGACCATCGCCGCGTCAACCTTGCCCGCGACAAGATTTGCGATCTGGCTGAACCCAATAGGCTTGAGGGTAATGTCCTGGGTGGTCATCCCGCCCACTTTTAGCAAAGCTAACAACCCGGTATAGGTAGAACCGAATGGGCCGGGCACGCCCACGACTTTGCCTTTCAGGTCGGCGGGCGACTTGAGGGTGGGACCCTTGCCCACGATAGAGGCTGCGGCAACCGGGTATTGCCTGTACCAGGTCATTATGTAAACTACGGGAATATCGCTGAGGCGCGCCGGAATTATCTCATCGCCGGAAGCCACAGCAAAATTGACACCCTGGTCGCCCACACCGAGCAACTTGATCAGGTCGGGCGCTATGCCGTGTTTGAAGGTCACATCAAGCCCCTCGTCCGCGTAATAGCCCTTGTTCAGGGCGACGTAGAAGGGCGCGAACTGTATATCGGGGTTGAAGCCAAGGGCGATAGTGACCTTTGTAGGGTGAGCTTTGTCGGGTGTAGGAAACGGCTTGGTTGTAGGAGTCGGCCCGCCGGAAGTGTCGCTAGTAGGGATGGCAGCGGGCGTTTGGCTGGATACCGGCCCGCCCGACGGATTCCCGGAGATGGGGGTAGCGGTGGGGCTGTTGCCGCTATCGCAACTCGCCAGCAAGAGCGCAACCAATACAAGCATCACAAGACGCCGCCAGTTATTACGTGTCATTCGCTCCTCCGTTTTACGTTGTTTTTGACTTGAGTTAACTTTATCAATCTTCCCAGGTAATCAGCGCCTTCTCAAGAAGGGTCACTAGCATGTAGGCCGTAATGGTCAGTGCGGCGAGGGACACCAGGCCAACGAAGATCAGAGTCGTCTGGAAGTTGTCTCTCCCGAAGGTCAGCAGAAAGCCAAGGCCCGCGCCCGACGATATGAACTCGCTTATAACCGCGCCTGTGATCGCCAGCGTCAAGCCCAGTTTCACCCCGCCCAGGAGCGCCCGCAAGCCGAGCGGCAGTTCTACATAATATATGGTTTGCAGACGGTTGGCTCCCGATATGCGCGCTACCTCGTACATCGAGCGGTCTATGCTACGAACAGCCACGATGGTATTGACCAGTATAGGAAAGAAGACGATCAGCGCCACCACTACTACTTTGCGCAGCAGGTCGTCGTTGATCCAAATCGCCAGGAGTGGGGCGAGCGCTACCACCGGCAAACCCTGGCTTACCGCAATATAGGGTGATAACAAATTTTCAAGGAGGCGCGAATGCCCTATCAGGTATCCCAGGCTCGTGCCGATCACGAACGCCAGCAGGAAGCCCAGCCCGGCCTCGGTGATGGTGAACCAGAGGTGGCCCGGCCTGTCGCCTATCAACGATCCGTCCAGGACGCTAGCCCAGAGTTGTTCGCCAACCTGCGCAGGGGTAGGTAGAATGTACGAAGGGTAATTGCCCAGCAGGGCTACAGTCCACCACGCCAGGACCAATAGCACGATTGATAGAAGGCCGAAGGACATGCGAATAATCATGCTTCGCCAACCGCTTTGCCCAGGGACCTTGCCGCCATGCGTCAATAAGGGGGCAAGCCCTGGATGTTTAATTGGCTCTTCGTCGTCTGCGGGTAGTTCGATCCCAAGACGTGGTATCGCGCTTTGGGGCGACGCTGGATTGGTGCGGCGCAAT
>JBBQIC010000060.1:0-15473 GCA_038324555.1 Chloroflexia bacterium
GGGTGTTCTGAGCAGGCTTAGATAAGATTAGTTGCCTAGCATATTTGTCGGTCCAAACAGGGCGCGGCAAGCAGCGCCCCTACAGTTGTTAAGCAAGCTCTCAGGCAGGTATACAAAAGAACGAACAGGAGGAGACAATGCCGGAAAGCAAGCGTTTGCCCAAATGGCTCAAGTTGGTAAACCCACTCATAGTATCGTTGCAACATCTCGGGCTTTCGATAGGCCCTGTGCATATATTATCGGTGCCCGGACGCAAGAGCGGGAAATTGCGCACCACTCCTGTGTCACTCATGATAGTTGACGGTACGCGGTACGCGGTCGGCGGGTTGTCCAGCGCCGACTGGGTGAAGAACGCACAGGCCGCGGGTTGGGGAGTCGTTTCCTATGGCCGCAAGACGGACCGAGTCGCTTTGATCGAGCTTCCCGTTAGAGACCGGCCCTCCATCTTGAGTCAGTTCCCGCGTTTAGTGCCGCAGGGTGTATCCTTTTTCCAACAGCTGTATAGCTTGCCTAAGGAGCCTTCCCTGCTGCCAGAGGCATTCGCGCAATTGGCTGCTACCTGCTCTGTTTTCCGCTTAGACCCTCTGCCCGCAACGGGGGCAAACAAGTAGCCAAAGGAGGGTTAGGCAGAAGATTGGTGGAGGGGGTCAGTCCAGGCACTCGTTGGTAATGCTTGATGCACATCGCCGTACATCAGATCAGCTCTCTAGCCGGTCGAGCGGGGACGCTCATGGTATAGAACTCCTTCATTAGTGAGTAGACGAGTATGGCTTTTGCATATCTGGAACATTTACACACGGACTACCTCGCCAGCCTGGATCGTCTCTAACGTATCATATATTGCAGGCAAGAGTGGTTCAAGCGTTTCCAGGCTGTTATCCTCGGCAACGAGTACGATAACAGCAATATGGCGCTTACTAATGTTTTGTTGGAATTGTAGACTCTGATCCGCTGTTATGAAAACATCGAAGCTGTGTGCCTCAGCTAGGGTGAGCAATCTACCGTTCGTAATGCCCGCCCAGCCCATCCAGGTTACGGTTACTACCTCATTACCTGGGAAGCGGTGTCGCAGAGGCACTGGCAAGTTCTCGTCGAGGATTATCCTCACGTTGCCTGCGCTACCAGATATCGCTTCGCCAACTCCAGCACGGCCTCAGCCTGCTCTCGATTGACAGATGGAAAATGGTCCAAGAATTCATCGAGCGTGTGTCCGCCTTGAAGGTAGTCAATCAGCGTCTTGACAGGCACGCGCGTGCCTTTAAAGACTGGCGTGCCACTCATTATCTCTGGGTCCCTGACTATTAACTCCTGCTCAATCATGGTCTTACCTCCCGTGGCAGTGCTTATACTTCCTCCCGCTGCCACAGTAGCAGGGGTCGTTGCGGCCTATCTTGGCGTTGCCCTCGGAGCGAAGCGACGCTACGGGCGTGGGGGTTGCCTCGCGCTGGTTCTGTTGGGGACGTTTGTTGTGGCCGTTGGGTCCTCCGCCTCCCTTGCGGCCATTGGAGGGTGTGGGCGCAGAGGCGCGTGCGGGTTGGGGAGGCGCGACTGCTCTCTGGGCTTGGGGCGCGGGAGCCTGTGGACGGGGGCGGTTAGCCTCGGCTTTCTGGCCCAACAGTAGCACGTTCAGAACTACTAGCTGTCGTATGTCGGCTTTTAGTTCGTCGAACAGCTCGTAGGCTTGGACTTTGTAGGAGACCAGGGGGTCTTTTTGGCCGTAGGCTTGTAGGCCGATAGAGTGGCGCAACTGCTCCATCGTGGTCAGGTGGCGGGTCCACAGATAGTCTATAACGCGCATCATCAGGTCGGCTTCCTGCCAGCGCACGAAGGCGTCTTTGATTATCTCGCGCACTTCGGGGTCCAACTCGCTTAGGGCCACGTTCTCTATTTCCTCAATGCCCTCGGCCCCTAGCTTCTCCTCAATCTGGCGATAGACGGAGCGCGGCAGGCGGTTGTCCACGAGCGAGATGAGCGGCATTTGCAGGTTGCTCTCAATAAACACATCGCCCAACGTATTCTCTACTTCGCCATAAAGAGCCTCTAACTGCTCTTGGACCTCTTCAACTATGCCCTGAGTGTTTCCAGTCGCCATCGACCCCCTACCGGTCTCAGCTTCGACGTAGCGGGCGGCAGACGCGGGCGACAGCGGGAAGTTGTTGTCTATGGTCTCTAGTAGGCTGCGGGTGCGGCGCTCCGCTTGTAGGGAGTAGGGAATAGGGTGAGGGAGTAGTTCTATTCCCTCATCCCTCACCCTATTCCCTACCCCCACGACAGCACGGGCCGCATCGGTTTCCAACTGCGTTTGCAGCCTTGCGTGTTTCGCTTCCTGGTCGCGCTCGAAGCTCTGGCTGTAGAGGTCGAAGAGGAAGTCACGAGCCTGGTCGTAGTCCATGTCTTCGTCGCGCATCTTGTTTACTATGTCGAGCGGCAGGCCGAGCGAGCGCATCAACTTGTTAAAGTCTAGCGTTCCGCCGCCTGCTATCTCGTAGTACTCGTCGCCTACGTGATAGAAGTCTTTGAGCTTCTCGTCTATGTCTTTTAGCTGGTTGTTCAGCACGCCTTCGTAGGCGTCCTGGGCGACTTGCTTCAGTTCGGAGATCAGGTCTTCCGTGTGGCCTTCCTCCGTGAGAGGCGTGATGCGTGACGTGAGGATGGAGCGCAGCAGGCGGCGAATTACGTCGTCGGGGAAGGTCTGGTTGAGGGCGTCGAACATTTCCGAATAGCCGGAGGGACCCGAACGGTCGCGCTTTTTAGAGCGGGCGTCGTCGCTCGGTAGAGCGGGTGCGGCAAGCTCCTGTACTTTGTCGGCTATCATCTCGCTCACGACGGGACCGGGATCGCCGTCTTGCAGGACGAAGCGGCGCTCTTTGTAGATTACGTCGCGGTGGGTGTTCATTACGTCGTCGTATTCGACGAGATGCTTGCGCGTATCGAAGTTGAAGCCCTCCATCTTGACCTGGGCTTGCTCCACGCTGCGGCTTATCATCGAGTGCTCTATGGGCATAGATTCGTCCCACAAGTTCTTGAAGAGGTTGGAATTGACGATGTTCTGGTTGACGCCGGAACGCCGCATGATTTCGTCTTCGACCGACACGAAGAAGCGCGAGGAGCCGTTGTCGCCCTGGCGTCCTGCTCGACCGCGAAGCTGGTTGTCAATGCGTCGGCTCTCGTGGCGCTCGGTGCCGATGATGTGCAGGCCACCCACTTCGTTTACACCGAAGCCCAGGATGATGTCGGTGCCGCGTCCTGCCATGTTGGTAGCGATGGTGACGGCCCCACGCTGGCCTGCCTGTGCCACTATGCTCGCTTCGCGCTCGTGCTGCTTGGCGTTGAGCACAGAGTGTGGTATGCCCGACTCCTCAAGCATCTTGCTCAGTTCTTCGGACTTCTCGATGGAAACCGTACCGACGAGCACGGGGCGTCCCTGCTCGTGTAGCTCCTTGATCTCTTCGAGCACGGCACCGAACTTGGCGTGCTCGGTCCTGTATATGCGGTCGGGGTTGTCTACACGCACCATTGTCTTGTGCGTGGGGATGGGCATCACTTCCAGCTTGTAAATCTTGTAGAACTCCTCGGCTTCGGTGGCTGCCGTGCCTGTCATTCCCGCCAACTTGGGATAGAGCCGGAAGTAGTTCTGGATGGTGATAGTGGCGAATGTCTGGCTCTCGGACTGCACGCGGATGCCCTCTTTGGCTTCGATTGCTTCGTGCAGACCCTCGGAGTAGCGGCGGCCCTGCATCATGCGGCCCGTGAATTCGTCTACGATTACCACTTCAACTGGCAGTTTGGGGTTGATGCGCTCGTTTGCGCTAATGACCTTGCCTTCCTGCCAGAGCACATAGTCTTTGTCGCGGCGGAAGAGAGCGTGCGCTTTGAGGGCGTTATCCGCGCCGTACACAAGTTGGAAGTTGTCGGGGTGGTAGAGATTGTCCACCTTGAAAAACGACTCGGCGCGGCTGATGCCTTCGTCGGTCAGCACGGCACTGCGGCTCTTCTCGTCAACTGTGTAATCAATATCGGCGCGCAGGGTCTTGGAGAACTGCGCGGCGTTGATATGGACTTCAGCCGAGCCTTCGGACGCGCCCGATATGATGAGCGGCGTGCGGGCTTCGTCAATCAGTATGTTGTCTACTTCGTCCACTATGCAGTAGTTGTGGGGGCGCTGCACCACGTCGTCGGGGTTATTGGCGATGTTGTCGCGCAGGTAGTCGAAGCCGAATTCGGCGTTCGTGCCGTGGGTGATGTCGGACATATACTCGGCTTTGCGTTCCCACGGAGCCATGCTGTTGAGGATGATGCCGACGGAGAGTCCGAGCATCTTGTATATGGGACCCATCCAGTCGCTGTCGCGCTTGACGAGGTACTCGTTGACGGTGCATAGGTGCGCGCCGCGAGCCGTGAGGCCGTTCAAATAGAGCGGCGCGACCTCCACGAGCGTCTTGCCTTCACCCGTCTTCATCTCGGAGATCTTGCCCTCGTGAAGCACGATGCCACCCATAAGCTGCACGTCGTAGGGACGCAGCCCGATAGTGCGGCGCGACGCCTCCCAGACGGCGGCGAACGCTTCGGGAATAAGCTCATCGAGCACGTTTTGTTCGGCCTTGTGCTGCTCTTTGCGAAATTCGCCTTGCAAGGTTTTGAGGCGGTCGGCGGCTCCCCGATCTTCGACGCGCAGGCCGTTCATAAGCTCGGTGAAGGTCGCATCTTGAAGGGCATCGCGGCGCTGCATGAGGGCGGCGACTATGTCAGGCTTGACCATCACGGGGGCGTTGGGGTCCTGGTCCTGACTCTCTATCTTCTCCAACAGTTCGGCTTGCTCATCGTCAAGTTCGGCAAATCGCTCGGCGTATGGGAGCAAGGCGTCCGCGCCGACTATATCGGCGATCTTGTCTTGAGTGCCTTGCCAGAAGGCCGTGCGGTCTTCAAGAATGCGCGCCCTGAAAGTGGCGGTGCGGGCCTGGAGGCGTTCTTCTCGACCGGCAAATTTCTCTGCTAGATTCGTAATCTCCTCTGCTTGGGGCTTGCCGTCTGTCACGGCAGAGGCTATCGCCAGCAACTCGGCGGTTGCCAGTTCGTCCCAGATCAGTTCGTCAGCAAGGGCGTCTTTGGGTCCGAGGTCTGGGGTGTCGGATTTTGGATTTTGAACTTTGGATTTTGGATTGTTGTTACGCCTGCCTCTACCGTCCTGTTGGGCAGCCACCTGGCCTTCTTCGGGGCTGGCTACGGCTTTCAGTTCGGCTGGTAGGCGGAGGCCCTGGCGGGTGAGGTGCTTTATCAGGTCGTTTTCGTGCAGGGCGGATACCAATTCCTGCGCGGCTGCGTTGAGGTCGGTGGTAGGTAGGGGCGCACGGGATTTCGCTTCGCTCCATTGCGCCCCTACGCCGGGCGACATCGCAGTCAGGGTTGTCAGGCCGATTGCGCGGCGCAGTATGACAATCGTCTCGTTGGTGCGGCCAAAGTAATCGGCGGCTTCTAAGCCCAGGAAATTGGCGGCAGCCTCGACCTGCTTGACCATCTCCTCCGCAGATGGGCGCTGAGGGTGAAGTTTGGCCTTGGGGACCGCCTGTAGGATGGCCTCTCGCAGGCCGGGCTTGGCCTCCATCAGCGTGGCGAACTGCTCGCCTAGTTCGTCTACAAGTTGTTCGATTTCCCCCTCAAGTTCGTGTCGCTCTGCGGGTGCGCGTTGCAGCTTGTCGGCGTTCATCGCGGACAGCTGCTTGGAGTCGGCAAGCAGTACGGAGAGGTCGCGGCTGGTTTGCTCGCCCTTTTCGATGACCGCACGTAACGATTCAGTTTGACCAATGAGGCGTCGCGCTTCCACAGCTACGCTTGACATCTCATCAGCCTGCAACTGCTGCCAGTCCGCGCCAGCGTCGCGCAACTCAGCGAATACTTGCCCCCTTAGCGAAGCAATGGATTCTCGCTGAGTTTCCAGAAGGGCTTCCGCTTCGCCGTTTGCCTGCGTGACGATACGGCGCAGGCGGTTTATTTCTTTATCTGTGGTGTCGAACAGATTGCTAAATAGCTTTATCATATTAATGTTCCTCTAGTTCGTTGTTACTATTTGCCTAGGGCATATTTGGCACGGGAAAGGCATCCCAATCAGACGGTACATCTAGGGTGAGGGAAACAAACTCATCTCGCTCAGGAAGATTGTGTAGCAGAAATTGTCTGACAACCTTTGCACTATCGAGCACGGGGTCGTAACTGTGCAAGGCTTGGTCACCCACATACAGATCAGCATTCAAGTCCGATGACAACCAACCTTGCTCCTTATGTTCTGGATTGGCATAATACCAACCATCTACGCCCAGGATAGTAACGCCCAGATTCTCAAGCTCGTCCACTAAACGAAGCGCATCATCGGGGCGCAAACAAAGTTCGCCACCCTTGATGACGCCTAGCTGTTTGTATCTATTCAGGGGTCGCTTCAATTCAGTCTTTGTAACAGTTGATGTTCTGTGTTTCATCTTCACCGGACTACCGACAAATGGGCAACTCTGGAATGCTCACGTAAAGACTTCACTAGCCCTTGACCTCGAAATGATTTGCCATACCCACCGCTTTTATGGCCCCTTCGAGAGAGCGGTGGAAGTGCGCGGGGTCTATCCCAGTAGCAGGTCCGTCCTCCTTGCGAGGCGTAAGGGTCGGTTCCGGCCCTGTGAGGGGCGAGTTAGCGAGTTCAGCGTAGAGACGTTCAGCTATCGGTACGGCTTCTCGCACATTTTCTAGCCCTGTGCCTTCAAGTGCGCCCTGGTAGGCAGAATATGCGTCTGGATTCAGCAGATGCACGTTCGCTAATTGTACTGTCAGGAACAGGCGGCGGGTCTCGTCCTTCTCGCGCCCCAATATCTGCGCCGTCAGGGTAGAGAGACGTTCCATGACCTGTAAGCGGAAGGCGCCGGAATCATCGCCCTCATCCTGTAATACGGATACCAGCTTGTTCAGGTTGCGTTCCGATAGATAGCGGTTGAACATGCTCTCCGAGCCGACGAGCATTTGGGCAATATCGAGGCCCCATCGGGTCTGCGCGTCGTAGAGCATGGGATATAGCTGCCTCAAGCGGGCGACCACCCAGGCGTGATCGGTGA
Organism: Chloroflexia bacterium; assembly: GCA_038324555.1. GTDB lineage: Bacteria > Chloroflexota > Chloroflexia > QHBQ01 > JADMIH01 > JADMIH01. Next base: position 7,092 of record JBBQIC010000060.1, read on the forward strand.
GCATCAACAGGTAGGATATGAGCGGCGCCAGGCCCGCCTTCTCTTTAGCGCCAGAACGGGGTTCCAGTTGGGGAACGCGCTGGCCCAGGTGAGCCTCGAAATGCAGCAATTTGTGCAGAATAGTGCCTACCAGGGGAGCAGCGCCGTCCTGCCCTGCGGCCCCCAGGAGTGGATTGTATTCTACCGTTACGCCTCGCGCACCGGCCAGGATGTCCACAAGCGTGGTGCTCGATGGGCGCAGGTAGACGTTGCGGCCCCATGCGCCCGCCATCGCCAGCATGAGGCGATTGAATTCGTCGTGGACCTGCGGGGGTAACGCCTTATTTTCGGCCCCTACACGCGACAGCAGGAAGCGTAACGTGTCCACACCAACGCGGCAATATCGGCACGGTTCGGTTTGGTGGCGGGAAATGTCGAGGGTGATCCACCCCGGGCATTGAGGGGTGGGGCACTTCACCACGCGTGGAGTTTGTAAGTTGACTGCGCGCACCTTTTCGCTGATCGGCATAGGGGAACTGGCTCCGTTTACAAGTAATTTCAAACTGGGCGCATCGCCCACACCCATTTATTGTACTGTATTTGAGCCAGTTTACGCCAATTTGCGGGCGATGGACGATGGACGATAGACGATAGACGATAGACGATAGACGTTACCAACCATCGTCCGTCGTCCGTCGTCCATCGTCCATCGTCTATCGTCCGGCTTGGCACAATTATTGCCTATGATGCTGCTGGTAGCCAACGACCTACCATTTCGTAATAATAGGAGGTAAAGAACAGTGGACAAAGATTTACATCGGTTTCGGAATAGCAGGACATTGGGCGTCGCGTCGCTTATTATGGTTGTGGGTCTGGTATCGAGCCTGGCCCTATGGCCTATCGCCGCCAGTGCTATGGGAAGTACGTATTACCCACAGGCGAAACCCAACGACTCGTTGACCATAAAGGCGGGCGGTACGGCCACGCTAACCGTGCGGGGCTTCTGCATGGATTTTGGCAAGCCGTTTCCCACTCAGGAAACGACTATCAAGGGTCTGGCCGATGACAAAGTGAGGGCGGCCCTCAACTATAGCATACAGAAGGGCTATACTGAGGGTAATCCCCAGCAGGTCGAGCAGGCAGTATGGTTCTTGCGGGACAATACGTGGCACAATCCCGACCACCCGGTTGGGCAGGAGATTGTGACCAATGCTACGACAGCTAACGCACCACAGGCCGGGAGCGGAACTGCGCTCAACGACGCGGTTACCCAGAACAAAGTAACCCTGACCGCCAAGTTCGTTGCGCAGACAGCAGATCACTTCTATGGCGATGCTCAGATACAGGTAAAGAATTCGGGTACCGCCGACGTAACGGTGTACATGCCGATAGGCATGGTATTTACCGTACCCACTGGCGGTGGAGCGTTCCAGGACCTGGCAGCATACACGTTGAGCGCCGCGCCCGCGCAACAAGCTACCTCCACGGCTGGCCCTGCCATCACCGCTACCATGACGGTTGGAACTTCGCCCACCAGCGTAACCACGGCTACCACCGCAGCAACGACCGTCGCAACCGTTGTTGAAACTGCCACTTCTGAGCCGGTGGCAACGGCAGCGCCCACCGAAACCAGCGCACCCATAATTAAGCCGACGAACACATCGGGTGTGCTGCCGCAGACGGGAGCCGGGGACGATAACATCTTTAGCTGGGCTTTGGCATTGATGGCACTTTCCTTGCTAGTAATCGGCTCAGGAGCAGTGCTGGCGAGTAAACGGCACCTTTACTAAAGCTTCAAGACTTGACAATTTATCCATCCCGACACGAGGGCGGCAGAGCATCAGCTCATATGCCGCCCTCGTTATTTACACGCCATTACTACTTATGTCGCTCACTTTACGCAGCCGCTAGAACAAGAAGGATCAACCAACCCGTGTCATTCTGAGCCGCAGCGAAGAATCACTACGAGGTCGTAAGCGTTAGGAATTAGGTGCCGATTCCCAGACGAGTTGGTAAGGAGAGTGATTCTGAGCCGCAGCGAAGAATGACACGGGTTGGTTGGTTTGTTGCCCCCTAGTTTTGCTTTCGATTTTGTGGCAACTCCACTATCGGACTGCGTAACGTGAGTTAATCACTCAGAGCACGGGGTCAGTGAGGGCCTTTTCCGCTTCTTGTTCGGCCTTTTCTTCGACGGGGCGCAACTCGGAGAGGGACATGTTCTGGGACCAGAAGGCTACGAGGCCTACCACGAGGGTTGTTACAAGCTGGCCGACGTGGAATATTAGCGCGAACGCTACGGCAAGCTCCTTTTTTACGCCGAAGAAGGCCATGACCGCGATGCACAGGGCTTCGTATGTGCCAACGTTGCCCGGAAGAGCTGGCACGAGCAGGCCCAGGTTGACGATAGCTGTCATAAAGAGGATGCCAACCGGCCCGGTTAGCTCCGAGGAGAACTGTGCGCCAGTTGTGTTGCTAAAGGCATCGAGGGCCGCCGCGAACATGAAGGCTACGACGCCCCACACGCTCAGTGAAATGAGCGCGGCACTGATGAGAGGGCGTGGGTTCTTGAAGACATGCATCCCACTCGCGAAGGTCTCGATCAAGCGTACCGCCATGTGCTTCAGTTTGTCGGGCAGAGGCAGATAAGTGAGAGCCTTTTCTACCAGCAGGGCTATGCGGGCGTTGTGCAGATAAAAGAGCGCGAGGCCGACTATGACGCCTGTCAAGGCTACGCCAGCGACCCATGCGAGCGCGTCCGGGTCCAGGCCGAATGCTTTGGCGGCTGTGACCGAGGGCAGCAGCAGCAAGCTCAGTAAGAGCATGAGCAGCAGGGCCATGCCGTCAAAGGCTTTTTCGATGACCACAGTAGCAAGCACGGTAGTCTTGCGCAACCCTGTGCGTCGCCCCAGCAGGTAAGCCCGCACGATGTCGCCTGCCCTCGCCGGGAAAAAGGTGTTGAAGAAATAGCCGGTCATCATCATGGCGTAGAGGCGAAGGATGTTAGCGTGGTGGCGTATGCCGCGTTGCGAGTTTTGACCCTTCACTTCGTTCAAGGGCATGGTTTTGAGTTTTGAGTTTTGAGTTTCAGGCCATAAAGTAGTTTCTGTGCCTGGGATTTCAAGAGGATCGAGGAGATGCTGCCAGCGCCAGGTCATCAGGAAATATGCGGCCAGCATGAGGAGCATTGAGAGCAGGAAGAGTGGGATATTTACGTCGGCCAGGTGCGACCATACTTCGCCCCAATCCACATTGCGGAGAACGAAGTAGAGGCAGACGGCGCTTATGAGTAAGCCGAGGGCGATCTTGCGAAGTGTCATGGGGTGGGGTGGGAGACGTGAAACGTGAAACGTGAAACGTGAAACGTGATTACCTCCTTCACGTTTCACGCATCACGTACTCTCTATTAGCATCAAGAGTTGGCCGTACTCGACGGGTTGGGCGTTTTCCACGAGAACACGGGTGATGCGGCCCGCTACCTCGGCCTTTATTTCGTTCATCATTTTCATCGCCTCAATGATACCCACCGTCTGGCCCGGTTCAACGATGTCGCCGATGCCGACATAAGGTTCGGCATTTGGCGCGGGCGCTGTGAAGAAAGTGCCTACCAGGGGAGCGACCAACGCCTGCTCGCCTTCGGCTAGTGTCACTTCGCCTCCGTGTGCCGGGCTGTTGCCTATGAGGTTGATGATCTTTGAGGATTCGGTTTCCTGTAGCATTGAAGGCGGGGTGTAGACGGAATCCATGTGGGATGCACCCCCAGGATGCCCACCCCGCTTGATGGTGATACGCACGGGGCCGCTCTCGACGTGCAGTTCGCTGATGTCGGTTGTCGAAATCAGGCGCACCAACTCCTTGACCTCATGGCTCAAGGCCGCGAGGCTTGGCACATCGTCCTTGCCTTCGCTCTCCGCCCTATTGTTGTCCGGCAGCCTCACCCTACACTCTCTCCAGATACTTGCCGTCGCGTGTATCAACTTTGACGCTGTCGCCCTCATTGACGAAGAGGGGGACCTGGACGCTGATACCGGTCTCGAGTCTGGCGGGCTTGAAACCAGCGGTTGCCCTGTCGCCCTGGAGACCCGTTTCCGTCTGGACGACCTTGAGTACCACGGCGGTAGGAAGGTCAACGTCAATAGGATCGTCGCCGTACCTCAACACATCTATTGTGTCGTTTTCTTTGATGTAGTTCATGGCGTCGCCAAGTATGCTGCCCGGCAGGGTAAATTGCTCGTAGGTTTCGGCGTCCATGAAGTTGAATTCGTTGCCGTCGGCGTACATAAACGTCACCGGACGGCGTTCAAGGCGCACATCCTCGAACTTGGAGCCTGCCATAAACGTGCGCTCGATGTTCGAGCCGGTGCGTATATTCTTTAGCTGCAATCTCACGTTGGCGCTGCCCCGACCCTGCTTGTTATGCGACCATTCAGTGATTTTGTACATCTCGCCATCGAGAAGAATGGTCACTCCTTTTTTCAGTTCGCTCGTTGTCATGGTCATGTATGTTTCTCCGATATGCTTTACTGTTGTTCGACCGTGAAACGTGAAACGTGAAACGTGAATTGCGATAATCACGTTTCACGTTTCACGTTTCACGTTTCACGTTTTACGCTTAGTACGCTCCATGCTTATTGGCTTTCGTGAGCACTTCTACGTCGTTGGCGCGGAAGAGCACGAGGTCTTCTATGCGCACGCCGCCCCAGTCTTCTATGTAAATGCCTGGTTCGACGCTGGTTACGGCGTTTTCGGGTATGGTATCTTCGGAAATCTTGCTCAGGCCCGGACCTTCGTGTACTTCGAGGCCGATGCCGTGACCCAGGCTGTGTGTGAAATAATCGTCGTAGCCTGCGGCTGCTATAACGTCGCGGGCGTAGGCGTCGCCTTCTACCCCGCCGACTCCTGCTTTGAGCCTGCGCTCGGCTTCGAGATGGCCCGCGAGCACGGTGTTATAGACCTCGCGGAACTTGTCGGTCGGTTCGCCAAGAATGATGGTGCGAGTCATGTCGGAGTTATAGCCGTCCAGCCTGGCGCCCATGTCTATGACGATAGGCTCACCTTCCTGTATGGGACGGTTGCCGGGCACGGCGTGGGCCATCGCGCCATTTGGCCCTGCGGCCACTATAGTGCCGAATGCCTTATCCTCGGCCCCGAGGTCGCGCATACTCTTTTCGATTTCCCAGGCGACCTGCTTTTCGGTCATGCCGGGCGCTATGCGGCTGCTCACGGTGTTGAACGCTTCGTCGGAGATCGCTATTGCGCGGCGGAGGATGCGGAGTTCGTCTTCGTCTTTTGTCAGGCGCACCGGCTCGACCAACTTGAGCGTCGGCACAAGCTCCGTATCTGGAAGCGACTTGTCAATCCCGCGCCACCAGGCGTGAATGAGGTGGGCACTCTCGAAACCCAGGCGCTTGTAGCCGCGCTGCGTCACCTGCTCGGCAACTGTGGGCGCCAGCTTGCCGGTACGAACGGCTATGCTGACGCCCAGTTCGGAGGGAAGCTCGCCGTCGGCCTGTAGCTTATAGCGCCCGTCTGTTATCAGGCAAATGTCGGTGCGTCCGATCAGTAGGAGGCCCGCCGTGTCGAGTGGGGGCGCGTCCTCTCCGGTGAAGCCGCTCAGATAGCGGCGGTTATAGGGCTGCGAGACGAGCAGGCTGTCCAGGGCAAACTCCTCCATCCTGGCGCGTACTTTCTCTATGCGGCGCAACAACGCATCCGGGCTGTATAGGGGGCCACCGTGCGTGTTTTCGGCCTGGATTTCGGTCTTTTCGGGACTGGTCATAACCATGGGTGTAACTCCTCTACTAACAGGCTTTTTTAGGCTGCCTGGGAACGTTCAAGAAAGGATTATAACATATGAGCAGCCCAGTCGGAAAGGGCGCGCTCGACAACAAACAGGCTGTGAGATTGGCTCACAGCCTGTTTGTTGTCATCTTCTTTTGTAGATTGAGTTAGCTAGGGTTAGGGTGAGGGCGATGGTAAAGGCAAGGTCGTAGGTATTGGCGATAGGGAAGGTGATGGTATGGGTGATAGCGATGGCGTGATGGTAATGGTTGGGGACGGAGGCGAGGATACCCATTGGCGGGTGTCAAGGTCAAAGACAAAGGTCGTGTCAGGCGGGTAGGTCGCTTGTGGATACCAGGGATTGTAGGGGACAAGAGTGAGTCGTGAGCCATCTACTGATACAAGGCGCACGCCTCCCAACCTTACCGGTGTACTATAATACTCTGTAGTTGGAGCAAGCGGATCAAATAGTGGACCATGAAACACCATAAGCAAGCCTTGGGTCGTATCGCCTCCACTTCCCTGGCGACCACCTGCTATGCTGATGAGTTCACCGTTTACTATCCCACGCCAGCAGCCATATACTTGTGGATAGTAGCCAGACCCTTCGCTACATTCGTGCAATCCCATTATCCATGTCTCCGTTGGCTGTGGTGGCCCCAGGGTAGGGAAGGGCGGGGTCGGGCTTAGTGCATATCTGGTGAACAGGTCTGCACGATCTTGTTCAGATACAGTCTCGACAGCATGGCGAGTCGCATCAATAGTGGAGAACCAGGTTGCAGTAGGAGTAGAGACTAGCTCAGACGGTGGAATCGTGGGAACAGGTAGTTCAGTAGGCTGAGGCGTTGTAGCTTGTCCTTGTGTTCCGCAGGCTGTGAGCATGGGGACGGCAAGTATCATCAATCCAAGCCTTGAAATAAATCGCCTTTGCAGATATATCAAGCATTTGTTGTTCATTTACTTGTTCTCTCCTTCGTTGTGATTTCTACCTGAAACGTTGTAGGTCAGTTGCGTTCGGCATATCCTAGTAGAGATTATTCTTGCTTATTGGCAGTGGTCCACGGCATATTCTGCCCGGTCTTTGGGTCAGAATTTAGTTCAAGCCAGAGAATTCTCCACGCATCTTCTGTAGTATTTACAGCGTCACCACAGCACCAACTTCCACGAAAATCCATGAGCATTTGGTGGTTCTCGTAAGCTCTGCGCTTCACTATATACCACCACCTTGCGTGTATTGGCTTGTAGATTTGTGGAAGTGGGTAACTGTTTGCTGTACTCGATGACTGCGAACTAATCTTATAGTAATTGTCTACTGTCCACGCTAATCCAGGGCTACAGGGGTCGGGAGGTGGAAAGGTAGCCGGGCATGGGTATGTGTCAATGCTTCCGAAGTTGTAGAGGTGAGCATGTGTGTTCGGCAAGTAATTTTGGGCCCAAGTCTCAGTTAGGGAAAACGTGTTGTAGCCCTCCTCAGCATCAATGCCCGCACCGATAGCGATATTGGTATAACCATGCAAGGCGACAAACGTCCTAAGTTCTTCCGTCATAGCAGCCCATGCTTGAGCATGTCCAGCCATTTCTGTATCACTGAGTGCGGCATCATTATTGATAGCCGGTGCGACAGTTATAGCATTGCGTCGCCCTCCATTACAGGTATGGTCCTCATAGTTCATAATGAACGCCTCCGTAAGGTTTGTAATCTCGCTAATCTTGAGATCCACATGCGATATGTACGTATGGGCTCCATATTGCGGATTCGCGGCACTTCCAAGATTTACAGGCTGCGCAAAATCGAGGATGATGATGCCGCTCTCGCCATTCTCTGCGGCCTTGCACCCTTGATTTCTATATTCGATAGGGTCTTTTGTCTGCTCGTAGTAGCTTGTCGAACGGTCTGAATGCCCAGGAGCGGTGATATGCTCAATAAGCGTTTGCTCCAGGCTGCCATAATCGCTCGTGTAAGCGCCCACAGCCCATACACTGGCTACGGCGTTACCCGCCGAATTTGATGATGATGAACCGGCAATGCCTATCAATTGACTCGCTAGACCGACATTTACACCGTAGATTTGGTCCCAAGCCTCACCATCCCAGTGAAGTATGAACGTATTTTTCCTTCCAAAGTAGTCTGTAAGATAACCATCTGCCCAGACACTTTCTTCTTTGTTTACCCAAACATGCGCCAGTTCGCTATTCCCCAATCCACCATCGGGACTAGGCACGACATGCCAACCATTATTGTTAATGTCATACCTGTAGTATTCGGTGAGAGTGTGACGTTTACTGTCTGTTCCTTTGTATGAGCCTACAGCCCACACAACATTTGAGCTATAAACATCAACACTATTCAGAACGAAGTCAGACCCAGATGTCGGAGTTGGGAGCGATACAGGGTTCCACTTATTGCCATCCCAATGCCAGGCCAGAAGGCCACGAGATGGCTCTTGACCCGCGTAGCCGACAGCCCATGCGTCGTTTGTGTTGACTATGGTGCCCCCCAATGTCAAGACAAATTTAGGGCAAAATTAAGGTAGAAAAATAACTGAGATAAATGGGTCGAATCGAGTCGAATCAAATCTCGCCCTTGCGACCAGGTTGGGGTTACAGTCCCAATCATTTCATTGC
>JBBQIC010000061.1:0-15451 GCA_038324555.1 Chloroflexia bacterium
GCGGGGAACAACGGCGTGCCGATGACTGCCACCAGCGCGAACAGATAGTAGAGAGGCCCATAGCCTATACCCACGCCGTAGGTGATGAGTGCGGGCACGGCGGTCACGGCGACGGTGACATAGTAGAAGCCTGCGCCGTCGAGTATCTTGCTGGTGAACACCGCGCGCCTGTCCACGGGCGCGGCCATAAGCAGTTCGAGGTCGCTCGCCAGGAAGAGCGCGCTCAGGGCTGCGCCAAAGCTGCTCAACAGTATCAGGAAGGTCGTCGCTGTGAGTATGAGGCCCGGAAGTACCGTGTCAAGATGCTGTTCGGGGTAGTGTCGCAGCAAAGAGCCTACGAATATACCCGCCAGGCTGGATAGCCCAACGGCCACAACCGCAATCCACAATACGCCGATGACGGATAGCACTTTAGCCAGGGTCTTACGGCTGCGGAAGTTATTCCAGGCAAGCTGCCAGCGCAGGGTTATCAGTAGCCAGGTGTCGGCTAGCATTCCATTTCCTCTGTAGGGAGAGGGAATAGGGTGAGGGAGTAGGATAAGAACTACTCCCTCACCCTATTCCCTCTCCCTATCACGACAGCACCGCCGCTATCTCCGCGTACTCCGCGCCTCCGGTGAGGCTCAGGAAGATGTCTTCTAGGGTTCCCTGACCTTGCCCGCGCAGTTCGGCCAGCGTGCCGGAGGCTATGATGTCGCCTTTGTTTATGATGATTACCCGGTCGCACATGCGCTCGGCGATTTCGAGTATGTGCGTGGAGAAGAATACCGCCGTGCCTCGCGCCTTGAGTTGCATGAGGATGTCCTTTATCAAGCGCGCCGAACGCGGGTCCAGGCCGACCGTTGGCTCATCAAGAAAGAGCACCTTGGGGTCATGCACCAACGCTGCTGCGAGGGCTACCTTCTGCTGCATACCGTGACTGTAGCCCTCGATCATGTCGCCCGCCGCTTCGTAGAGGTCGAACAGGCGCAGTAATTCGTTAGTTCGACGCTCGGCCTGGGCGGTAGGCACACGATAGAGCCTGCCTATAAAGCGCATGAACTCCCAGCCGCTCAACTTGCCGTACAGGTTGGGAGTATCGGGCACATAGCCGAAGGCGGCTTTGGCGGCTATGGCGTTGGCCTGGATGTCGTGGCCCATGATAAAGGCGCTTCCCGCAGTCGGTTTGAGCAGTCCAGTGAGCATCTTGAGAGTGGTGGTCTTGCCTGCGCCGTTGGGACCAAGAAAACCCACGATTTCGCCCGGCCACACGAGCAGGTTGGCGTTATTGACGGCTACGTGCTGCCCGTACAGCTTGCGCAACCCCTGCGCGGCGATTGCAGGTACTGAGCCGCGATAGGTGGCTCCGTTGTATGAGATGTTGGGGTTCATTAGTTCCTCTATGTAGTGAAGTAAGGGTACAAGGTTAAGTATAACAAATCAGGGCATCGTGCCCAGTAGAAGCATTCAGCAGCTAACGGCACATTTTGATATTTATCTATAAGTGTCACTAGTTACGCCATTTTATGTTGTTTATAGATAAGTATTGACAAGCCAGATTATTTGTGCTATATTTGTAAAAATCTGGTCAACGCCTCAGCATTTCCTTTTGAGAAACCTATGGAGATAGCCGTTAAGCTCAGGCAACTACCAGGCACAATACAATCCCATACAAGGGCGGCCTCGCAGGGGCCGCAAGCATTGATAGGTTAGCGCCTGTGTAGGCTGGCCTTCAACTATTCAAAGGAGATACTTCTTATGTCTGGATACCCATGGGTTTCGGTAGCTGATCCCGCTTACGGCATGACGCAGTATAGCGGCAGCGATCCCGCTAGACTGGCCTGTATAGTGGACGCGAACCGCACAGGTCTCGAAGCGGCGCTTCACGACGTGGTTACGCACGGCGGTGGCACGCTCTATTTTCCGGCAGGACGTTGGCCGATCAATAGAACCCCAACCCCCGGCAAATCGTACTGCCTCCTAATGCAGGACGTCCACAACGTTCGATTCCTTGGCGAGCCGAATTCAGTCCTGGCAGTGGCTGGCGATCAGGGCGCGGACGACACGTACATGATCCAGATGGTCAACACGTCGGGAATTCGCTTCGAGGGAATGACGTTTTCGCAGCGCGATTGCACGAACACCAATGAGCAAAATCACATGGTTCAAATCGGCGGATCCAGTGTGCTCGCGTCGGCGAACGACGACATCCAATTTATCCAGTGCAACTTCATCGAGGGCGCAGGCGGTAGTGGCTTCAAGGGTGGCGATGGCGTTCGCATCCTCGGCGGTAGCAGCGTTCAGCTCGAGACGCGCATCATTTTTGATGGATGCACATTTAAAAAATGTTTCCGCTCGGGCATCGGTGTGCAGCGCGGCAGTCAGCACATCAATATCATCAACTGTTTTTTCAGCGGGACAGGAGATCAAGATGTGGACTTTGAACCGTCCGGTACGACGCAAACCGGGCACTTCTTCATTAGCGGGAACCACTTTGAGAGAACTAATTCTAGTGGCGGTTCGGTGTCGGTATCGCTGTTCGGCGCGACCTTCGGGACGCCAGATATCGGCTCGGTGTTCGCTTACAATACGTTGATCGACGGGACGATCCAGACGATACATCTTCAGGATACCGTCATTCAAGGCAATCACTTCTACGCGAATAGCCCGCAGGTCACGGACCCGATTCTGCGAATCGATGGCATCGCGAAGAATGTCACCATATCAGATAACTATATATTCCGTGGCGACTTGTGTGGCGATGCCGAGTTGATTTTAATTACAAGGCACAATACACATAATCCTGAGTTCGTGGCGGTCAGGGGCAATATTCTCGAGACATACTCACCGACCAAGGCGCCGATCCATCTCGACTCAGTGCTCAAATGTGACGTGACCGGGAACCGCTTCATGTGGCATGGCACATCAACGAAGGCGATTATGATCCAAGTCCAGTCGTCGGGGGGCAAGTCGTCAATCACATGCGATGGCAACTACGTCGAGGCAGGTTTTCTCATCAACGGAACCACGCCTGCCAGCGTACCCGCGTTGCTGGTCAATATCGAGCCAGGTTTCGGTGGCCCAGTCGGCCAGGTCATCGTCACAGACAACCGACTCAAGGGCGTGGCAGGCATCTTGCGCGACCAGAATACTCCGACCAACCACGTTGACGGATTGCCGATGGTCACGGGAAACGTTGTTGACTCGGTATGCACATCGGTCGTGGGTGGAACGGGAAACCTGCTGACTTACTGGTATATATCCGGAACGGCCGGATTGTTCGGCTATATGACTGGCACGATCACGCCGGAAGGAGCCATCGCCGCGCCGCAGGGTACGACCTACGTCCACCAAAATGGCAACGCATCGCTAGCATACTTCAAAAAAACCGGCACTTCGAATAGCGGGTGGGTGATCGCTTACCCTTAAATAATTACCTTAGAAACTAATCAACCCGTGACGTGCCCCTCGGCTAACCGCCTCTGTACGGCTGGCAGCGCCTAGCTTTGTATAGATGGCTGAGACGTGAAACTTCACCGTGTGCTCGCTGATAACGAGCTTGCGGGCGATTAGCTTGTTTGGGAGGCCCTGGCTCACCAGTTCCAGCACTTCTAGCTCGCGGGCAGTTAGCGGTTCTTCAAGTTCGCCGGTGTCCAGAGCGTGGGGGGACGTGGCACTACTAAATAGACGTTCAGCTATGGGCACCGACAGTACCACCAGCCCCTGCGCTACAGAAGCAACCGCCGCCTGAGCTTCGGCTGCGGAGGCATCGGGCGGCACAATGCTCCAACCACGCAGAGGTAGCGTTCGCAGCAACCCGGCAGACTGTTCGCTATCGGAAAGCAGCACGAGCGCCATCTGGCCGTCGCCTATTACCTGGCGCACAATATTCTCAAACAGCAAATCATTCGTCACGACGAGAACATCCACATTCTGTAACGCCCCACGCAGATCGGCTAGAGAGGGAGCCTCACCCACGACGTGCAGGTCATTAGTTTCGAGCATGGCACGCAGCCCCGCACGCATCATTGGCGTGGGGGCTGCGATAAAGACGTTGGTCACGCGCTAGTCTCCGGCGTGCCCAATTCTACTTCAAGTTCGGTAGTAGCTCCGGCGCGCACCAGTTGCAAGCGCACTCGGTTGTTTTCCGAGGCGCTACGGGCCAGCACGTCCGATAGGGTGTCCGGCCCGTCAAGTAGGGGCGCACGGCCGTGCGCCCCTACCACGGCGAGGAGCACGTCTCCTATGTGCAGTCCGGCGCGGTGAGCGGGGCCATCAGGCTCAATGGCGACCACCATGAGGCCAGCGCGGTCCTGCGAAGGAAGTTCGACGGGCTGGATGCCCACACCCAGGTAGACCTTGCGGCTTGGCTGTCCCGCCACCCATTCGGTAGCTACATGGCTGGGAATGGAGATAGCCAGGTCGCCGCCGAAGATCATGGCGTTGATGCCGATTACCGCGCCCTGGGCGTTGAGCAGAGGCCCACCGGAGTTGCCCGGCCCAATCTGCACGTCGGAACGTACATATTGCGCGGTGCGGTTGGTCCCTCGTATGGGAATCTCCCCTACGCCGCTGATGATGCCCGCTGTCACCACGTTCAGGTGGCCCCAGGGGTGGCCTACTGCGAACACAAGCTCTGCCACGCGCAGTTGCGTAGAGTCGGCCACCGGGGCGGCAGGTAGGTCTTTAGCGTCCACTTGCAGCAGCGCCAGGTCGAGGGTAGGGTTGGAGTTGACCACTTTAGCGTCAAACGAGCGACCGTCGGGCAGCGCGACCCGAACAGCCCCGCGTCCACCTTCGACGACGTGATGGTTGGTTATGATACCACCGTCCGAGCGCCAGATAACACCCGCGCCGATGCCGCGCCCCCCGCTCTGCACCTGCACGACGCTCGGCCCCACACGCTCTAGCATCTGGACGATCTCTGACGACACTTCGTCGGAGAAGATCAACGCCTGCGCGCCCTTCGACGCGCTGTTCTTTGTTTCTATTTCTGCAATCATTGTATTATTACCTGTAAAAGATTTCTCAATGTTTCACAAATCGAAAACACCGAAGGTGTTTTCGATTTGTGAAACACTATTAGCTGCGCTCACCGACAGTGACTTGAAGCGCCTGAAGTGCGCCGCCCCGTATGACTTCGAGGGGCACGACCTTGCCCACGCGGTCGCCCGCCAGGAGAACCTGCAAGTCGTCGGTGTCGGTCAGATCATGGCCGTCGAGCGAGACGATGATGTCACCAAGCATGAGGCCGCCGGTCTCTGCGGGGCTGTCTTTTTCGACGCGCACGAGCAGCAAACCGCGCTCCTGGGTGCGCCCTGCGCGCTGGCCTTCGGGTAGTTGCACGGGCTGGCTGCTGATGCCCAGGTAGCCGCGCTTGATTGAGCCATGCTTGGACAGGCTATCGGCCACGCGCCAGGCTACATCTGCGGGAATAGCCAGGGCGACACCGCCACCCATCCCCGTAGTCGTTATGCCTACCACAGCGCCCGTCGCGTCAATGAGCGGCCCACCTGAGAAGCCGGGATAAGGCGTGGCGTCGGTGCGTATGTACTTCTCCAACATGCCGCCTCGACCCATACGAATCGGCCCTCCGACCGCGCTGACGATGCCAAGGCTCGCCATCGGGCCGCTATCCGACGGGCGGCCCACCGCCAGCACGAACTGGCCGACCCTCGCAGCCTGTGATTGGGACGCCGGGTTCGCGCCCAGGCCTTGCACGCGAAGCACCGCGAGGTCGTTCGATGGATCGCGGCCTACGAACTGAGCGGGCAGCGTGCGACCATCGTGGGTCACTACGGTGAGGTCTTCCTCGCGCTCAAGCACATGGTCAGCCGTGACTACCAGGTCCTGGGCGTAGACAACGCCGCTACCTGGCAGTCGCTGGCGACCATTGACCGTCACGAGCGCGGGGCTTACTTTGTCAACCGCGTCGGCCAACTGGTTCGACAGCGAGCCGAGCACGTTTGTATTCTGTGTTGTTTGTTCCATTATATTTTCTCCATTTCGGGTTTCAGATTGCGAATTTTCCGTATGTATAAACACTATACGCGGATAGAGAGCGAAGGGCATCACCTGTTCGACCAGTCGCGTACCTGGACCTTTGGCTAGGAATAAGTAAACAAAACCTCTTTTGGGGTTACACCTGCTGGCGGATCATCTTTGTGTATTTGTTTAGGTGGATGATAGCTTTGGGGATATGTCGCTCATCTATATGCCTGCTCAAGTGGCGTTCCAGCAGCTAATGATTTCTGGTTTGCGTGTGGGCCTGTCATGCTCGCGCTTCGTCCGGGCTACGCCAGGGAGCTACAGCGATTGGCCGCAGCATCTGCTCAATACCGGCGCGCTTGCCCTCCAACCAGGGTGGCAACATCAGGCCCATGCCCAACTCCGAGGGGTCTTCGTCAATCGAGAAGCCCGGCCCAACGGTGGCAAGTTCCACAATATGCCCGTCGGGGTCGCTCATGTAGATACTCTTGAAGTAAACGCGGTCCATGACAGGCGTGACGCGCAGACCCGCGCCGATAAGTTTGTCCCGCCACTCCAACTGGCTATCTTCATCGGGCACTGCGAGCGCAAAATGGTGAGTCTGGCCCGCTCCCATCTTCATGCGGCGCTCTGTGCGAGGATCGCGCCCGAAGTAGGTTATCAGCGTGCCTGGACGCCCATCTCCCACACCCCAGTACCAGTGCGCCGAGTTGGGGTCGTCGAAGTTGGAGGTCATCTTCACTCGCCGCATACCAAGCAATTCGCCAAAAAAAGCGTGCGTGCGCTCTATATCCGAGCTTATAGCGGTGATGTGGTGCATACCCTGACTCAGCGCCATGTCTGCGGTGATGGAGGGCACAGGGTCGGGCCATGTGGCAGCCTTGATGCGCGCCTCATCGCGGTTGTTCACCAGCATTTCAGCAGGTGGTTCGCGGAAGGCCGTGCCTATCAAATCGGGCGCTTCGTCCATCGTCCAGCCCGGGCCAACCGTAGCGATCTCGAGGATCGTGCCGTCAGGATCGTTGAAGTAGATGGACTTGAAGTAGTGCCTGTCAAGTGGACCGTCAACCGAGACGCCCAAATCGTTCAGGCGACGCTTCCATTTGAGCAGTCCATCGTAGTCGGCCACCTGGAGCGCGAAGTGGTGCGTGCCCCCGATACCCCAGTGGCCCTTGGGCGCGCCCGGCCACTCGAAGAAGGTTACAGCCGAGCCGGGCCGTCCAAGTTCATCACCAAAATAGAGATGATAGCTACCTGGATCGTCGAAGTTCACGGTCTTCTTAATGAATCGAAGCCCAAGAACCTGCGTGTAGAAATCCACCGTCCTCTGTGCATCTGCGCAAACCAGGGTGATATGATGCAGTCCTTGTACTGTCATCGAATTCTCCTATTGGTGAGGGAGATATTGTAGGGGCGCACGGCCATAGGCGCGAACTTAAGGGCAACATGGCAAACAAACCCTCTGACCCGTGTCATTCTGAACGCAGTGAAGAATCTCGTCCCTCGCGTAGATGCTGGATTTACCGTGTCCCAACCATCCTGCCCCACGACGAGATTCTTCACTGCGTTCAGAATGACACGGGTCAGAGGGTTTGTTTGCCATGCAGCCTCCTTAAGTTCGCGCCTATGGGCGCACGGCCGTGCGCCCCTACTCCCACGAACCACGCCATGCTATACTTAAGCTAAATAAAGAGACCCCATACATTATACTACAGGAGATTTACATGACCCATATCCAATTTGGCTGGTCGGTGCCCGCCGGGGCGCGAGAGAAGGAACTTCGTTCTTCGTATCTTGCCGACGTACAGCGTGGCCTTGACCTAATAGAAGGCCATTACGACTCGGCGTGGTTCGTAGACCATTTGCAGTTCGACGGTGCAGACCTTATGGAAGGCTGGACGGCGGTTTCGTACCTTGCCGCTCAGAACCCGCAGTTTCAATGGGGCCACGCCGTGCTGTGCCAGTCGTTCCGCAACCCGGCGTTGGTTGCGAAGATGGCCGCGACGCTCCAATATTTGAGCGGAGGTCGGTTCATACTCGGCCTCGGAGCGGGCTGGAAGGAAGACGAATACCGGTCATATGGCTACGACTTCCCGCCCGCCGGTCAGCGCGTAGACCAACTCGACGAGTACCTTCAGATCATAAAGACAATGTGGCGCGACGAGCGAGCCACCGTGCATGGCAAGTATTACCACGTCGAAGAAGCCTGGTGCGAGCCAAAGCCCGACCCCCTGCCCACCATCATGGTAGGAGCCTTTAAGCCGCGAATGATGCGCATAGCAGCCCGCCACGCCGATTGGTGGAGCGTTTCGTGGGTCGGCATTGACGAATACCGCAAGATGGTCGCCGAATGTGAGATCGCCTGCGCCAAGGAGGGCCGCGACCCCGCCACTCTGCGCCGCACATGGTTTGGCGGCTGCTCATGCGCCCCAACCGAGGAGGAGGCAATCGCGCAAACTCGAGGCCGTTTCAGCAAAGACACGGCTTTCGTAGGCACGCCCAAACAGCTTATCGAGCAGTTACGCCCCTTCGTTGAGCTTGGCGTAGACTACTTCATGCTCGGCAGCGCAGGCTTCCCTGAACTTACAACGCTGGAGTTACTGAAGAACGAGGTGTTGCCTGCGATACGTGAGACGTGAATTAAGATCTCACATTACGCAACGAGGCGCGAGGTAAGGTTGGCATAAAGCCGAAAGCCGATAAAGGAGCAAAACCAAGCCAGCCCTTGTCATTCTGAATACCTCACTAACTAAATTATGGCAACATATCGGTGTAGGGGCGCACGGTCGTGCGCCCCTACGGAGGCACAGCAGGTACTGCCACTCCTTAGTTAGTGAGGTACTGAACGAAGTGAAGAATCTCGTCCATTACCCTTATGTCAGAGAACGGTTTATGCCCAAACATCCTGGCCCACGACGAGATTCTTCACTTCGTTCAGAATGACAAGGGCTAGCTTGGTTTTGCTCCTTCAAGAGACTACTTAAGGTGAGTTAAGATAATCAAGTTTCACGCATCACGCATCCCTAACGATAAATCGCCGCCTGATAGATTATCTTGCTTATCTGCCCTCGTGTAGCCATGTTATCCGGCCCGAAGGTGCCGTCCCAGTAGCCGGAGATTACATTGTGCTCGAAGGCTGTGGCTATGTAGCAGTAGAATGTGCTGCCTATAGGCACGTCAACGAAATACGTGGCTGGCGGGCAGACCACCTTCCAACCCATCGCCAGCGCCACCATCTTGCACAGTTGCCCCCTCGTGACATTGTTCTCAGGGTGGAAGCTGCCATTCGAGTAGCCGGAGATGATGCCGCGCTCGAAAGCCGTTTCTATGAAGCAGAAGAAGACATTATCGGTCTTCACGTCGCTGAAGTCGGAAACCGCCGGGCAATGTACGGGCCAGCCCCGCGCCAGTACGACCATCTTGGCGATCTGTCCGCGAGTGGTGTTATCATACGGACGGAAAGTGCGGTCCAAATAGCCGGAGACAACCCCTGCACAGTAGAGGTAATGCACAGCCTGATAGAAATAATCACTAGTGCCCACGTCGGTGAAGTTCACTGCATTGCAAGGAGTGGCCGTTGCAATTGGTGTAAAGGTGTTCGTCGCGTTAGGTGTATTGGTGAAGATAGGGGTGTTGGTCGGGGTAGGTGTAAGAGGGGTCGGGTTCCAAAGGCCAAAATAGCTAGAAGCCTTATTACCCGCTCTCGTGAAACTGCCACCAACGTACACGTTTGGATACACATTAGGAACAGCGATAGCTATTGCACGCACAGCCCCATCTGTACCGCTACCCAAAGGATTCCACTGGTTGCCGTCCCAACGCGTTATGCGGTTGACAGTCACTCCACCCGCCGCGAGGAATGACCCACCCGCATAAAGATCGTTCCCGATGGTCCCAAGCGAAAAGACGATGCCATTCAAACCGCTGCCCAAAAGGTTCCACTGAATGCCGTCCCAACGCGCTATGTGGTTAGCTGCTATTCCGCCCGATGTTGTAAAGTTCCCACCCACGTATACGTTGTTGCCGCTAACCGCTATAGCATAAACGGTGTCGTTCGCTCCATTGCTTGAGCCAGGACCTAGTACTGAAAATTGGTTACCATTCCAGGCGGCTATGTGGTTTGCACTACCGCCGCCTGCTATTATGAAGTTCCCGCCCACGTATAAACTACTGCCGTTGACTGCTATCGCGTAAACGGTGTCGTTCACGCCGTTACCGGCCCCGTTGCCCAATGGAGACCACTGGCTACCACTCCAGATCGCTATGTGGTTTGCATTTGCGTTGCCTGCCGTTGTGAAATCTCCACCCACGTAAACACTGCTTTGAAAGAACCCTATCGCACGGACAGGACCGTCCACGCCGTTATTTGGCCCTGTACCCAGTGAAGACCATGTGCTGCCATTCCAGACGGCTACGTTATTAGCCGTTACTCCACCCGCGGTGGTGAACCCGCCGCCCACATACACGCTGTTACCGCTGATCCCAATTGCATACACATCGCCATTTACGCCACTCCCCAGAGCGTTCCACGTCGTGCCGTCCCAGCGGGCAATGTGGTTGCAGGTATTGCATGAACCCGCTGTGGTAAAGCGGCCACCTGCATACACACTACCATTGCTGATTACTATGGCGTAGACATCGCCATTCAACCCATTGAGAAAGAACCTGTCATCCCAAAACTCGTCGCCGGCGACGAGAGGCCCACCGGAAGAATCGGGGCTGACCGCACCCGACCCACGCGCGTCCAGAGTGGAGGCGTGCGCCTGACCGAGGGATGATATTGCCGGGGATGCTCCTGGCTGGCAGACCATGAGCGCCATGAAGAAGAAGCTGATGATAGTATAAGCCGTTATCCGCACTGAAAGAGAATTCGTTATCTGTTTGATCGCTGTCATGTGTCTTAATCTCCTCTAACTGGTTTATAACCGCTATGCGCCCCGTAGCGGCAGATGTTAATGCTCGACCTGGTTCTTCGTTATGAGGCATGAGGTTGCCTGGATGTGGACGAGGGCATGTGAGGAGTGTAGCGTAGAAACAATGATGAAAGGCAGTCATAGATGCAACACTTCTCAGTAGGCACAAGTATCGCAGATTATAGCAGAAATCGTGAGGCTTGCCTAGCCTTTAAGTTGGCGGATTCTGGGGGCTGATTATTTTCGGGGAATAAAGAGTAGCGTCATGGAGTGGAATTATTTCCTCACCCTACCCCCCACTCCCTATTTGAGGTATATTTGCCTTATTATGACTACAAGGTCCGCCGCTAACACAAAATCCGCCTTCACCAGGTACGTGGGCCAGATTATTCTCACGTTCATCTTCTTACTCTCGGTGGGGGGCGGTTCGATTCGTGCGATTGAGACTGACCCTATACATAAGTCCATCTATTTCAAGGCTACTGGTCACATCATAGAAGGCAAGTTCCTTCAATACTGGCAATCACACGGCGGCCTCGCGCTCTTTGGCTACCCCCTGACACCAGCGTTTTACGAAGGCGGCTACCTGGTGCAGTACTTCGAGCGCAACCGCTTCGAGCTTCACACTGAGAACGCAGGCACGCCTTACGATGTGCTTCTCGGCCAGCTAGGACGCGAAAGGATTGCGGAATGCGGAATGCGGAATGCGGATTGTAGGTTGATTCTTCCGACATTCCGCATTCCGCATTCCGCATTCCGCATTCCGCAATTCCTGGACTATTGGGGCAAACATGGAGGGCTGGCGCAGTTTGGCTATCCAATTACGCCTGAGTTCATGGACGAGAAGGGCGTCATAGTGCAATATTTTGAACGCGCCCGCTTCGAGTTGCACCCGGAGTTCAAAGGGACCGACTATTATGTGCTGCTCGGCCTGCTGGGGCGAGACAGCGCGCAGAAGCTAGACCCCGCCCTACTCGATAGGTGGTCAGAAGGCCCACAGACCAACAATCTTAGGCTGGAAGGCGCGGGGAAGCAGGCGCAGCCGCTCACGCCGTTAGCCGTGACAAGCGACCTGCCGGGAGAGATTCGGCTGCTCGGCGGCGACAACCACCAATACGCGACCTACAGCGTACAAGCGCATGTGCCACTCACTATCTACGCTGCGGGCGCGCCTGGGCCACAGAGCATTATGCTTTATCAGAATGGCCAGGTGGCAGGGGCTATCTGGTCGGCCTTTACGATGAGCGCGCCGCAGCCTGGCATAAAGACGGGCGACCCGCTTTGGGACGGCCTCTACCCACGCCTAAAAAGCTTCCTTGAGAAGGACGCGGTAGTTTACTACTCACCTTTGGACGATAAGCCTGTGCGCGGGTATCGCTCTCCCGACACGCAGTTCATATGGTTGCGAGACCACGTTTACCAATCGTCAGGCTTCAAGTATTTCGAGCCGGATATGAAAGGCGCGCTTGATTACTTCCGAAGCACTCAACATCCGGATGGCAGTTTTGACGATTATTTTCTGCATTACCCCGGCGCCGACGTTTATAAAGATCAAATCGAGATAGAGGCCGACCGGGAGTTCCTGTTCGTTGAGGGGGTATGGATCGCCTGGCAGTCTACGGGCGACGATGCGTGGTTGCGGCTCAACCTGCCCGCTATGGAGCGTGGTTTGGAGTACACTTTCACCGATCCACACCGTTGGTCCAAAGAGATGGGATTGGTGATGCGCGCTTTTACGATTGACACCTGGGACTTCGAGCAAGGCAGCGAAGGCGCGAACATCCGCCGCAAGTTCGACGACAAGACGCGCTGGAGCATCATGCACGGCGACAATACGGGCGCATACAGGTCAGCGAGGCTGCTGGCACATATTGAACGCTATTTTGGGCAAACACGCGAGGCGCAGATGTGGGACGCGCTGGCGGACTCCCTGCTCGCAAACCTGAACCGCGTCAGTTGGAACGGACAGTTCTACACTCACCAGGTCCACCTTATCCCAGTTGAGCCTACTGGCGTGGACGAGGCGACGCAATTGAGCCTGTCCAACGCCTATGCCCTCAACAGGGGCACGCTATCACAGGAGCAGGCGGCAGCGTTGATAAAGACTTACCAGGCGCGCAAACAGCATAACGGTCCCAGCATATTTGCAGAGTGGTACAGCATAGACCCGCCCTTCCCTGCGGGCTTCGGCAAGAGCGGCGAATACGTCAACGGAGGGGTGATGCCCCTGGTGGGAGGCGAGTTGGCGCGAGGAACTTTTACCTACGGGTTTGAAGCGTATGGGGTGGACATCTTGCGGCGCTACTGGCAACTTCTCGACCGCACGGGCGGCTCGTATCTGTGGTATTACCCCGATGGGCGTCCCGGCGTCAAGCCCGAAGGCGGCACTCTCTCCACCGATGGCTGGGGGTCGGCTGCCATGCTGGACTCCCTGACCGAGGGGTTGGCGGGCGTTGTAGACAACGGTAAATTGTACGAGAGCGTTAGCCTTTCGCCGCGCTGGGCTGTTACAGATCGCCACGACGCGCAGGTTACGCTCGGCTACGGTGCGAGCGGCGCTTACTTTACGTATAACTGGCAGTTTCACGAAGATAAGACGATGAGTCTGACGTGGGGCGGCGGGCAAACACGCTCCGTGCAATTACACCTGCTCTTGCCCGCCGAGATGCCCACACCTCGGCAAGCCGTCCTGAATGAGATTACCAGTTTACCCATCAGTGTAGTGAAGGTTGAGCAAAGCTATTACCTGGATGTAACGCTGCCGGGCAGTGGGCATCTCGATATTAGATAAACAAAGGGCAACAGCAGCCCCGTGCTGTTGCCCTTTGTTTATCTAGTTAGTTCCGGGCAGTTTCTACCAGCTTCTTGATTTCCCCTATGTGCTCGCGTGTGTGGTCGGGGAAGTTGGTCATCCAGTCCGCCAACTGGTATATGAAGTTCTTGTGGGCAAAGGTCTTCGCCGGGAGGGTGGCTATCATCGCCACGGTGAGGGCCTCCTCGCGCCGCAATTCTTCGAGCAGGACTGCGATGCTCGGGTAAACCGCGACGATAGCGGTCACGCGCTCTTTACTGTTTGATTGGAAGACGTTCTCCATGTCGGCTTCTTCGATAGTGCCCGCGATCCAGGTTTGCACGTCGCGCTCTACGGCGATGAGGTGTGCTACTATCTGCTTGGCGCTCCAATCATCCGGCGTGGGGCGGTGGTCGGCCTCGGCTTCGGTTACGCCCTTGAAGCACTCTTCGAGTTCGGAGTCCACTGCCGCATAAGAGGCGCGCGCCTTATCGGCCAACTCCTTTACTGAAGCTGGGACTTCGGTTATCTTGCGTCGGGATAGCTCCATCGTCACGGTATGCCGCTCCGGTCCACGATAGAAGACCACTGGCACTTTGTCACCCGCCCTGTGCTGCTCAAGCGCGGCTCGAAAACTGTTCCAGTTGGTGACGTCCTTGCCACCCAGACCAACCAAAACATCGTCTTTTTGTAAACCCGCGGCGTGTGCGCCCATACCCTCTATCAGTCCGCCAAGCCAGACGCCTTCCGTGACGGGCACGCCGAGTTTGGCCGCCTTTTCGCGGTCCAACTCACCGGCGTCGTTGAGGCCAAACATGGGACGACGGGCGAAGCGCAGGTCTATGCCCGTCTCCACGACAGATTGCAGGTTCTCAAGCCCGCCCTCCCATATCTGGGTTATCTTCCTCGCCGACTCCTCAGACGTGATACCCGACTGTTCTACGTTGACGGCTGTCTTGCCGTCCTGATAGGCGAACGACACGCGCACCTCAGAAGCAGACGGTTCGCCCTTGCCCTGCCAGGTGAAAGAAAGGCTTTCGTTCCGCACCAGGTTCGCAATCGCACCTGCGGCATAATATCCGTCGTCCCACCACAGGTAGATACGGCCCTCTTTGCGGGTGTCTACCTCAGCGGCGTCGCACAGCCAATTGCGCAAGACGCTCGGATTCGTAAAGGCTCCAAATACCTCCGCCGCTTCCGCCTGCACCTTCGTCCCGAATGTGAGAGTTTCCGTTTGAGTTAACATACTGACCTCCTCGCGTATATTAGGTTTGGTGTATAGCACAAATGTTTGAGTACCGGCTCCCAAATAATAAACAACGCAAGCGGGCTTAAGGTTCAGGACTTAAGAAGGAATATTCACATATTCGTTTCAACGCCGATACAACTTAATTGAAGATCAACTCAACTTAGACATCAAAATCACTACCTCCTCCGGCTTGTTCTGGCTTCTATGGAAGAAACCCGCAACCCACAAGGCCAACAAGATAATAAAGAGTAGAACGTTGAATAACGTAATGACTACACTTCCGTCAAGGCCCAGCCACATCCGTGGCATAGGGTTGGGCAAGCCTGTACCGATTCCATAGATCATGATCAAATTGGCTCCTACAATAGCAGAAACCGCTGCGTAAATAAGCCAGAGAGCACGGACTAAATGTGCTGGATACGCATAGTTTACTTGCGCCCAAATCGCGGCCAATGCGAACAGAGGTACAGCCAGGAAAAGGTGGTTCTCGTGTATCCTGGTAAGAAGCAAAGTTGCACCATAGAACTGCAA
>JBBQIC010000062.1:0-15390 GCA_038324555.1 Chloroflexia bacterium
CTGGGGGGCCGGGGGCGGGGCCCCCCCCCCCCCCCCCCACCGGGGCGCCCCGTTGGTGGGGGCCGCCCCCCCGGGCCGCCCCCCCCTACCCCAACCACCCTATTCGGGAGAGTCGCATGACCGTCGAAGAACGCAAACAGAAAATCGAGCTATACGGCAACGCCTACAGCATTCTTACAAAAGCCCTACAGGAATTCCCAAAGGAGATGTGGCATTTCAAGCCTTCATCCGATGATTGGAGCGTCCACGAGACCGTAGTCCATATAACCGACAGCGAAGTCAACAGCTACATCAGGTGCAGGCGGGCTATAGCCGAACCAGGCAGCACGATTATGGCCTACGACGAAATGGCCTGGGCCAAATCACTCAACTACCCAGATCAGAGCACAGAAGATGCGCTGGAACTCTTCAAATGGCTGCGTCAGACCTCATATAAGCTCATAAGAACGCTGGCCGAAGCATCATGGGCAAATACAATAGTCCACCCCGAAAACGGCATTATGACGCTGGACAATTGGCTAGATGTCTACGCCAGCCACGTACCCGACCACGTAGCCCAGATGCGTGGGGTTTATGCGGCTTGGAAGATGGAAAGTATTGTGTAGTACGTATTGCGTAAGCCCTTACGCAATACGTACTACACAATACTTTCAGTGTTTGAAGTGCCGCTTCCCCGTAAACACCATCGCCATCCCCGCCACATCCGCAGCTTCTATAACCGCATCGTCGTTGACCGACCCGCCCGGCTGGATGACCGCCGTCACGCCTGCCTCTGCGGCGACCTGTAGGCCGTCGGGGAAGGGGAAGAAGGCGTCTGAGGCCATCACTGCGCCGCGAGCGTGCCAATCAGCCTTCTCTACCGCTATCTTTACTGCGTCAACTCTGCTGGGCTGTCCGCCGCCGATGCCCACCGTCGCCAGTTTGCGCGCCAGTATTATCGCGTTCGACTTCACATGCTTGATAGCTCGCCACGCAAACGTCATGTCGGCTATCTCTTCCAGGGTGGGGTGGCGTAGCGTCGCCGGTTCCATATGGGGGACCTCGTCTCCGGTATCGCGGCTCTGCACCAGGAAGCCGCCACTGATCTGCCTGAAAGCCAGCTTTGATACGAACCTGTCGTCACGGCGTCCCATGTCGGAGTCCGTCACCGCCAGCAAGCGCAGATTCTTCTTGCGAGCCAGTATATCAACTGCTTCCTCCGAGAACTCAGGCCCCACAATCAAGTCGAAGCGAGTCCTGGCTATCTGCGCGGCAAGCTTGCCATCCACTGGGCGATTGATGCCCACTATACCGCCGAAGGCCGATTGCGGGTCGGACGCCAGCGCCCTGGTAAATATTTCGATGATGTCGCCATCTTCAGCGCCGGAAGCGATACCGCAAGGTCCGGCGTGCTTGATGATAGCTATAGTCGGCCTGACGTAATCGCGCACGACCGTCAGCGCGGCGTCCGCGTCAAGCAGATTATTGTAAGATAGCTCGCCGCCGTGTAGCTGCTTGAGCGAACCAACCAGCGTCGGACCCGCCACAGGCAGATCGTCCCTGTAAAGCCCCGCTGATTGGTGCGGATTCTCGCCGTATTTTAGTGGCTGCACCATCTGTAAGTTGAGGGTGATGGTATCAGGGATCGGGAGTCCAGCAGTTTCGCCCTGACCCCTGATCCCCGCCAGATACTCCCCAACCAGCGCATCATACTCCGAAACGTGCTTGAACGCTTTGGCGGCCAGACGCATCCGCGTATTCATGCTTACTCCGCCTACCACCCGCCACTCGTCTATGACGGGCTTGTAATCCGCCGGGTCGCACAGCACAATTACCGATGCGAAGTTCTTGGCGGCAGCCCTGGCCATGGCGGGACCGCCTATGTCTATTTGCTCAACGGCCTCTGCAAGCGTCACGCCTTCGCGGTTGATGGTCTGGGCAAACGGGTAGAGGTTGACGGTTACGAGGTCTATCGCCCGTAGGCCATGCTCGGCGAGTTGGGCCATCTGCGCCGGGTCGTCGCGCCGGGCGAGTATCCCCGAATGCACGCCCGGATGCAGCGTCTTGACGCGCCCTCCAAGTATTTCCGGGAAGTTCGTCAAGTCGCTGATAGAGTGGGCCGAGACGCCTGCGGACTCCAGCTTTTGTCTGGTCCCGCTCGTGGCGTAAATATTTGCGCCCATATCCACGAGCGCCTTTCCAAGGGCGTCAAGTCCTGTGGGGTCTGATACGCTGAAGATAGCGTTGATGGTCTGGGGTTTAGCAGGCATAGTTAGGTCCTCCTTACGACATGCTGTTTGCCTGTGCCATTTTACTCCAGTTGGAGCGAAAATGGAAAGCGACCGGAAGGGGTAAATGTTCAGATTAGGGGTGGCCCCGTAGGGGCGAACCTTGTGTTCGCCCTGTCTGCGTACCGCTTCGTTAAGAGGGCGAACACAAGGTTCGCCCCTACGGAGTTACCCTTACTCCTCTGAACTCTTACCGGAAGGCCACCGAGAGTCTATCCGCTCCATTATGATATAATCATACGGAAGCCATGAGTTAGCAGCGTAGACAGGGTAGATATGGCCTAGTGCTGCTTCACGAGAGATTGTGTGCAAAGTAGGGGCGCACGGCCGTGCGCCCCTACCAACCTATCGCACAAAAGCTGGCGCGATTATGCACTAGGCATACTCGTAACTTCACATGCGGGCAGCGTTTTGGCAAGCGAAGAGCAAGGAGCAAAAAAGTGAGACACAGGTTTATCGCGGTCCTATGTTCAGTTATTCTTGGATTGCTGGCTCTGGGGACCCTATCGGGAGCGGCGGGCGCGCGCTATCCATCCCAGGCTCAGGTCCGAAATCTCCAATCCATAATCCGAAGCACGCAACCCATGACCTCAGGCGATTGGCCGATGTACGGGCACGACTGGTCTCGCACCAACTACAACCCCAACGAAACCTCCATCAACGCGGGCAACGTGGGCCAGCTTGTCCAGCGGTGGCAGGTGAACATCGGCAGCAACGGCACAGCCCCGTCGGGCGCACCCAGCGTAGCCAACGGCAAGGTGTTCGTGGGCAGCAGCGCGGCGACGGCTCAAGACTTCTTCGCCTTCGACGCCGTTGTGGGCACACAGCTTTGGACCGCGAACCTCAACTACCAGAGCAGTTGCTTCAACGTGGGCATCGGCTCGACGGCGGCTATTTCGGGCACGATGCTCTCCGTGGGCGGCGGAGACCCGGCGTTCTACGGACTCAACACCGAGACGGGCCAGATTGTGTGGCGCAATCCTATGAACCTGGGTTCCAGCGGCTTCCCCTGGGAGTCGCCCCTGCTGGCTTACGATCAGTCATACCTGGGTATGGCCTCGCGCTGTGACAACCCCTCGGTACGCGGCGAAGTGCGCGCCGTGCAACTGGCCGACGGCACCCCCACAGCCAGCAAGACCTTTGTCCCGACGGGACAGGCAGGCGCAGGCATTTGGAACTCACCCGCTCTAAGCCCCGACGGCAGCACCCTGGTCGTAGCGACGGGTGAGGACTACGGTGGCTACAACGGCCAGTACAACCGCGCAATCGTCTCGCTTAACCCGATAACGCTGGAGATAATGCAGTATAACCAGCAAGGCTCGACGGGTGGCGACCTCGATTACGGCACCACGCCCGTTATTTTCCACGACAACCAGGGCCGCACCCTCGTCGGCGCGAACCACAAGAACGGGGTCTTTTACGCCTTCGTCCTGAACAATATCCAGGCTGGCCCTATCTGGCAGAAATCTAGCGGCACAACCGTGGGCATGATGCCCGCTTACGACCCCACATACGGCGACGGCGGCACGCTCTTCATCGTGGGAGGCGGCAGGTTGTACGCTGTGGACCCGGCTACTGGCACCGACAGATGGCCCTCCGTCACGCCTGGTACGATGCACGGCAACATAGCTATCGCCAACCACCTGATATTTGCCAACACGGGCGGCAGCGGCCTGAAAATACTGGACGAGAACAACGGCTCGGTGTTGCGCACCATAGCGCCCCCTAGCGCAGGCTCGGCCAATTCAGGTTTGGCAGTGTCCAACGGCTTTATCTACTGGCTCTCCGGCTCCTACATAAACGCCTGGGGCCTGGAAGGTACGCCTGCCCCGACCTTCACTCCCACTAATACTGCAATCCCAACGCGAACCTTCACTCCCACGCCGGGCACCAGCCCCACACCAGCCTGCACGATAACCTTCAGCGATGTTAGCCCCAGCGACTACTTCTACGAAGCGGTGCGCTATCTGTACTGCGCAGGTGTCATCTCCGGCTACGGCGATGGCACGTTCCGCCCCTACAACAACGCCACACGCGCCCAGTTGTGCAAGATAGTGGTGCTTGCCGAAGGCTGGCCCATAGACACCACAGGCGGCCCGCACTTCACGGACGTGCCTGCCGACAACGGCTTCTATGACTACATAGAGACAGCCTATAACCGGGGCGTGATCTCCGGATACGATGATGGCACATTCCGCCCCGACAACAACGTCACGCGCGGGCAGATATGCAAGATTGTGGTACAGGCGCAAGGGTGGACCATAGACACCACAGGCGGCCCGCACTTCTCTGACGTGCCGCAATCGCACCCGTTCTATACGTACATAGAGACGGCCTACAATCACAGCATCATCTCAGGCTATGGGGATGGCACATTCCGCCCCTACAACAACACCACAAGAGGGCAGATAAGCAAGATAGTGTACAGCGCCATCACGGGATCGCCGCACCGATAAGTCATCCCGTAATTTCTAAAGAACCGCAAAGACGCAAAGAGCGCAAAGTTCGCTAAGGATCAATAATAAAAGTCCTTAGCGAACTTTGCGCTCTTTGCGTCCGATATGAAAATAGGGATCAGGGATCAGGGATCAGGGCGGGTAGGGGCGCACGGCCGTGCGCCCCTACGGGTGCGTTCCCATTTTCATTCACGGGTGGTGTGCCCACGCTCATAGTTACTTTGCGGTTCGTTTCCTGTGTTACTGTCAATCCCACTTTTAGGGTCGGGTGATAGCGTTGTAGATTATCTTACATATTTGCCCCCTGACAGCGTTGTTGTAGGGCCGGAACGTACCGTCCCCATAGCCGGAGATGATGCCGTGATTGTACGCCGTCTCTATGTAGCCATAGAACGGGTGCGATTGCGGCACGTCCGTGAAGTGCGGGCCGCCTGTGGTGTCTATCGGCCAACCTTGCGCCTGCACTATGATAGCGCACAGTTGCGCCCTGGTGACGTTATTGTATGGCCGGAACGTGCCATCCTGGTAGCCTGAGACGATTCCGTGCTCGTAAGCCGTCTCCACGAAGCAATAGAAGGCGCTACCCGGCAGCACGTCGCTGAAATGCCCACTATCGGGACAGTCTACCTGCCAGCCCTCTGCCAAGACCACTATCTTGCATATTTGCCCGCGCGTGGCGTTGTTGTAGGGACGGAACGTATTGTCATCGTAGCCCGATATGACGCCCGCGCAGTACAGGTAGCGCACCGCTTCGTAGAAGTAATCGTCGGGGCTTACGTCGCTGAAGTCCATCGGGCAGGGCGTTACGGTTTGAGTAGGGGTAGAAGTTGGGGTTGGAATCGTCGTGGGAGTGCCGCACGCAGCGTCCGAATAGCGCATTACGAGAGTCCGGTTTGGGTCGGCTCCGCCTACGGCCCACGCGCTGCCGCTCGACAAAGCGATGATGGCGTTTGCCCCATTGGCGACCGCCGGAGGATTGGGATCGGGGGTTAGGCTCCATTGAGTGCCGTCCCAATGCTCGATAAGTGACCTGCTGGGGTCGCTTTGCTGATCCGTGTACGCGCCAACAGCCCATATGTCGGTAGGGGAGAAGGCGGCTACGCCTCGTAGAAGGCTCTGGGTCGCAAAGGGGTGTGGGCTAGGAACGTCGCGCCAGGCAGCGCCGTCCCAATGCACGATGATGGGAGTGTCATAAGGCACTATGTCATTGCCGGAGGCGCCTACCGCCCACACGTCATTAGCCGAGAGTACTGTTACGTCGTACAGGACGGGGATCGCATAATTGGGCGCTCCCACGATGCCCCATTGGTTGCCGTCCCAGTGGAATATCAGCGGTTGTCTGTAGCAAAGGCACTGCTGGGCTGAACCGACCGCCCATACGTCATCAGGCGAGACAACGGCGACTGCTCGAAGCACGTTGGAATTGTTTGGATTCGGGCTGGGAACCACGCTCCACTGCGCGCCACCCCAGCGCAGGATCAGAGATTGGTGAGTAAGTGCGGCAGGCTCGCGGGAATATCCTACCGCCCACACGTCGTTGCCAGACGCAACATCTACCCCGTAGAGCACGTTATCCGCCGCGCCAATGTTGGGGCTGGGCACGCGGGTCCAGGTCGCGCCGTTCCAGTGCATCACGAGCGTCTGGCTATTGGCGATTGTGCCCGTCGAGCCTACTGCCCAAACGTCGTTAGCCGAAACAGCCGCTACTCCGTATAGAACGCCTGTGATGGTTGGAATGGCGGTTGCGCTCCAGGTCGCGCCGTTCCAATGCGCGATAAGCGGATGGCCGTCGGTATCGCCCACCGCCCAGGCGTTGTTGTCCGCGATAGACGCCACTCCATAGAGGATGTTCCGTGTAGAGCCAGGATTGGGGCTGTCAACCACGCTCCACGCCGGGCCGCAGGTGGGAGTAGGCGTTATCGTGGGTGTGTCTGTAAGTGGGTTAGTGGGGGTATAAGTTGGGGTCGGCGTCTGGCAACCGGTCTCTGTGATGTTGAAAACGAGGTCGTCTATCCACCAACCCCCCGCGTCTGTTGTTTCGTCCGTGCCCTCTCGGAAACGGACATAAATCAGCCTCCCCCGATAGGCCGACAAATTCACCACCGCCTGCACCCAACCACCCGAAGAGCCTACCCAGGCGGTGCGGCCCGCGAGTGGATTCTGGCTAGGACAGGCCACAAGCGTCCCGTTATAGCCGCCCGATAGGAAAGATGCGTCCTGCCAGGAGATATTATCCGTAGAGATTTCCAGCACACCGCCGTCCCAGGCCGTTGTACCCGCGCTATCGAAATCGTATCTGTGCCAGAAGGCGAGTGTGGCTTGGGTGGCATTCCAGGGCAGGGTTATCCGTGCATTGAGCGTCATACGCTGGTCGGATGGGTAACCGACATCGAGCGCGTGGGCCGAATAGACGCCTGTGTGCGGACTGCCCGCGTTCGCGCTCCAACCAGGCGAACCATCAGAGTGGAACAGGCCGAGCGTGCCGCTCTCAAAGCCCTCAGTTACGGGTGGAATGCAAGCGCCGGGGGTGGGTGTATGAGTACGTGTAGGTTCGGGGGTGTGGGTGGCGGTAGCCGTAGGGATGCGGGTGATAGTGGAAGTGGAGGTAGGAGTGGGCGGTGTGCCCGTTGGTGTGAGGGTAATAGTAGGCGTGTGCGTAGGAGTGTTGGTGGGCGACAGCGTGCAGGTCGGGGGGTGGGCAGGTGTTTGGGTGCGTGTATAGGTGGGGGTAGGAGTATTAGTGCCCACCGACGCCACAGCATCAGGCGTGTGAGTGAAGGTTGGTGGGAGCGACAGCCATGCAGATAGCCCGTAGGAGCTACCTGCGGCGCGCGCTGCCACAATCGCCCCGGTCAACAAACTGCCCATAACAGCCACGAGCAAAACTAACGTGACCAGCATACCGAAAAATAGCTTGCGAGGCATCTTGATCTCCTTCCTTTTTCCTAGAAAGACGCTTACCAGGGAGAAATAGTCCAGGCTGGAGTATGTATTTTTGCGCTCCGGCACACATTATAGCACAAAGCTAACGCTTTGGATAGAGATTATGCGCCAAAAAAGGACACAATCAGGTACACTAAAAGGAACACAAGATGGCTGGGTAAGAGTTCAGAATAACCCATGACCCTTTGGGCCACCACCGACAATGAAAATGCGGGTGTAGGGGTAGGGTAGGGGCGCACGGCCGTGCGCCCCTACGGATTGCCTCTCTCAAGAATAGGGATATAATCGTAGGGGCAGGTCCCCGTGCCTGCCCTGTTCGTGTATCCACAATATCGGGGTGGGCGAACAGGGCAGGCACGGGGACCTGCCCCTACGATTCATGTTAGACCCCCAACAAACGAACATTCCTACAACGGGCGCGGCTATCCTGGCGGGCGGGCGTAGCAGCCGCATGGGTACGGATAAAGCCCTCTTGCGGCTTCACCAGGGTGGGCCTACTCTCATTGAGGTAGTTGTTGAACGGCTGCTAAAGGGAGGGCTGGGGTCCGACCTGCTGGTTGTGACCAACACCTCGGAGGATTACACTTTCCTTGGGCTTCCCCTGGTTCCTGATGACGTGCCGGACGCTGGCCCTCTGGGCGGCATTCTGACCGCGCTGAACCACTCTGCTCGTCAAAGGGTGATGGTTGTGGCGTGCGATATGCCCGCGCTCAACTCTGCGTTGCTCCGCTATATGGCGCAACTGACCGACAGCGCGGACGTATTGATACCCAGGTGGTTTGACGATGCCGGGCGGGAGCGGCTTGAGACTCTGCACGCAGTCTACTCGCGCCGTTGCATAGGGCCGGTCCGCAAGAGTATAGAGGCATGCAAACTCAAAGCGGCAGGCTTGTTAGAGGACGTATCTGTGCGTTACATCGAAGAAGATGAGCTGCGCCAATTCGACCCGCATCTAAGCAGCTTCCGCAACGTCAATACGCCCGAAGATATAGATCATCTACGACAACCGAAGGTTGTCGTAGATGATCTATAAAATGTATCTGCTCAAATCATCATCGTTTGCCACCGACTTGATGCGCTGGTCTACATAGGCGGCGTCTATGGTGACGGTATTGCCGTTCTCTTCATCGGCGCGGAAGGAGAGGTCTTCAAGCACCTGCTCCATGATAGTGTGTAGGCGGCGAGCGCCTATATCTTCCAGGCGTTCGTTGAGTTGGGCGGCTACTTCGGCGATGCGCTCTATGCCGCTTTGCGCGAACTCCAACTTGACCCCTTCGGTGTCGAGCATGGCGGTATACTGCTTGATTAGCGAATTCTCAGGCTCGGACAGGATAGCCACCAACTCTTTCTTGCCCAGGCTCTCAAGCTCCACGCGCAGAGGGAAGCGACCCTGCAACTCCGGTATCAGGTCGGCGGGCTTAGAACTGTGGAACGCTCCGGCGGCGATAAAGAGCACATAGTCTGTCTTGACAGGCCCGTAGCGCGTATGCACGGTCGAGCCTTCGACGATGGGCAGCAAATCACGCTGCACGCCCTCGCCCGACACGTCAGGGCCGGTATCTATGGCGTGTCCTGTTATCTTGTCTATCTCGTCTATGAACACCACGCCCGTCTGCTCGGTGCGCTTGACGGCGTTCTCTAAAATAGACTCCACGTCCATCAACTTGTGGGCTTCCTCGTCCGTGAGGATGCGCCTCGCCTCGCGTACCGACACGCGCCTCATGCGCTTGTGGTCTCTCACGCCGCTTTGTAGAGAGCGATAGCCGTCCAGGAAGTCGCTGAACGACTCGGACATCTCTTCAGGAGACATGCCCGGCATGAATTCCAGCACGCTGCTCATATCGTCGGCGTCCAGGCTGTGATCGCTCAAGTCTATCTCGATCTGCTCTTCGTCCAGCTTGTTCTCGGCGAGCAGGCGGGCTACCTTCTGCCTTTGGAGCTTGAGCGCACGGTCGGAGAGCGCAGGGCGTGCTTCACTGCGCGCCTCAGCAGACACCGTCACCGTAGCGGGCGACGCGCTTTCGGTCACAGCAGGCACGCTCTCGCCTCCACCCGCCTGGGCCTGCATCTTAGCGCGTGCGGCCCTACGTTTGCCGAGTCGCAGATCCTCGCGCTGCTCTATCAGATAGTTAATAATTCGTTCATTGGCCGCGCGCTCTGCCTGGGCGCGCACCTCGCTCAGGCGCTCGTCATGCTCGATGTTGAAGGCCGCTTCGGCCAGGTCGCGCACGATAGACTCCACATCGCGCCCCACATAGCCCGCTTCCGTGAACTTGGTGGCCTCGACCTTGACGAATGGCGCGTTGATCAACCGCGCCATCCTGCGGGCGATTTCGGTCTTGCCCACGCCCGTAGGCCCTATCAGCATGATATTCTTGGGCGTAATATCGTCGCGCATAGCTTCGGGCACGCGCTGCCTGCGCAAACGGTTGCGCAAGGCGACAGCTACTGCTCGCTTGGCGGCGGCCTGCCCCACTATATACTTGTCAAGTTCCGCCACTACCTGGCTGGGTGTATGGTCTTGCATGGCTATCCTTTTTAGGGAGTAGGGTGAGGGAGTAGGGTGAGGCATTTCTACTCCCTCACCCTATTCCCTCACCCTACTCCCCACTTCCATCCTCGGTTGCTATCGAATAAAGAGTAATACTATCGTTCGTGTAAATGCACAATTCGCTTGCTATTTGCAGGGCAGAGCGCGCCACTTCTTCTGCGGACATATCCGTGTGGTCGAGCAGGGCGCGGGCGGCTGCGAGGGCGTAAGGTCCGCCGGAGCCTATAGCTGCTGCCCCGTTGTCGGGTTCGATGACTTCTCCATCGCCTGATAAGACGAGAAGCTGCGTCGGGTCGGCTACGATGAGTTGGGCTTCCAGGCGGCGCAAATATCGGTCGGTGCGCCACTCTTTGGTAAGTTCCACAGCCGACTTACGAAGGTTGCCCTTGTTGCGTTCTAGTTGGGCTTCAAACTTATCGAACAACGTTAGCGCATCGGCCACCGCGCCCGCGAAACCGGCCAGCACGCGCTCGCCATACAGCTTGCGTATCTTGCGGGCCGAACGCTTCATCACCACGTCCCCGACCGTAACCTGGCCGTCTCCCGCCATCGCTACGGTGTCGCCCTTGCGCACAGCTATAATTGTAGTGCTTAGTATCATAATTGTCAGAATGCCTCTGACTTAATTATACGTGGATGGATTACTCTGGCGCAAATGTGGATATTAAAAGCACAAATCGCAGCCGTCCGGCTGCGATTTGTGCTTTTAACGGTTGGAAATTGCCTCTAGTAAGAGATTGGTGGGGGAGCGACGATGCAAGTTTGTAGAGTGAAGGTCAACTTTACACCGGGGCCTACGCGCCCCTGGGTCAGGCACGAGAACTGTGTATACTGGCTGCCCGTGCCCTTCTGGACGCCGACGGTCGCGTGCCCGCCATGGTGGTTTACCTGGGCATAGACTACATCGAACTGCCTGTTGCGTGAATTCTCGTACAGGCGCACCTCCATATTTATGGGCGATACGTTGAAGTAGTCATTGGCGCGCCACTCAATATTGAAGATGCGGTTGGGGGCCACTCCGGTCACAGACGTGAACACCCCAAACGCGAAAGCGGGTGTGTCTCCATTGTCGCTCGGCTCTTCGCTTGAGTCGCGGGAGTAACGATAGGTCATTTGCTCCCAGTCGGGGAAGATCGCATAATCGAATGCGCCCGCCGGGAGGCAATTTGGCGTGCCGGGATTGGAATTTATCAAGAAACCCAGGACACCATTAGAGCCGACAATGGCAGTCGTGAATTTGCGGTCGTAAAGGGCAAAGGAAAAGGGTAAATCAATAGCGTTCGTACAGTTGTTGCAGTGCGAACCCGGAATCATGTTGGTTCCAGGCACAAGGCTATCTTGCGAGACAGCGACAACGTAATCCGAATTACCGGGCACGCAGGTAGGCGCGGGTGCATCAGCCGAAGTTGGGGATGTAGCCTGGCCCTGCGCCGCCGCACTGGCGGGTCCTCTGACCTCAGTCAGCAATGGTACTAGCAGCGCCACAACTCCAACAATAGCGAACAAGATCAAAAGTAGGGTCGCTCTAACTACATATGGCTTCATTTTGAGATACCTCCGGTGAGTTATGGACTTCATTAACGTCTATGACATTCAACGCTATTTACATGTCTAAAGTACCGGCCCGTGCTAAAGTGGAAGGCTCTTAGCTCCGGGCTGATGCAGAGTTGGAGTATCAAAGGGGAAAGAATCAAGCCAAAGTTATCATTCTGAACGGAGTGAAGAATCTCGTCATTTATCCGTATGCTAAGAGATGCCTCATAACCAGGCGTCCTGGTCCACGACGAGATTCTTCACTCCGTTCAGAATGACAAGGGTTAGTGGGTTCGTTTCCCTCTTCTTTTCGACTTTGCATTAGCCCAGCGCAGCCGCGAGGGTCTATTCATTTTTAGAGACAGGGCGAAGGGCGTAGGTGGTAGGGGCAGGTCTCCGTGCCTGCCCTCTCTCCTTACCACCAAAGCATCCTGGTGCGCGACCAGGGCAGGCACGGAGACCTGCCCCTACGCCCTTTATAGGAAACGAATAGACCCTGCCAGCCGCATAATCTGCTTGAAATTGCAAATCTGCGCTGGTATAATATGAAACGCACGGGAGTGTAGCTCAGTTGGTTAGAGCGTTCGGTTCACATCCGAAAGGTCATAGGTTCGAGTCCTATCATTCCCACCCTTCCGCACCGGCCCGTTGGGGCCTTTTTTATTTCCAGCCCCTACTTTCCACAGGGCCGTTCGTGGTATCATTCTTTCTATGAAGCGATCCATCTTCGTAGTCGTGGTCTTTGTTTTGGCCGCTCTCCTATCGGGGTGCGATACTCAAGGCTTGCCTACACCGTTGGTATTATTAAACACACCTATCAGCAGCGTAGACCCTACACACACCACCCAGCCGACCACTCCGACGCTCACAACAGTCTCATCAAGACCCTCGTCTACGGAGGATGCTCCATCCACGATTTCTCCCCAGGCGACGGACACGCCCCAGACAGAGACGATGTCAACCGCTTCTTTCGATACCCCGACCCCCGACCCCCGATCCCCGATCCCTCCCTCAACACACACCGCGCAGGAGACTCCCCCTTCGGACGGCTGGCGCGAAGTGACGAGGGTCGCTCCGGGCAAGAAACAAATAGCCCTTACATTCGACGCCGGGGCTTCTGGCGAGACCTGGCCCAGGATTTTGGCCGCCCTGCGCGAGCACAACGCGCATATAACAATGTTCTTCACTGGCAAGTTCGCCGAGCAATACCCCGACGCCATCAAGCAGGCGGTGGCCGACGGGCACGAACTGGGGAACCACACCTACTCGCACCCCGACACGCGCAAGCTGACCGACGAGCAACTTATCAACGAGCTATCGCGCACAGAGGACATAATTCGCAACCTGACGGGCGTGAGCACTAAACCGTACTGGCGTCCACCCTATGGGGCGCGCAACAACCATGTGCTCAACGTGGCGGTCGCGCAGGGCTACCGCTCGATATTCTGGACGCTCGACTCCCTCGACTCCGTAGGCCAGCCTAAAACGCCTGACTTCCTCTTCAACCGGGTGACGAATACGCGGGGCGTAAACCTGGACGGCGCTATCGTCTTACAGCATTTTGGCTCGGAGGCTTCTGCCGAAGCCCTACCCCGCGAACTGACCCGCCTGGAGGAGATGGGGTTGAAGGTTGTAACTATCTCCGAGCTGCTATCTCCGTAGTTATCACAGCTTATGGACATCAATTCGCGTGCATCAGCCACCACACGTAATCCTCGGCTTCCTCTATGGTTGGCCGCTATCGCCAGCCTGGGAATTGCGCTTCTCCAATTGCTGCTATTCCTACCCGCAGTAGTTGAAGGGAGCACTTTTAGTTTGGCGTTTCCACTTGCGTACCGAGTAGACAGCCTCAGCCTCACCTTTGGCGTTGCCTGGATGTTGACCCTGGCGCTGGTGACAGCAGCTTGGGCGACCTCCAGATCTGAATGGTCCAGCGCCGGGCGAGGTAGCCGTTGGGTTGCCTGGTCCATTTGTCTGATGTCGCCGGGGCTGCTAAGTATGGCATACTCGCGTGATTTGCTGCCCTTGTTCCTGGGCTGGGAACTCGTGGGGCTGGGCTTATGGCTGGCGCTGACTCCCATGTGGCATGGTGGCAAGAGGTGGCTTCTGCTCGCGCTGCACTCACCCGGTTGGGCGCTGCTGGTAATGCTTGTGCTTGGCCTCGCGGTGCCTTTTGTACCGCCATCGGGCGGGGTCGCACAGCCGTGGCCCTTGCCTGTGGCGGTAGCATTCAGCGTTGTCGCACTAGCCCGCGCAGGGTGCTGGCCCTTCCACGCATGGCCGCGCATAGCTGCCGACGCTTCGGGAGACGCGGGCGCGATGCTGCTGGGCCTTTACTGTATGGCAGCCCCCTATCTGCTAGTGAAGGCACTCGTAGCCGCGCCCTGGAACCCCACGGGTATGTGGTCGCTCACATTCCTCGGCACAGTCGGGTTGCTTGGCAGCGTCATAACCAGCGCTGGGTTGCAGGGTGTTGCACGCATCCCTGCCATTGCGTCGGTTCAAGCTGCTGTTTCCGTGATAGGATTTGGCATGTCACCCGGCTCTCCCCTGGCGGCTATGGGTGCGGTAGCCCTGCTGCTGTCGGGCACGCTATGGATAGCCGCCATGACGATAGCTCCCGCCGGAGATACCGCATGGTCGTGGATTAGAGTGTTGGGAGGCTGGGGCACGCTGCTCGGCAGTTCGGTAGGCATTTGGGCCATCGCGCAGGGAGCGATTGGTTTGCGCTACGGTCTCGTGGCGGCGGTTTTGCTGCCTGCCGGGGCGATGATGCTGTTGGACGATGGAGATAACGTCGTCCATCGTCCATCGTCTATCGTCTATCGTCTGTTCCTCGCCGCACTGCTAATCGCCACCAGCATCCTCCCCCAGGGCCTGGTCGAATGGGTCCTGCGCCCGGCGATGAGCGCGATGGCGGGAGGCGTAGGTGCGCTCCGGTTCGTCAGCAGCGAATGGGGAGTGGGGCTGTTAGTAAGTTCGGGCGACGACACTGTATTGGCGGCATTACCGGCAACAGGTATAGCGTTGGCCGTTGCCCTGGCTCTGATAACCCTCTATTGGCTGGCTCGTTTGCTAAGACGTTTTGTTCCAGCCCAATCTCTGCTCGACGTTTCTTCTCAGCTAGGAATGGGGAATGGGGAATCGGAAATCAGGACCGATTCCCCATTCCCCATTCCCCATTCCTAACGGTAGTGGATACTGCTCTCGCCCAACTTGCCCATTTCTCGGATTGGACTCTGGCTATTCTGCCGCGTCTTTTCTTGTATCCAGGTGGTCTATGGGCACTTCTTATATTACTCTGGCTGCGGTTCGTGAGTGGAGGTTCACAGACGCTTATGCCTCGCGTTCTGGCTGTTGCCCTCTTACGGTCAAAATACCCAGCAGTGGCTACCGCCTGGGTCGCGTTAGCTCTGCTGCCCCTTCCTGGTACGACAGCCCTGCCTTTCCCTGTAGACAGGTTCTCCCTGGCCGGGTTGCTTCTAACGTCACTTCTGTTGAGCACGTATTTACGCAAGCGCGCACTGACAACGGCCTATCTGTCGGTAAGCGTCGCTATGCTACTGGCGATTATGGCTCCAATCGCGGGTGGACGAGCTTTGCTGCCGGGTGATACTGCACTGGGCTTGCCTGGTTGGGT
>JBBQIC010000063.1:0-15361 GCA_038324555.1 Chloroflexia bacterium
TGTGTGGGGTGGTGGGTGGGGTCTCCCTATTTGGGCCCACCGGCCCGGGGCCCCAAACATGACAACCCCTCACCCTATACCATCGAGGAGTACGCCGATTGGATCGCGCAGTATGTCGAAGACCTTGGGCTGGAGAGCGTAGTCCTGAATGGGCACTCAATGGGCGGGGCTATTACGCTGGAATTGGCTTTACGCCGACCTCAGTGGTTGCACACCATTATCCTCACATGCACCGGGGCGCGCTTGCGTGTCCTCCCCCGGTCCCTCCAACTGCTGCGCACCGATTACCCTGCCGCCGTTGATTTCATAGTGGAGCACAGCTTCGCCCACGCGCCCGGCACGCTTACATACGGACAACGCGCCCGCATCACCGGCACACGCCGCCAAATGCTGCGCACTCCCCAACAAGTAACGCTACAGGATTATGAGGCGTGCGACCGCTTCGATGTCACGGCACGCCTTAGCGAGATACACCTACCTGCACTCTGCATTGTGGGCGCGCAAGACATGATGACGCCGCCTCTCTACAGCCACTACCTTCACGAGAAGATAGAAACCTCACATCTTCGTATCATAGAGGGAGCAGGACATATGTTGCCCATCGAGCAACCGGGCGCGTATAATGAGGCGTTGGCTGACTTTATCGGTCACGACACCTAACATTCGCAATCCTATGCAAGAACAACTCCTCGAAACCTGGGGCATCCACAATCGCATCAACCTCTACCTGCTCGACGCTATTACACCCGACGCGCTGGGCGCAACCTCGCCCCTCAAAGGGCGCACCGCAGGCGAGCAGTTCGCGCACCTGCACAACGTTCGCCTGATGTGGCTGCAATCCGCCGCGCCCGAATTGTTGAACGGCCTCGCCAAAATCGAAAAGGGGCAGGCGTCGGATAAGGAGCTACTGCGCCGCTCCCTGGAAGCGTCCGGGGAAGCAATTACCGCGCTTCTGGACAAAGGGCTGGTAGCAGGTGGCAAAATAAAAGGCTTCAAACCTCACGCTACCGCCTTTCTCGGCTATCTAATCTCTCACGAGTCCTACCATAGAGGAGAAATCGGCGTGGTCCTCGCGCAGTCCGGCCACCGCCTTGATAACAAAGTGGCCTACGGGATGTGGGAGTGGGGAGTGCGATAGGGTAGAGCTTGAGTCTAAACTCAAGCTCTACCCTATCGCAGACTATCTGATTTACACTTGCTCTATGTCAACCTGAAGTCCACCGGTCCAATTTACGGTCACGTTATAGAGCCATGCGTATAAAGCGCCGACAACGCCACCCACAATTGCGTATACCACAACCAAAATCACGTAAAATACTAGCGAGCCGACTATGCCGCCCGTAAGTATTCCTCCGCTGCGATTAAACGTAGAACTCATCAAGCCAGCGCCGCATATACTGAGGAGCACAAAGAACAGGCCAAGAATGGCCCAAACCAGTGCAGTCAGCGATGCGCCCACTTTAAAGGCAGATAAAACGTCAATGCGACGAAGTTTTCGGGACCCAACATTTCCACCCATACGCATTGGTGGCGCTGCGCTATACCCAGTCCCTCCCATGGGTGGCGGGGTATAGCCACTTGGGGAAGGGGGCATATATCGCCCTTGCGATGGCTGTGCCCCGGTAGCGCCCCCCATATTTATTGTGGGCGAAGGGTCAGGCCCAACCGGAGGGTTCATTTGCGGTTGTTCTTCAGGTGGTTTACCCCCACTCGGTCCTTCAGGTGGCGGCTGGTATGACATGGCACGACCTCCTTTCGCGGGTTTCAACCCCGCATCACGACAAATACGGATTCATAGAGGCCCCGAGACCCCAGGCAGAATGCTAGCACAGCGAAGCGCAGTTGTCAACATTTCGCGCCTTGACGGTCTGACGGACGATGGACAATGGACGATAGTATTGACAGCTGTCGTCCATCGTCCATTGTCCATCGTCCATCGTCCATCGTCCATCGTCCGTCAGACCGTCAGACCGTCAGACCATCAAGGCGCGGTAATCGCCTGGTACACAATCTTAGAGATCTGCCCGCGCGTGGCGCTGTTGGTTGGGCGGAAAGTGCCATCGTTGTATCCGTTGATGATGCCCCTGTTATAGGCTGTCTCCACGAACCCATAGAAGGGGTGGTCAGTGGGAACGTCTGAGAAGTGTGGGCCTCCGCTTGTGTCTATCGGCCACTGCTGGGCGAGCACGATTATCTTACTTAGCTGCGCCCTCGTCACGTTATTGTCTGGGCGGAAAGTGCCGTCCTGGTAGCCCGTTATGATGCTCCGGTTATAGGCCGTCTCGATGAAGGTATAGAAGGCGTTGTCGGCAGACACATCCGAGAAGTGCGGGCCTCCGCTTGTGTCTATCTCCCAGCCCTCGGCGAGCACGATTATCTTGCTTAACTGGGCACGGGTCGTGTTGTTATAAGGTCGGAAGGTGTTATCCCCATACCCGGAAATAACGCCCTGACAGTAGAGATAGCGCACTGCTTCGTAGAAATAGTCGTCCGGGCTTACATCCGTGAAGGTTATTGGGCAGGGCGTTACAGTCGAGGTAGAAATAGGCGTTGCTGTCTCTGTGGGCGACACCGTAGGCGTTGGCGTCAAAATCTGCGAGCCTTCACAGTACACGCCAGACATATTACCTGTAAAGCTCGTGCCGCCGGGGAAGAACGAGCCGTTGACCGTGCCAAACAGCAGGCTATCCGTGTAAACACCCGTACCCACGACCTGCCAAACGTAGCCTGCCATAGAATTGTTGCTCAGGTCGGCCAGCCACGGCCCCGTCAGCAAGTCGCCGCCGCTATCCGAGAATGTGAACTCACCGGCGAACCAGCCTTTGCCCACATTCGCCCCGCCGTCCATGACCAGGGCCTCGTGGTCCATTACGAAGCCCCCATTTATCGTGCCAACGCTCGTGCCGATCATGTTGTTGCGCGGAGTGACGTGTCCCGATGCGTCAGCGCCTACCGTAAAATCGGGCAGGTGGAACTGAGCTATCATATCGGTCGGGTCGAAAGCCGTAGTCCGATTTGTAGGCGCGGGACGAGCTGCCGCTACGAACTCGCTCATAGTGCCCCCACCGGTGTACAGGCGGCCAATCACCGCAGAGGTGATAGAGAGCGCGCCCCCGGTTGACGAAATCGTTCCCGCCACTGCGCCGTTATACTTGTAGGATGCGTAGCTGCCGGACGTGGAAGTGCTATGCAGGTAGCCGTTGAAGCCGCGAGGGAAATAAGGCGGGCTGGAGGATAGGGCCGCGATGTTTATCGCCATGACCGCAGTGATTGTGCCCGTCGCGCCATGTATAACAATATCGTTCAACTCGAAGCCCCTCGGATTGCTCGTAGAGCCTTCGGGACTTGTGACAAGCAGGCCATTTAGATCGGCCAGCGTGAAAGTGCCCACTATGCCGCCCGCAACGCCACCCGAAAAGTCGTTATTGACGATGGCGTAGGCTAACGAATCAGCGGTCGCCGTGATAGGCGTGGCGATGAACTGCTCAAAGGTATCTCCCGCCGTAATCGAGATGGGATGGCTCGCGCCAACGGAACCTATACCCACGAGGTTGAAGTTCAATATGGTAAAATCGCACCCAACGGCAGGCACACTCAACATTGGCTGA
Organism: Chloroflexia bacterium; assembly: GCA_038324555.1. GTDB lineage: Bacteria > Chloroflexota > Chloroflexia > QHBQ01 > JADMIH01 > JADMIH01. The sequence goes on from JBBQIC010000063.1 coordinate 3,609, forward strand.
GGCGCTGCTACTGCTGTGCGCCCACTATTTGCACTGGTGAGCGACAATGCAACCATGCTGCTTATCGCCGCGACACCTATACATGCTGCCCAAAGAATACGGGACATTATCAATTACCTCCTATATATACCCTATATACGCTAGTGTTCTAGTCTATCAGCAGAGTCCATCTCTGTAAAGTCGCTTATTATGGTTATGAGGCTACGATGGGCTGTGGCAAAGCGCAAGGCCCAGGTCGTGTCACCGGACCTGGGCCTGCGCATCAGGAGGGAGGGATTGAATTGTCTTATATATAGAGACAGTCTATGCAGTTGAAAGGTTCAATTTCCATATTCACGGCACAGAAAGGTTAGTCTGACCCGCCCTTGGCACAGAGGCCAAAGGCAGCGCGAAAAATCAAGGGCTGCAAACAGGCATAAGGATAGCTGCGGCAGTTGGAAGGCTGCCAAATCGCCAGAATGAGGCCGACCCTAGCAGGACAACATTCGTTATTGCCACCACCGGCAAGGTAGTCTTGGGGGAAATACGCCGCCAACTGCTCTGTCCACCTGGGTGAACCGACATCTCTATTACCCCTTCCTGTAACTATGCGATTGTGCAGGAGCAAAGGCTAAATCCGCCTTCTGGACCTGCGCGACCCGCCCCTACGGAATGTGACTATCTATCCCCAATATCCCCACTGCCCATGGGGGTATGAGTGCAACGCTCTGCCCGTATTCACGCTGAGACTCGAAGAAAAGTGCGAAGTACGGACGAAATGGCTATCAAATATGATGCAATGTTGCCTAACCACATCCAGTAGACTAACTTTAGCACTACTTCGCACTGATGTCAATGGATAGATTAACAATTGTAAGTTAATTCTAAGGATGGATCGGCATCCAGTACGTGGACCGCAGAAGGAGAAAGAGGACGCGAAACCTTTATCTCCCTTGCCCGTCATCTATTATGATGGACGTTTCATTCAACTCGATTCATTTTGTTTGAACTATTAGCCGTCCGGTATAATAAGAAACCGTCTGACGACTTATAGAGAAGGAGATAGGTTTTGAAGAGAAATAAAAGAAGTAGATATTACCTGGCCCTTTTGTTACTGGCGATCTTGCTGGGCAACGGCGCGCGCGTTGAGCGGGCGTCGGCGTCCGATGATATTACCTTCCCACAGACCGGCTTCACCCTGTCGGACGCGCACGGCTTCCTCAGCTTCTGGCAGGCGCACGGCGGGCTGGCGCAGTTCGGGTATCCTCTCAGCCCCGAAGCAGTAGAAGTCAGCCCAACTAACGGGCGCGCCAATATTACCCAGTGGTTCGAGCGCAACCGCTTCGAGTACCACCCCGAAAATCAGCCCCCCTATAACGTGCTGCTCGGCCTGCTGGGGCGCGACCTGACGAAGGGACGCGAGTCCGAGGGGCCATTCATACATATCAGCGATCCAAGCAACGCGCAGTGCGCTTACTTCGCACAAACAGGCCATACCCTTTGCAGTTCCTTCAAGGATTACTGGGAGCAGCACGGCGGTCTGTCTCTCTACGGCTACCCTTTAAGCGAGGAGTTTGAGGAGAAAAATGCTACCGACGGTAAGACCTATAGAGTGCAATACTTCGAGCGCAATCGCTTCGAGTACCACCCAGAGAACCAGCCCCCTTATAATGTGCTGCTTGGTTTATTGGGCACACAGATCGGCGACTTCCCCATAGCGGAACTGCCCAAATCCGGTGTGCCAACTACTCTCCAGGTGGCCGACAAATTCAAACTGCCCGAAGCTAACCCGAAGGCCAATAAGTGGCAAATTGACCACACGCTTTATGGCCCCGACGGTATGAAGGCCAACCTGTTTGGCATCAGCCCCGGTCCCCGCATGATGGCGATGGCCCCAAACGGCGATCTGTTCGTATCGGATACGCGCACAGGCCAGGTGTTCGTGATGCCCGACCGTGATGGTGATGGGGTAGCCGACGAAAGCCACCTGTTCGTCTCTGGATTGCAAAAACCGCATGGCCTCGCCTTCCATAATGGCGCTCTCTACGTAGCTACCGAGGCGGCTGTCATAACGTTTTCCTACGAGGAGGGGCAGCTTGAAGCAAAAGACTCAGGCAAAAAGATAGCCGACCTGCCGTTCGGTCCCAGCCATGACCTCGTTGATGGTGTGAACCACGACACCCGCTCGATTGCCTTCGGTCCGGCCCTCGGAAGCGCAGGTTATGACAGCCGCCTCGGTAGCGTGATGTACGTCAGCATCGGTTCGGACTGCGACCTCTGCGACGACGGCGACCAGCGCCGCGCCAGGATAATGCAGTTCAACGACGACGGCAGCAACGGGCGCGTGTACGCCACTGGAATACGCAACGCGGTCGGCCTGGACGTTGACCCGCGCACCGGCTTCCTCTGGGCCTCGATAAACGAGCGCAACAAGCGGGGCAACGACCTGCCCCCCGACCTGCTTACGCCCATCCACGACGGAGGCGATTACGGCTGGCCCTACTGCATGGGCATCCCCCTCCAGCCCGACCCCATGTTCAGCAAACCCGCCGACTTCTGCTCATCTAAAGATAGCGCAGCCGTAGCCCTACCCGCGCACATAGCTCCTCTGGGTATTCGCTTCTACAACGTCGGCGCACTGCCACGCGCCTATAACTATAGCGTCTTCCTGGCAATGCACGGCTCTGCCTTGCACGCCCCGGCATACGGCTACGACGTGCGCTTCGTCTCCCTACGCCCAGGCAAGATGGCTCAGGGTGCGCAAGTGGTTATCAGTGGCTGGCTCGTCAACGGCCAATACTGGGGTCGCCCAGTAGATGTAGTCTTTGGCAAAGATGGGGCGATGTACGTCAGCGATGATGCAGGGGGCGCGGTATATAGGGTTACGTTCTGACGAGTGTCCCGTAGGCTTGGGGGACTACCCTGTGCCTGCCCTGTTTGGGGCACCCCGATTTTGGCGGTAAACCCAGGGCAGGCACAGGGTAGTCCCCCAAGCCTAAGAATTTTCCTCTACCGCAAATCTGAACATTTACGTCGACAACGAGGTAGGCGCGCACGCTGCACGTAAAGTATAATATTTGCGTATGCACCCACCCAATTCGCCTTCCCAACGTAGCCCATATAGCTTGTACTCTCTGCTAATGCTGGCGCTGCTAATAACTATATTGGCGGGTTGCGACACCCCGCAGCCGCCTGTCCCAACAAATGCCAGCCCGACGCTGCCCGCGACGCCCACCCACCCGCCGCGACCACGCGGCGGCACGCTCACCGTAAGGCTGACTTCCGACGTTGGTTCCTTCAACCCCTGGCTATCGGGCAGAGATGCGTCCGCGCAGACGGTGGCGGGCCTGGTATTTAGCGGCCTCACCCGCCTGGACAACCACCTCCAACCCCAACCCGACCTCGCCAGCAGCTGGGAAGTATCCGAAGATGGCACATCTATCACCTTTCACCTCCGCCAGAACGTGCAGTGGCACGACAACAAACCCTTCACGGCGCAAGATGTAGTCTGGTCGTATAACACGCTGGCGAGGCTGCCCGCCGACACGCCCACCTTGCTGCATATACAGGACTCCGTCGTCTCGGTCAAAGCAGTTGACCCGGTGACTTACACGGTGCGCTTCAACCTTAAGCGTCGCTATTCGCCTATCATGGCCGACCTTTCGATGCCCATCCTGCCCAGCCACATCCTGTCGAACACGACCCCGGACAAGCTGGCTGCCAGCCCATTCAATAGCGCACCCGTCGGCACTGGTCCTTTCGCGTATGAAAGCAGGCAGTTGGGACAACTAATCACCCTCAAGTCGAACCCCAAGTATTACACCGAGCAACCGGCCATAGACCGCGTAGCCTTCCTGGTCGCGCCCGATGATAAGGTAGCCGAGGGCGCGGTCAAGAACAATCTATTGATGCTGGCGCAACTCCCGCCCGATGCGGCAGAACGCCTTGTGAAGGTCACTGGTGGTACTACGGCCCCTTCCGCCACGAAGGGCACTACAGACAGTAATAACGCCATAAAAGGCGGCTTCTACGACGAGCCTGGGTTCGACTTCATCGCCTTCAATCTGCGTCCGACGCACGTCTTCAGCGACACGCGCCTGCGCAAGGCGTTTGCTTGGGCGCTGGACAAACCAGGCTTGGTATTCGCCGCCACCGGGAGCAACAACGACCCAGTATGGAGCGACGTGCCCAAGGCATCGTGGGCCTACAATCCCAACGTGCCCCAGTTTGGAGGAGACCCCGACAAGGCCCGCAGCCTGCTCTCCGAGGCGGGCTGGCATGACACGGACGGCGACGGCATAGTAGACAAAGACAGCAAGCCCCTGGAAGTCACCCTATACGTGCGCGTCAACGACCCCGTCCGCCGCAAAGCCGCCGACTTAATAGCCGACGAAGAGGCTAAGGTCGGCATCCGCGTGAACGTGGAGGTAGCTGACTTCAACACCGCGCTGCTGGCTCGCATCAGCCCCAACTCCAACCCGCCCTTTGACTTCGATGCCATGATGCTCGGTTGGACGCGCCTTGGCCGCGACCCCGACCCGTTCGCCCTCTTCCATTCGAGCCAGGCGCCTACCCAGGCCGAACCAAGCCTGCTCAACTTCACCGGCTTCTCGGCCCCTGAGTACGACTCACTCGTCATCAATGCGCGCTCCACATACGATTACGCCGCCCGCACGAAGATATACGCCCGCACCCAGGAGATCGTGGCAGGCGAGTTGCCCTACTACTTTCTGTGGGCGCAAAAGTTCGGCATAGTGGCCTCTCCCAAGCTGCACGGAGACATTGATTTCACATCGCCGCGTTATCTATGGAACGTAGACCAGTGGTGGATAAAATAATTTCCCCAACCACAAGGAGATTATACATGTTACGCAAAGAACTCCACGAACAGAACCGTCTATCCTGGAACGAGGCCACGCTAACCCGTAACAGCCACAAGGCAGACCAGGCGAAGTTCTTCCGAGAGGGCGGAAGCACGCTCTTTCAGGAGGAAATCGAACTGCTCGGCGATATACACGAACTGTCGCTTGTGCATCTACAGTGCAACTACGGACGCGATACTCTAAGCCTGGCGCAATTGGGCGCTCGCGCGACGGGAGTTGACATCAGCGACACCGCGATTGACCTGGCCCGCAAGCTATCCGAAGAGTCTGGAACCCCCGCTACCTTCCACTGCATGGATGTTTATGATTGGCTAGAAGAGGCCTCGACAAACGCGCAGCGTTACGATGTTGCCTTTAGTTCCTATGGCTTCATATTCTGGCTGTCCGACATCAAGACTTGGGCGCGGGGTGTAGCCTCGATCCTTAAGCCTGGCGGTCGCTTCGTGATGGTTGAACTTCACCCTTTTATGATGACCCTCGACGAGCACTGGAACCGCAGCCTGCCCTACTTCTTTGGCAATCAAGTCATGAGTTGGGCAGATAAGGCAGGTCCTGGTGGCAGTGGCGATGATGAGATGCTCATACCCTCGGATGAGGTATCCGTAGACCCCCAAACCCCGCGCTTCTACGAATTCCATTGGGGCATCGGGGAGGTAATCACGGCTCTGTTAGATGCTGGGCTGGCAATCATGTCTTTGAAGGAATATCCGTACTTCAACGGAGATAACCTTTGGTTCAAAGAAACCCGCCAGCTTCCGGGCAGGCGCATGACGTCACCGGAGGGTATGCCCAATTTGCCGCTAATGTATAGTGTTGTCGCAGAGAAGACCGGAAGGCAGCTATGATCACCACTCGTGTCACCGTGCAAATTGACCGTCCTGTGGACGAGGTATTCGCTTTCGTGACCGACCCGGCCAACTTTCCACGCTGGGCTGGGGCGCTGGTCAAAGAATCGCGCCAGACCTCGCCCGGCTCGGTTGGGGTGGGCACTACCTTCACACAGGCGAACGTGCTCATGGGCCGCCGCTTCGTCAGCGAGATGCGCGTCGTCACCTATGAGCCGCCAGGTCGCTTTGAATACGAGACCACGTCGGGGCCTATCCGCTTCGCCGGACACTACACCTTCGCACCGGTCGGCGGCAACAGCACACGGTTCACCTCGGTGGACGAGTCGGAGCCTTCGGGCCTGCTGCGCTACCTACAACCCCTGCTTCAACCCTTCGCCCAGCGCCAGATCACGACCAACTTGGCCCGGCTGAAAGCCATCATCGAAGCCCAACCCGCCTCACCCGTAAACGTTATCGGCCCTTAGCGCCGCCCAAAATACGCCCTAAAATAACTAGAATAATCAGGACTTTCGCTCCAAAAGTAAACCTTTGTACTTAGCTAAGGCGAAGGTCTTGATAATACTACTCGTGCCGCAACGCAGCAAGTGGGTCTAACCGCGCAGCACGGAAGGCTGGATAGATACCCGCCACGATACCTACCAGCGTGGAGAAAAGTAGCGCACCCGCCACAAGCTCCCAAGTGACCACGAAGAAGGTAGAATTCACAGGCAGAGGCACGCCCTGGCCTTTGAAGTATTCGGGGATAAGCGCGTTCAAGATCAGGCCAAGCAGCCAGCCGCTTATCACGCCCACGACCCCGCCCAATAAGCCAATCATACCCGCCTCTAACGTGAACATTCTTAGTACGTCGCCGTTCGATGAGCCTATCGCCTTGAGGATGCCTATCTCGCGGGTGCGCTCATAAATCGCCATGATCATAGTGTTCACGATGCCTATGGAAGCCACCAGCAGCGCCAGCAGGCCAACGGAGGAGAGCATCACTTGCAACACCGTGAATATGCGGTTCGCCTGGTCGAGGAAGGTCTGCAACGTGGCCGAGTCGAAGCCCATGCTATCAACCTCTTTGGCTACCCGGCTGGCGTCATTTAGCGACTCGGTATGCACAACCGCAGCTCCGTATCCGTCCGTCTCCAAGATGTTAGGGTCGTTGTACCACCACTTCTTTAGCTCCAGCTTGTCGGCGTTACCCAATTCTGCGCCGAACACACCGTTGCTCACACCCAGCACGCTCGTCTTGAACGTGGCCTTGTCTCCTCTCGGAGCGGTAACGCTAATAGTGGCAGCCTTTCCTGCCAGCCCGGCAAGTTGGGCGTCTTTATAGCCCGCCCCCTTCAATAGGCGCTGGCTCAACACTATCCCCTTCGCGTCCGACGTGTCGGCGACGTACTGCCCCGCCAGCATGGTTTGTGGCCTACCGAATATGCGCGCTTCGGGATCGCGCTCTTGCAAAGTGATGGGAAAGGTCTTACCGTCTATCGTGAGAGTCATTTCGGGCGCGGCGGGCAGATCAAGCAGCACTTCCACCGACTTCACACCACGCACGGCCTTGAGACTGTCCACAGCAGCAGGGGACAACGGCTTATCAGGATGAGGGCGGGCGAAGGGGTTATACGCCCCGGTGGGCTGCCTCGCCACCTTCGGATTGACGAACACCGTCTCTAGACCCAGCGCCTTGATAGTGTCCGTAACTTGCTTCTGCACGCCGATGCCCAGCGAGACCATAGTGACGATGGTCAGGATGCCCACGAAGACCCCAATGGAGGTCAGCACCGTGCGCACCTTGCGCCTGCCGAGGTTTTGAAGGGCCGTGCGGATTATATCAGTGAATTTCATGGTATCGGGAATTGGGAATCGGGAGTCGGGAAACGGGAATCAGCGAGCTAAACTTCCGATTCCCGACTCCCGATTCCCGATTCCCTCTTCAACTCCCTCTATCTTCCCGTCGCGCAGGCGTATTATCTTGCCTGCGTAGGCGGCTACCGACATATCGTGTGTGACGATGATGAGCGTCAGCCCTTCGGCGTTGAGATCGGTCAGCAGACGCATTACTTCAGTGCCGGTGGCGCTGTCGAGGTTGCCTGTCGGCTCGTCGGCCAGCAAGATTGACGGCTTGTTGGCGAGGGCGCGGGCTATAGCTACACGCTGCTGCTCGCCTCCTGATAGCTCCGAGGGCTTATGCCCCGTGCGTTGGCCCAGGCCCATCTTTTCAAGCAATTCGCGGGCACGCGCCTGCCTCTCTCGCGGCGGCAGACCCCCCACCATCATCGGCAACTCCACGTTTTCAAGCGCGGTGCGCTGCGGCAGCAGGTTGAAGCTCTGGAACACAAAGCCGATGCGCGTCCTGCGGTGCTCAACCAGGCGGCGGTCCGAGGCGCGGGCAATGTTCTCTCCGTCCACCCAAATCTCACCGGAAGTGGGCCTGTCCAGCCCGCCGATTAGATTGAGCAGCGTAGACTTCCCCGACCCCGAGGGTCCGACTAACGCTACAGCGTCCCCCCTGGATATTTGTAGGTCAATCCCCGCAACGGCGGACACAAGAGTAGGCCCCATCCGGTACTGTCGGGTGAGGCTCACTAGGTTGATGATTGGTTGTTCGGAGTAGGTAGCCATGAGTTGGAAAGTTGGAAAGTTGGAAGATTAGAAGGTTCAACTTAGCAACCTTCCAACCTTCCAACTTTCTAACCTATTACTTGAGTCCCGCCGCTATCTTTACGGCCTCGTCCAGCGACAGCTTGCCGTGGATGGCTACCCAAATGCCGTTGTTCTTCTCTTGCCAGAAGAGGGCCGTCCAATTGCTGCCGTCGGGGGAGAACGCTTTGGCTTTGACGCCGCGCACGTCTACGTCCTTGAGAACGCCACCCGGCATGCCGCTAAAGCCATCGCCAAGCATCTTCTCGTAAGGAGCCTTGCTTTCCATGATTGAGAAGCTCGTCGTGGGCGAAGAATAGTTGAGCGTATAGCTGCTGTTATGGGAAGCTGCGTTGCCTGTATCTCCCATGTGACTGGGCATCTTGAGCACTTCAACAATTGCGGCGTTACCCGGCGCGTAGGAAGGCTCAAGCAGCTTCCAACCGTCTTTGGACGCCTGGCTGCGGGCATCAGGGAGGGTGGTTGACTGCGGGCCGTTCTCCTGCATCTTGGCGTCCAGGTCAACGGTCTTGGCCCCGGCGGGCACTTGCAGCACGAACATCGAGGGATCAATGGGCGTGTTGAGCGTCAACTGGGTAGCAGACGAAGTGAACGTGCCGAGATTGGGGTGCTCTAGCGTCACCTTGAGAGGTATCCAGCGGTCCTTGTCCACCCACAGCACGACGTGAAGGTCCTTGATAATCAGGCCTGCCTGCATCGCATACATCTGGGGAATATCCAGCTTCGTAGCGGCGTCGGCCTTGGGCGTAATATCGAGCTTGTAAGCGTCAATGCCCGCCACCTTCTCGGTGCCCAGCATTTTGATGTCGGCGGCGTCAATCAACTTGTCTAGCTGCTTCTCAACGTCCATGCCCTGCATGGCAGCCTTAATCTCTGTGGGCATGCGGTCCATCATCTTTTCGGGCGTGCCAGTATAAACAGTATTGTGCGCCGCGTCGTAAGCGTAGAGCTTCTGTCCGTCGTACACCAACGTCGCGCCCTTCATGCCCGGAAGGGTAGAGCTTTGGACCTCAATGCGACCCTTATCGGGAGCTTGCTTCCACGTCTTGATAGTGACAGAAGCCGAGTCAGGTAGCTGGGTAGTCCAGTCCTTATCCTCCATACCGTACACTTGTGGCGCTTGTGGCGCTTGTGGCGCGCCACCGCCCATCAAACCCTGAGCGAGGGTCTTGAGTCCATCTTTGTTGATAGTGAGCGAGAGGTCGGCCACGCCCTGCGCGGTCTGCGTGGTCTTCATAGTCTCGCGCATTTTAGCTATAACGTCCGCAGCAGTCACCTGCTGGCCGGCTCCGCAACCGCTCAACACTACCGCCAGTACCAACAGCAGAGCCAGGGGCGTGAACAATCTAATGTGCTTCATCATTTGTCGTTCTCCTTCATAAATATAGAAATATAGACGGCTTTCTCGCTCAGGGCATAAGCAAGGCAGGCTATCGTTGCCTGCAATCCATTCCCTCCAAAAGTTATACGCACTGGAAGGCGCAAAGGATACAAAATTCTCTACTTTGATTGTACATCGTATGGGGAAGTGTTGTCGAGCACTTGAGTGCTGGGATACGGGATATACCATGTGGAAAATTGCCTATGCCTGTTCGCTGCATCATGTATACTACATTTAACTGGCGAATTTCATTAGATTGGCTTCTGTTCTATGACCACTCAAAATTACAAGCGAAACGTAGAACAACTGCGCGAAAAAGCTTCTATGTTTTGGCCCTCAGAACTGTCCCAGAAAGAGACAGAACTTAGCATAATACCGGAGCTTCTGCGAACCCAGGATCAATTCATTGCAATTCTTAATGTTGATGTGCCGAATTTGGATAGTTTATTTCAGGTAGTAGACTCTGCAACGCTTCCAGCGAATATATTCCTCAAACACTTAGCCGTGCTTGCAGACTTTGGTGGGGAAATGCTCCAGAGGATAAATAGCCAATTCAGTTCGCTGTTCCCATCACAAATGTTAAATTATGTATGGAAAGGGCAGCAACTTTCGTATCCCTTCAAAAGCTTGCCAGTTGCAGGCGCCCTCAACAACAATAGACTTGGCCTCACCGGGAAAAGATTGCTCGAAAGTCGGCCCTTTAACGACTTACTTAAAGATGTGATAGCATTGCTTATGTTTGGTAATGCGTCTACTGATGCGACTGTTGCTGCTCATTTGGTTAAGTGCGAAATTGGCAATTATCTGAGGCGTGGTCATAATTCACAGGCGTCAAAATAACTCCTGGTCTTGCGAAGACTTGGCAGGGTATGCCTACCACCCATAGAGCAGATCGTTAGGCACCGCCATCGCACGTGTGGGAATTATGACCATGCCTCAATTATCTAGGCCAACCTGATGATTTAGAAAAATTCATTAGGCAACGTTATATATGGGTTAGTCGCATAACTAAGGGGGCACAATCAAATAACCTGGGCCAAATAGCACAAACTTTCGTCCAGGCGTACATGAAGGACAACATAGGTATGGATAGTGTTACTGTAATACCAAACGGAAACTTGCCAGGAGTCACTTATACTGAAGATCCTGGTCGGCTTATAACTTTCGACATCGTAGTCTCAGATAGCGCCAAGTATGCAGCAGTAGAAGTTAGTTTCCAGGTAACTACAAATAGCGTAATCGAAAGAAAGGCTGGTCAAGCCAGATATCGGTACGACCAAGTCAAACAAGCAGGTCATAAAATCACATACGTTATTGATGGAGCAGGTAATTTTCAGAGAGAAAATGCTGTTAGGACACTATGCATGCATAGCGATTGTACGGTGGCCTTCACACGGGAAGAACTTGATGTCCTCTGTCAGTTCCTGCGAGAGTATTTTACGAACACTGAGTCTCAGTAATTATTCTTTTTATCGAGATCAATTATGTCGCACTTTTCTGAAAACGCTAGAACATTAACTATTACGCAAACACCAATCCAAAATCGTGAGATATTGCTCCGCGAAACTCATAACTTCACGGATGTATGTATATTGAGGCTACCATCTTGCGCTCCTAGCGAATACAGGCAACGGCTGGAAGGAGTCCTAGATTTACTGCACGATGTTTCGTCTGGCTTAGGGCTTGGGGCAACACTCGTCATTCTAGGTGAGGTAATTGACTTAGTTCATGCACATGCCGCTTTAGCACACTCCATGCAGTATCAACTTTGGATCTCAATAAAGAGAAATCCCATACATATACTTGCTGATTCGCGGTCATTGCCGCAGCACCACTTTGGCGCGTTGGTCTACACACGATACAAGTCGTCTCTACGACATACAAAGACGCGAATCGAATATACTTATTGCCCAACATGCAATAAGACCACTAAAGACTACGGTGGTAAGAAGCATACGTATCACCAATACGGCACATTGCTCTCAGACGTATGGCGCGATATTGAGTGTGGTC
>JBBQIC010000064.1:0-15314 GCA_038324555.1 Chloroflexia bacterium
CCCTCAATTCGCTCGGGGTCCGCCCCCCCTATTTTTCCACTTTTTTATGTGGGGTGGTGGTGGTGGGCCCCCCCGCGGCGCGCCCAAAAACCACCACCCTATTCCCTCACCCTACGGGGCACCGTGGTAGCCCGGTATAGCGTTCTTGTTGAACGTTGTGTTCGCGCCTGTGAACGACTGTATGAATTGGGGTGGCGGGTTTGTGCCGTCATTTACGGCCAGCACTCCTATATACAAGGGCATGTTGCCGCCAATTATCTTTATCACACCCACCTGGCCGTCTGAATCGACCGGAATATTGGTGAAATCAACGGCGAGCGAGAGGTGAACCATCCCAAAGCCCATGGCAGGAGAGCGTATGGTGCTATCCGATGGAGAGACGGTAAGCCAGGGGCTCTCAGACGACACGGTGGCTGCGTTATAGTTCAGCGGCGCACTGGCTCCCAGGCTGTAAAGGAAGGTGTTGGTCAGATATACCATCGGGTCGCCGCTAACGTGATCAATGCGGAAGTTTTGGGTGGTTACTCCGAGCATAGGCATGGGAGCCATCGAAGTGGGGTTTCCCATTACACGAGGTTGGTTGGTTACGACTTCCAGTTCCACTTGGCTTATTTCCGCATCTCCAACCCCGGCGTACGCAAGGGTTACGACGTTAGCCCCCAGCCTCAACCAGCTTGCAGGGAAATCGTAGGTGTTGAGCGTGTTCAGGTAGCAGCAAGTGTAGGTAGGCACCCGGACGCGATGGCCGTTGACAATAAGGTTGAAAGCTCCGGTGTCAGAAACGCCGTTGAACACTATCTTCGCGGTCTGCCACTGGCTGGTGTCATCTTGTATCATCATAAGTAGTCTGGCGGCGCGATGTTGGGGGTCCATATTGAAGGTCGGACAGTTCAGGATGCCATCGTGTTCGTTGTGAACTACGCCTCCACACCTCGACTGCAAGTACGTCTTTACTACCGGGTTGAAGCTGCCGCTCGGACCGTCATACTGTATCGTCTCCCAGTGAATTAGCTGCACTATCACAGGCGACGTGCTATGGTCGCGTGAAGCGTACCAGCCCCTGTGCGCCAGCATCCAGTAACCTCTCGTGAAAGGCAGCGTAAACCCGGTGGCTCTCACTACGCTCACCCCATTGATGAACATCTCCGCCGACGTTGAACTCACTTGCAACACTACAGGCATTCTTATGTTGGCCGGGGTTAGCTGCCTGCTCGTCCCCTGGAAGGTGCTTACTACTCCCCCTACGTTTACCGTTATTTGCGGGAGGTTCACGTTCATCTGATCGTTACCGTTACCCTGGCGCACCGAGAACTCAATGCTATCCGGGTAGTTTTCGCCGTTGCCCGCGCCAAACTCCTCCGCGCTCCACGGTATGTTTCTTACCAGGTGTATTTCGAGCCACTTGCCTTCACTATGTTGAACGGCTGCTGTATCCACCTCGAACTGCATGGTTCCGGTGCGGTTGGCGAAGTCAAAGGGCACGCGCGGGCGGATGTAAAGCTCGGCGCGTTGCTTGCCGCCGATAAGCTGGGTGTGGAAATGGTTCTCGTTGTTGAAAACGAGCATCTTCTCGTTGCCTATGCTCTCCGGCTGGAGGTCCACACCGTGAGAAGTGCGCACGTCGAAATAGTTATAGTCGAGGTCGCCCGCCGGTTCGTTGAAGTTCTCAAAGAAGGCGGCATTAGGCATCGGGCTTTGCGGATCGGTCGTAGCTACGTCGCTGATAGCGGTGGACAGACCACCCGTTGAAGTCATGGCCTGGACCTTGACGGTGTAGGTAGGGCCGGGCATGAGGCCGTTGGTCTGGGCAGCCCTACTAATCTTGCTCACGACTTTAGATTGCTGCAAAGTAGAACCGTCCCAGACGCTGACTACGTGCCAGGCGGTGGAAGGGTCGCTAGACGGCGTCCAGGTCACGTGGAAGGAGGAGTCCAATGCTACTATTTGCAGGTTGGTGGGAGGAGCTAGACTGGGTAGTATATAAGGCGGGTCCGCGCCCTTAGCTTGCAAAATAGTAGACTGTGTTAGCGCAAGGATACCCGACATTATCAATAGTGGCATAGCCAATAGCAGTAGAGTTCTCGCTCTACGCAACGGAATCGTAAAAAGGGTCATGCTTATCTCCTGGTCAAATCGGCGCTATGAGACACGCATCAACACCATCCCCACGTATACCGACGTGGGGTCATAAGCGCGCACCCATAGATGTCGCTCGCAGTTATTATAGTGTCAGAATCTTAACGTTTGATGTTCCCCTCTGCGCATAGAGTTCCAAAATTCAAGAAAGGGCGCATAATCCGGCGCGCAGATGCTATTAGCAGCCAAAGGGCACATCTGTAATTCTACTATGATTAGTCGGATAAGGCAACGGGGAAATTGATCAGCTACAAAACTGTAAGAATGGACAGTGATACAAAATCCTGAGATTGGCAATAAGAGGGCGTCAATCGTAGATGTTCTCTCGACGCAAAGCTTCATCGGACAAACCTGGACCATCCTTGCGGCTCAGATATTTTATGGATTGCATACCCGGCCCACGAGGGGCGCTGTCGAAGGCCAGAATCTAGTTAGCGGCGGCCTTGTATAGAGAAATACCGGGAATACGCTGAAAATGCCAGTCAACCACAATGTCACTGTCAATCAGATACTTCATAACTTGACAGGCGGCTTTGTGGATATTCTGCGGCTCTCATAAATATTCTCCAAAAGTTTATCGCCGTCAACAAGACCGGTCCATCCACCTGCCGAGGAAAGAAACGCCTTCCGATCAGCCTCCGTCTTTTTGCGCTTGCCTGCTTCTCGCACTTTGCGCGTTGGAGCCGGCTTCAACACTACAAGTTCGCCCGCTTCCTTTTCGACCACAACGGTCTCCTTGCCGCGTGCGACCCGCTCGAAGATGCTCCTCAAATTGTGAGAGAACTCGTCAAACGGTATTGGGCTATGCTCTTTAACCATGCAAATCCATCCCTTCTCCAACCATTATACTACACGCCGTATCAAGCCGTAAGTGTTCAGGTCGTAGGGGCGCGATAAATCACGCCCTGTTCGCGTACCAGGATGTCTGGGTGGGGTAAATGAGGGCAGGCACGGGGTAGTCCCCCAAGCCTACGTGGCGACCTTTATCCTAAGACGCCCGCCGAACCGCCGAGCGCCCTGCCCGATGCGCCGAAGCGGAGCATATCCCACAGGCAATCTATTGCCGGGGCGGTCTCCATACCGGGCCGCTTGCCGCGCTCGGTCACTTTGTCGTTGAGCACGAAGGGGGCCTGTTGTATTCTGCCGCCGGAGGCCAGCAGTTCAGCCTCGAGGCTATTGAGGGCGGGGGCCTCAAGCGCGGCAACGCCAAAAGGACCCTGCACCCTGCGCGACAGACGCTGCCATGCCAGGCCGCTATCGGGTCTCTGTGAGGCAGTCTTCATCGCGTGTTTGAGAAGGCAGTCCAGTGAGTCGTCTTGTTCAGCCTCGAACGCCTCTGCTTCGGTTAGATAGGCGATCTCTGGGGAATCGTCTTCGTCCGTGTCTGGAACGGCGGGCAGGGGCAAGGCTGCCAAGGCTGCATTGAAGTGTCTAACGTGCTGGATCATATGCCGCCTCTCGTGGTACCGGGTATTGCGCCTCTAGTTTGCTGCGTAGTTCCTTGCGTGCGTGGTGCAGGCGAGATTTTATTGTGCCGACGGGTAAATCGAGAATATAGGCTATCTCAGGCAATGAGAAATCTTGCAGGTAATGTAAGGTAACGACGATGCGATGCTTGAGGGACAATGTGTTGATAACGTCTCGCATTGTGCCCTGCAATTCAGCCCTCTCCGCCATGTTTTCCGGCGAGTGATGCGTCTCGGCGAAGAAGTACTCCGCGACCGATTCGAGCGGTTCGAGCCAAACGCGACGCTTTTTGAGGGCGTTGCAGCTGAGGTTCACGGCGACTCTGTGCAGCCATGGGGAGAGCGAGCCTTCTCCGGTGATCTTCGTGATGTTCAGATAGGTCTTATAAAAGCAGTCCTGTAATACCTCTTCGGATGCGCCCGCGTCACGGGTGATAGCATAGGCGGTCCGATAGATAGCGCCCTGATATTTGTGAAAGAGGGCCTCAAAAGCAGCCATATCTCCTTGTTGCGTCCGGCGCACGAGCGCAGTATCGTCGTGCGTTACCGCACTGGGAGGCGTGAGCAGTGGTTCCAACTCAATCTCCTCTAATTCCTCTATATCCGACAGTACATCGTCGGAAGCGGGGTCAGCATATTCCTCCGCATCCTCGGCGTCATCGCCGGGACCGCGCAGGGCTGGCGCAACGTCAGTAGATTTGTAATCGTCCTGCATGGCTATACACCTGCCTAATCCAGCCTGCTTAATAATGATACAGCCACTTTTACCGAACGGTTCAATTTCTAGCAAAATTGGTCCAAATCAAAATAAAGCGACGCCTACCGGATGGCAGTGAGCCAAGTATAGCATAGATATGCAAGGTTGGACAGATGGGGAGGACGATGGACGATGGACGATGGACGATGCTTGCTCAATCGTCCATCGTCCATCGTCCGCTACCGCGAGATAAGAGCGTTATACACTATCTTGCTGACCTGGCCTCTTGTGGATTCGGCGCCGGGGAGGAAGGTGTTATTGCTGTAGCCGGATATTACGCCTTTGCTGAAAGAGGTCTCTATGTAAGTATAGAAGGGATCTGTTGTGGGCACATCGCTGAAGGTCGGCGTGGCAGGGTCAATAAGCTGCCAGGCGCGAGAGATGGCGATTATCTTACACATCTGGCCTCGGGTGACAGTGCTGTATGGACGGAACATGCCGTCTGAGTAACCGCCGATGACGTGGCGGTTGTAGGCGGTCTCTATATATGGGTAGAGGGGCGAGAGGGGCGGCACGTCCTGGAAGTGCGGCCCGCCTGTGGTATCCACAGACCAACCCTGGGCGAGCATCATCATCTTGCACAGATGCCCTCGCATGGTGAGGGCGGCAGGGCGGAACGTGCCGTCTTCAAAGCCACTGATGGCCCCTATCTGGGCGAGATTATCTATATAGCTATGAAAGGCGCTGCCCTGCTGCACGTCAACGAAACGCGGGCTGGCCCATTCCAGGTACACGGGGTTGCCACTTACGCTCAACCGCACAGAGCCATCCGCGCCTGCCGTCAGGTTGATAGGCTGGCCGGTCATGCTGACGGCGCGCAACAGATTGCGGGCCTGGGAAGCGGGAACGGCCAGCGTGGACGTGGCCGCGTCGTTGTTCCAAATGACCGATACCTGGGGGCGGCCCTCGACGCTGCCGCCGAAATAGTAGCCTTCGAGGTTGCCGGTAACGCCCGATTCGCGGCCAAGCTGCCGTTGGTAAGCACCGGAACCTATCTCCTGAGCGAACGTTTGCATGGCCTGATGAGCCAGTTTGATTGTGCCGTCCCGCCGGATGAGGCCATGCCGCGCCCACGCCTCCCAACCGGAGGGACACGTATTGGGTGGACAGTCGAAGTCCTGGGTCAGATACCAGGTGGTTGACCTTATGTCCGCCGAGGCCGACTGTGCGTATACTTTGACCAGGTATTGCGCCTGCTGGGTTTCGTTGCTGTACCAGGGGGCGATGTTTTCGCTCGACTCGCCAACTGACGTGCATACGAGGGGTAGGTCCATGCCCGCCCTGCTCATTATGCCGCGAAGTTCTTCGGCTTTCTGGCCGATGGTCGCCCAACCCGGGCCATTGACGCGGAAGTAGTGGAAGTTGAGAGCGTCAGTATAGTCCGCCGCGCCCGCCGCTAACATTTCCGAGACGAATTGGGGCCGGAAGCTGGTAGGGTAATCGTAGGCCACTCCGCCGTTGAGCGCCACCGCCTCCGGGTTGACCGCCTTAACTGCGTTGTAGAGTATGGAGAGGGCCTGTACGTATTGGGCCGCGTGCTTACCGTAACCCCACTGGCCGCCGGGTCCCGCCGTGCCGTCCGGCTCGTCAAAAAGCTCCCAGATGTGGACGTTATAGGGCGGCTGGCTGTAGTGGGCGACCAAGGCGTTCACCATGTCTGTGTAGTCTTGCATATTGTCGGCATTGATGGGGCCGCGCATGTAGGGACAGGCCCAATCGGGGCACTTGTCAATCACAAGGATGGGCGACACATTGGCTGCCGATATGCGGCTGAAGATAGCATCGTAGGTGGCCCAGTTGTAGCGAGAAGGGTCGGTGCGCTGAGGTTCGAGGGTAGTCCAGGACATGTGCGAACGGATAAGTTTCGCCCCCGCAGACGAGGCCGCGTCCAATACACCTGGGGCGAAGTTGTAGTCGGCGTCTACACCGACGCGCGGCATATTATCGAGGACATAGTCATGCGGTGGTGAATCGCGTGCCGGGGTTCTTACCGACAATACCACGAGAATCAATACAATAAATGCGTATACCAAGATACGAAGTGGTTTCATCGCCATGCTCCTGCTGCTGGTCCGGTGCTAAGTTGTGCCTATGCTCCGTAGTAACTACGATAACGCTGTCATAAATATGAACGCCGCTATGTTTACGATAACTACGATAATGCTGTCATGCTGCGGAGGTAAATTTTGCGCGTTCTAGAAGATTATGACTCAATAATGGAGACAAGGTAAGTGCCGTTAGGGTTAATTAAGTGTTATTTCTGGGGCGAAGGGTGTAGAAGAATTCCGTTTCAATAACTTACCTTACGCAGTCGCTAGAAGAAGAAGGACCAACCGACCCGTGTCATTCTGAGCCGCAGCGAAGAATCACTACGTGATCGTAAGCGTTTAGGGGTAAACGTTCAGCTGTAGGGGCAACCCGACGCCCGGCGACTAAACTTGCGGGCTACATTTGAGCAAAGTCCGCCTACGCGGACTCTCTACACCACACGTTTTGGCAGTCCCCGAAGGGGGACTTTGCCGCCATGTAGCCCGCGAGTTTAGTCGCCGGGCGTCGGGTTGCCCCTATGTTGGGGTCAAAACGTCATCTGATTTTGAATTAGTTGGAGTCAATGGCCCCCGTGCCTGCCCCTACGGCTGAACGATTATGTTTACGGATAGCGGTACTGATCCCCAGACAGGTTGCTAAGGTGAGTGATTCTTCGCTGCGGCTCAGAATGACACGGGTCGGTTGGTCCTTCTTCTTCTAGCGACTGCGTGAGGTAAGTCTATAAAAAAGAGCAACAGCCCGAAGAAGCTGTTGCTCTTTTTTATAGAAAGCTTGTGGCTATTAGGGGTTAGTGACAGCGCGATAGACGATCACGCTTATCTGCCCCCTGGTTGCGTTGTTGTCGGGGCGGAATGTGCCGTCCCCGTAGCCGGTGATGATGCCGTGGTTGTAGGCCGTTTCTATGTAGTCGTAGAACGTGGAACCTTCTGGCACGTCGGTGAAGTGAGGGCCGCCAGTGGTATCCGTAGGCCAACCCTGGGCGAGCACTATTATCTTGGACAGCTGCGCCCTGGTCACATTATTGTCCGGGCGGAACGTACCGTCCTGATAACCGTTGATGATGGCGTGGTTGTAGGCCGTCTCTATGTAGTCGTAGAAAACGTGTGAGGTAAGCACATCGGTGAAGTGAGGCCCGCCTGTGGTGTCTATAGGCCAACCTTCGGCGAGGACAACTATTTTGGACAGTTGGCCGCGTTTGGTGTTGTTGTACGGGCGGAATGTGCCGTCTCCGTAGCCGGAGATGACACCGTTGCAGAAGAGGTAATGCACTGCCTCGTAGAAGTAATCTGAAGGCTGCACGTCGCTGAAGTTCATCTCGCAGGCGCCGGGCGTGGGAGTATTAGTAGGCTGTGGAGTGTTGGTATAGGTAGGCGTGGGGGTAAAGCCACCGGACGGCGTCACATCCAGGAAGGCCGCCGAGATAGGACCCCAGCTCTGATAGCCTTCGTAGTCGTTGATGCCGCGACCGCGCACGAAGATAACGTGGCGACCGGGCGCCAGACTGCCCGTAGCGATACTAGCCTGTACGGGCACCGAGTTCGAGTTGAAGTTGCCGGTCATCGCTATGGCCGTGCCACCAGCCCAGGGCGGGGTGTCGATGTAGTACTCGGCAACCGCGATGTTCTGGTTGTAGCGATTGGCGGTCCAGTTGTGGTTGATAGTGGCCGTCAGGTCCGAAGGAGTGCCCTGGGTGACGGTCATCGGGTTGGTGGCAACCAGATTGGCGTCAGGGCCGTGCGCCGTCAGGTAGGGCATGCGGGCGATTTTCGCCTCGTAGATGAGCGCGCCCTTGTTGAGGTTGAAAATCGAGTCCACCTGCGAATAGGGCGGGAAGAAGCTGCCTCCGCCGATCTCGGTGGTGAACGAAGGAACGCCCAGTTCGCCGTAGCTCCAATCAAACGAGTCGCCGTCTACTCCATACAGGCAGTTGGGCGGCTGGCAGGCCTGGTAGCCGTTGCCACCAGCGTTGAGCGCGCTCATGTGGTTGCCTATTTGAGCCAGGTCATTGTTATTAGGCGAGGCGCTGCCAGTCCAACCCCATGGGTAGAGGTTGAGTGACGCATTGGAGTGCATGTTCTGGATTACGCCCGTAGTGGTGATGGGGGCCGGATCCGTATTGTTGGGGCCGCGTTGGTCGGGTATGAGCGTGCGTATTTTAGCCATCACGGCCTGAACTTCTGGGTCTGATCCCGCTGAAGTTCCGTGATAGGTCTGGTCGCAAGCCGAACTGCTCGAACCACCACAGCAGTTCCACAGGAAGGGGAAATTGCGATTGAGGTCCGTGCCGTACTGAACGCTGGCGGATGGGGGGTAGGTGGTACAGCCGTTGGTGTTATTGGCGTTCTTGCGCTGGTAATAGGGGCTGTTGCCGCCGCCACCCACCTCAACGATATGGTGACCGTCGGGATTGAGCATAGGCATAATCCAGATGTCCTGGTAGTCTACCATCCAGTGCGCATCGGCATTACTGTTGTAGCCATCGAGGAACCACCTGATGAGGCGGATTGCCGTTTCGGTTGTGGCTATTTCGCGGGAGTGGATGCCGGTGTCGTACCAGAAGACGGGCTTAGGGCCGGATATAGCCCGGTTTGTGATATGCAGCACCCACTGGTCATAGCCGTTGAAGCCGGGGGCCGGGTTGGCACACGGCGCGTGGCTCTTGCACCACGAGTCTCCGATGTCAACCTTTTGCACCAGCGTAGGGTAATTGGTCACCATCTGGTCCATGAAGCTCTCCATATCTTCAACCGTGAGATAGCCTCCATAGAAGGTGTTGCCGTTACTGCCCCAACGAACGGAGTTAACCTCATTAGTGAGCTTTTGGTCAACCTCGACACGCAGGCCGCGCGCTTGCAACTTCTCATAAATCGGCGCGTCAACCCATAACGTCAGAAAGCCGCCAGTGGTGACAAATTCCTCAGCGCCGAACTCGGCGGCGAGGCTGTCGCGCTCGGCCAGCGAGCGAAAATAGACGCGCAACACAAGCGACTTCTGCGCCTGGGCCGTCGTAGGCTTAACGTTGGATAGCTTTGCTGCGGCGTTTGCATTGTTCGTGCCCACGCCCGTGCCGCCTATCAGCATAAGGCTCAACGCTGCCAGAAGCGTAACTCCAACGATACGATTGATTAGACGTTTATCTTTGTGCATAGACCTTGCTCCTTCCAATTCTTTCTCTCAAAACTGAGAATATCCATATGGGTTCCTATTGGGTGCTCCTGAGTAAGCGTTTGGGAGGATACCTTGGAGAATTCACCCTGCGCCGCAAGCTGTTGAGGGGTATAGTTATAGCTTTACCCTGCACAGAGATTTATTATACCATCTTTTGACCAGGATAGCATCCTGAATAAGGAATCACGGATTATTACTTTCTTCAAAACAGACCGCTTCGCGGTCTGCTTTGAAGAAAGTAATAATCAAAAGATAGGCCCCGGCTCTATATCCGCTGCTGGGTTGCGGCGCAGCCAGATTGCGAACGCGATGGCGACCAGGCAAATTATCATCCCAGCCATGAAGTGCGATGTGAAGACTTGCAGCGAAGCCCATTTGTAGTAGGCTGTGTAGTCGGCCTGGCGGGCGGCGAAGGCGGCTGCGCTCTCGCCCAGATTAGCAACGAGGACGGCAGGGTGCGACAGCATCAGACCCTGGAAGTGGCGCAGGCCCAGGGCGGTCAAGGCGGACAGGCTGACCATCATGCCTATCATCCTCGACAGGTTGACCGATGCAGCCGAGAGAGCGGCGCGGGCCAGCCCTCCCCATTGCAGCGCGGTCGCTGTAACAGGCGAGATAAGCAGCCCAAAACCCAGGCCATTGAGCGCCAGGCCCACCCACGTCGTGAAAGAGTCGGCGGAAGTGGTTGTCCAGCTTTGCATCTCCCAGAACCCGGCGGCGGCTACCAGCAGCCCGGCTATGGCTATCCACCTTGGGGCGGTTGAAGGTCCAAGGTCCAAGGTCCAAGGTCTGGTCCCCGGACTTTGGACTTTGGACTTTGGACCTTGGACTTTGGACTTTGGACTTCTATGCACACCGAGCAAGCCACCCGCAACTGCCCCAATGGGTATAAAGGCGGTCATGCGCAGTAGCATCAAGCCGCCCTGTTCGGTGGTGCCGTCCAGTACGCTGGCTACGTACAAGGGAACGTTCACCATTGTGATGATGAGGGCGGCTCCGACGAGCGCGTTCGTCAAGTTGGCAGCGGAGAAAGGCCAGTTGCGACGTGTGAATAGCTCAGGCGGTATGAGGGGGTTAGAAGTGCGGCGCTGCCAGGCGATAAAGAGGACGAACAAGACTAACGCGATAACGAGCAGTGCGACACCTTGTGGAGTGAGCAGGCTAGCATCGCTACTGCTCCGGTTCGTGCTCAACCCCACCCACGCTCCCACCGAGCCAGGCGTGGCGAGACCCAGAGCCAGGGCTAACAGGCCACCGCCCAGCAGTCCCGCGCCCAACCAATCCACCTTGCCAGGAAAGCGTGGTATCTTCGGGGTGAGAAAGACCAGCGCGCCGAATAGTAGGCCGAGCGGTAGGTTTATCCAGAATATCCACCGCCAACCAATCACACCGAACACGCCGTTCAGGTTCTTCATAATCAGCGCGCCCCACAGAGGCCCTATCACCCCGCCAGCCTCGGCCACCGCGCCCAGCATCCCCAGCACGAAGGGCACGCGGCGGGACCCAAACAGGTGACGGGCCATAGCCATGCTCACCGGCAGGACCGCGCCGCCACCCACTGCCTGTACCACTCGCGCTCCTATCAGCCAGGCGAGGTCTTGAGAGAGAGCGCACATCAGGGAGCCGAGCATGAACAAGCCCAGGGAAAAGAGGTACACCCGGCGCTGCCCATACAAGTCGGCGACGCGCCCCATCAAAGGAAGGGCTACTGTATAACCAAGCAGGTAAGCCGTGACTATCCATGCGGCTTTGTCAATCTCTGTTATGGGAATGTTGAGGTCATTGGAGATGGACCACAACGCAGTGACGACTACCGTCTGGTCGAGGGCAGCCAGGAAGACGCCCATGGAGATGATGGCTATGTGGCGGAATGGGGTGAGGGAATGGGGTGAGGGAATAGGGTGAGGGAGTGGGGTGAGGGAGTAGTGTATA
This sequence comes from Chloroflexia bacterium, assembly GCA_038324555.1. Taxonomy (GTDB): domain Bacteria; phylum Chloroflexota; class Chloroflexia; order QHBQ01; family JADMIH01; genus JADMIH01. The sequence continues at coordinate 11,509 of JBBQIC010000064.1, forward strand.
GGCTTCATCTCGCATACCTGCTACTTCCTTACTCGTCTCTATTAGTTCCTCACTTCTCACCCTATTCCCTCACCCTATTCCCTCACCCTATTCCCTCACCCTATTCCCTACCCTTCTTACCAAACACCCTGCTACCAAGATAGTTACCCAGGAGCCTCCGGCCTGGCCGCGAGGCTTCTAGCGTCTGGGCCAGTTCGGTGCGTATATCGTCGTCCATTTCGGGGCGACGGGCCTGGCGCGGGTCATCGCTTTGGGTGGCCTCTCGCTCTGAGCGCAGCCAGCTTTCGCGTGCGTTATGCGCGTCTTCGAGGAGGGCCAGTAGAGCATCGCTTTCGCCCTTCGCCAGCAGGTCGCCCAGGTCTTGAAGGGCCAGCAGATAGTTGTCCAGCCAATAGAGTACGGTCTGCCTGTTGTTGATCAGAGAGGCGTGCAGCGATGCCGGGTCCATCGAGAGAGGACCTGCTACGTGCCGGAATTGGTCCCTTGCAAACGTCCCCATATCGCCCCACGAAGGGCTGCCAGAGGTAACGTCCAGCAACGCCGCGCTCGCCAGTACGGGTAAGTTGCTAACCGCCGCAAAGAAAGAGTCGTGCTCTCGCGGGTCTATGAACAAAGGGAGCGCGCCCAGCGCCTCGGCCATGAAGATGACGGCGTTGAGAGCCTCGCTGCTGGCGCTCGGCAGAGGCATTATGCAGTATGGCGCTTTGGCGAATAAGTCGGCCCTCGGCTCTTCAAGATCGTCCGCCATTTCGAGGTCAACCACCCTGGATACCGGGTGACCACCGACAAAGTTGGCCTGCTTATTCAGCAGTTCGCCCGCCCAGGCCATGACCTGCTCCTTTGTAGAGAGGGTGTCCGTGACCGTCGAGCCCGGCTCCAGGAACGGCCCAATGGCCCCCAGCACTTCACGCACGGCGGAAGCGGGAGTAGCTATCACCACCAGTTGCGCGCCACGCGCCGCGCTATCGAGGTCCGGCGCTATCTCATCAACGCTGAAATACTTTCGCAAAGCCGCCTCTTCCCGCGCGCGGTCAGGATCGAAACCTACAATTCTGGGTTTCTGCGGATTGCCGGACGCGAAGGACTTCTTCAGCCCCATCCCGATAGAATTGCCGACAAGCCCCAGGCCGATGATTGTGATTTTGTTCATACCGAATTATACCAGCTATGGGCAATTTCGGTTCGTGATGAGCGGTGAGTAAGCGTTCAGATCAGAGATTTAGGCTTACGCAACGACGATGGACGATAGACGATAGACGAAAGCTAGATTGCGTAAGTTCTGGAGATATAATCGTGGGGGTCTACCCCCTACTTTAGTTCGGGTAGTGGGCGCATGAACGCAAATAGCTCTTGCCCCTGACGCTGGTCGGCGGAGCGGGCGGGCGGCTCAAGTTTCTCGATGGCGAAGAATGGACTGAAGAGAGTGCGTATCTCCTCAGCGGTCGTGTTGAAGGGTGGACCGCCAGGCTTGCCATGAGAGAAGAATAGAGCTATATACAGCCCGTCAGGTCGCACGAGACGCCTGACTAACTGTACATATTCCTGTCGCCTCTCAGGAGGGATGGCTGCGAAGCAAGTGTGTTCGAGCACGTAATCAAATCTGTGATCATAGCTTTCGTCGAGAGTAAATATATCGTGTTCGATGAAGTCAACCCTAAGTTGCTCAATCGCAGCCGCCGAGCGCGCGTCCTCGAGGGCAGACGGCGCGAAGTCCACGCCGACTACAGTGAAGCCGTGTTTGGCGAAGAAGATAACATCGTGTCCGCGACCGCAACCAGGCACAATCATGGAACCAGGCCGAGGCGCATCAGGACCAACCAGGAGGTCCACAAACGGCGGCGCAGCCTGGCCGATGTCCCAGCCCGTATTCCCCACTGTGTAACGAGACTCCCAAAAGTCGCTCGTGGTCGGGTCGTCTTGTGGTTCGGGTTGTTGTGTGCTCATGGTTTGTCCTGATGCGTGACGAGTGAAACGTGACGAGTGAAACGTGAAACGTGAAACGTGACGAGTGATTATCGTAATTCACGTTTCACGTTTCACTCGTCACGTTTCACTCGTCACGCAGGCGCCAGCCACAACCCCATCGCCCAGTTGTCGCGGGGGGGGAGTTGTATGCGCCAGACGGTGAGCAGGCGCACGCCTGGACCGCCCCCCACCGGCGGCAAGCGCCAGAGGTCTGCTTCTCGGTCCCAGCCGAGTTGGAGGGCCATTTCGCCTGCGGGATTTACCAGGGCGACGTGCGTAGCGTTGGGTGATACTCCTAATGAACCTAACGAGTGGTCATCGTCGGGTCGCGCACCGTCTATCAGATAATAAGGTTCGTCTGATGACTGGGAGGGGTTCCTGGGCTTTGCCCCGTTCAGGCCGGGTGCGTAGAGGTTGAACTCGACGGCGAAGAGTATCTGTAGAGGGCGCAGGCTGGAGTTTATCACCCTGTAGAGCACGGCTACGTCGGGCGCGCCTGGGCGCAACGCCGCGCTCTTTGCTATACGTACCTCGGCCACCCTCTTGCCCACACGAATAGCGCCATCGCGGAGCAGTCCGACTCTAATCTCGCCTCCCGAATCTACTGTCTGGCTGCGATAGGCGTCGTCCACGAAGTCGCCAAACTCGCGGTGTGTGCCCGCCACTACTTCGTCCGGCTTGCTGCCCAATGGAAGGAAGTGGTCAATCAAAGCGCCGTAAGCCGGGTCTACCAGATCGAGCGGTGGGTGGGGGACGTGGCTCGCGCCAGGCTGTACGGCCTCTGGCGGTGGGAGCGTGCGCCACTGCCAGCGTTCAATCCGTCCCCCTTTGCCAGTGTTGAAGCGGCATAAGGCTGCGCCACTGTCAATCGTGACGCCTGTCTCGTCCTCGATGAACCCCGGCGCAGGCGTGGTCGTTGAATTGGCGGGCGGGTGTTCGTGGCCGTTCATCGCCTCGTGTCCGTTAGTATACATGATATGTGCAGGACTCTCCTCTAGCTTTGCTTGGTTATAGTATAGCACAGGGTTTATTCAAAGTCGCCGATATGACGATGGACGATGGACGATTGAGCAGGCATCGTCCATCGTCCATCGTCCATCGTCCATCGTCCATCGTCATATCGGCGACTTTGAATAAACCCTGAATATAGCACCTATGGGAGACCCTTTGCGCGTGATGGTGTATAATATTCCTACGCTGATGTGCGGCTTTATCAGCCTACAACCAATCATGCCTCGAAAAACTGCTGTTTGCGTAGACATTGCGGGCGTTACCATAATAAACTTGTGGAGTTGGAATTATGAAACTAATCAATTTTCGTCCGGGTAGACGCCGCGCTATACCACTTGCGTTGGGTGCGGGGCTTGCCATATTGATCTCTGTAATTTTGGTGAGCGCACGGGTAGAAGCGAAGACCGGGGCCTCTCGACAAGGGCCGCTTACGGGAGGAGTGCCCAGGCCGGATCACGTCATAGTAGCTATCGAAGAGAACCATTCTTATTCAGAGATTATCGGCTCGCCGCTTGCTCCGTACATAAATGGGCTGGCGCAACAGGGCGCGCTCTTCACTAACTCTCACGGGGTGGAGCATCCGAGCCAGCCCAATTACCTCGACCTCTTTTCGGGGGCCAACCAGGGCATAACCAACGATAGCTGCCCCCATACGTTCAGCACGGCCAACCTGGGGAGCGAGTTGCTTGGCGCGAGGCTAGGTTTCACGGGCTATTCCGAGGATTTACCGTCTCCCGGCTCGACGGTGTGTAGCTCCGGCTACTATATGCGCAAGCACAATCCCTGGGTGAATTTCACCAATGTACCGGCGGCGTCTAACTTGCCTTTTA
>JBBQIC010000065.1:0-15027 GCA_038324555.1 Chloroflexia bacterium
AGGCGTGGTCAACCGGTGTTAGCCATTATGCCCTGGGAGCTTTACGACTCCATAGTTGAAACTCTGGAGATACTGGGCGATGAAGAACTGATGGCGCAGTTGAGACAGGGTATAAAGGACGTTGCTGCTGGGGAGACTATAAGTTGGGAGACAGTCAAGAAAGAACTGGGCCTGTAGCTTGGGAAGTTGAACTAGTTCCTAGCGCAAGAGCAATGCTCAGGTCTATCAAAGACCGCAGGGTTCAACACAAGATTTTAGAAGTGATCGATTGGTTAGCACAAGAGCCAGAAAAGCAAGGCAAGGCGCTAACGGATGAGTTAGCTGGTTACAGGAGTCTTCGAGCCGTAGGCCAGCGCTATAGCGTCATTTACAAAGTAGAAAGAGATAGGGTCATCGTGTTCATTATAGCGGTGGGCATACGCAAAGAAGGAAGCAAGCGAGATATATACGCATTGGCCCAGAGACTCATTCGCCTCGGCCTCGCAGAGCCGCCAGAGGAAAAGCCAGAATGAGGGCATTGGCTACTTGTACTTGCCCCACCCAGGCGAACCCTTTCGCGGCTTCATAGCCTCCAATGTGCCCTCGCGGTCGTCAGCCGACGCCTTGCCCGCCCTCACTACTCCCCATCGCAGCATTGCTCCCGCAGCCAGCGTCGCCACCCCTGCGACCACGCTCAACCCGCGTGTTTGCCGTCTGGAACGCAAACTCCCTAAATCCAAAATAGCGGCGGCTACTAGAGCCGCAGCCGCTCCTACCAATAATCTGCCCGTTTCGCCTTGCAGCAACGGCTTTACCGCCTGGCCCGATGTCGCCACGTAACCACCTAACAAGGCCAGTTCTGTCGCACCCGACACCAGGCCAATCCTGGTGAGAGCGCGCCCATCGTCGCTATTGACTTCGCGTTCCGTCACAAGGCTGGTAAGGTGGACCGCCGCCGCGCCCGTGCTCATCGCGCTCGCCATAAACAGCGCACCCAGCAGTTGGCTCGTGTACCACACGGGTATGCTGGTTGTGCCCAGCAATACGCCAGTGTACCCCGCCAGCACGAACGAGCTTGGTATGCCCAACGCGCCCAGTAACCGCTCCGGCAGCAGCCTGAACAGCCCGCCAACCAGAGGAAGCTTGCCCTCACGAGCCAGCATTGCCATAACGGTAAGGGTCGCGCCCGCTCCGTGAATAGAAAGCGCCCACGACCCAAGGTTCATCGGGGACGACGGCTTGAAGATGCGCAGCATATGGTGAAAACGCTCAGGTCTGCCCAGATCGTCAATAAGCAGAGGCGGGCAGGGGAGCAGGGTGGCGAATGATACGTAGTGGGCGGTGCGCGCCAACTTCTGGCGCTCTTCGCCGCCAAACACTTCGGCGAGCGAGCCTATCAACGCCGCGCCCGCCGAAATGCCCCCGAAGAAGAAGTAGGCCGCGATCTCGTGGTTCCAGGTAGGCCGTTTGAGGATGGGCACGTCGCGGTAGGCGTCGCGGGTATGGGTGTGGGCCGCGCCGGTGGCGGGCTTTTTGTAGGTCTCGTTGATGAGGGAGGGTAGGTCCACGCCGTTCCTGGTTTATGATCTGACTACTATTGAGATAAATTGCTCTGGCGTCACGATGCGTATATTGTTGTAAGCGCCCTGAACTAACAATGCCGAGTCCCATGTTATGATGTACTCTGCCCCTGTTTCCAGGGCCGCACTTACCAATTTATCATCGTCTGGGTCAGGTGTCGCGCCACTCGTATCGAGCGTTCCTGGTGTCCAGATCGCGCCATGACGTAAGCGACTCAGCAAGGTGATTTGGCGCGTGGTATCAAGCCTGGAAGCGATATGTGGTCGTTGCAGAATCTCCGTAAGTTCCACCAACAAATCCACAGACATAATGACCTGAAAACGCTGTTCGCGCCAGAGTGCCATGAGCCACGCGCCTGTACCCCTGCTAGCAAGCAGATAAGCAACAAAGACGCTGGTATCAATAACCGCCTTCACGCGATCTTACGCTGATCGCTTCGTTCGCTTGCTTGCTCGAACCTCACGGACGACCTGAACCGCAAGTTCGCGCGCTTCCTCTTCGGACATAGCGGTTGGAGCCGGTGGAGCTAATAATATATCGAAATCTCGCTCTCTCTGCTCACGTTCCAGTTCCATGAGGCGGTGGTATTCGTCAATACCCATGATGATCGCAAGCTCTCGTCCACGCCTGGACAAGGCGAAAGTTTGTCCGGAATAGGCACGATCCGCCAATTCTGACAGATTCTTGCGCGCCTCGGCGAGATTAGTAGTCTTGTACATCATAACCTCCATTTCATGTACAAATTGTACGAATAAATTGTAGTAGACGTCAAGATCTATATAGTGGTGACACGCCTTTTGGCTGCCCATTCTGAAGACATTATCACTTATCTACCTTCGCCAACACCACCGCGCTAACCAAACTCAACCCCAACCCCACCGCCGCGCTCCAAGCATACTTGCGCATCATACTTGCCATTGGTTGGTGCGGAGCCTCCGGCAGGTTATACGCGGCAGGCTCGTCGGTGAGCAGGAAGAAGGCGTTGAGGCGCTTGTATTCGCCTGCATCGTCCGCGCCATAGAGATACGCCTGGGGTTGGCCGTTGGCCCGTACCTTTTCGAGGCGTTCCCTGGCTTTCTCGCGCAGTTGGTCTACGGGGCCAAACAGGATGGAGTCGGTTGGGCAGGCCTTCGCGCAGGCAGGTTCGAGGCCATCCTTCTGGCGGTCGTAACAGAGAGTGCATTTATGTGCCACATGATCGGCTTCGCTGCGGCCCAGCACGCCGAAGGGACAGGCTGCCACACAATACCCACAGCCGTTGCAGATGTCTTGCTGCACGTACACGTCGTCAAACTCGTTGCGGATGAGCGCGCCCGTTGGACACACTTCCTGGCATGGTGCGGCGGTACAGTGCTTGCAAACGTCGCTGTTGAACAGCCACTTGACGCCGCCGCTCGGTAGCGCCTGCTCGGTGAAGCTAACGTGCCGCCAGGTGGTAGCCGAAAGGGTAAGGGTGTTGTCGTAGCTCCGGCCTGTCCACTCCATGCCGTCGGCGGGCAGACCGTTCCACTGCTTGCAGGCCACTTCGCACGCTTTACAGCCGATGCAGAGGGTGGAGTCGGTGAAGAAGCCCATGGGCTGCCACGCGGCGGGCGGCTTGGCGAGTTTCATACCCTCTAGTAACCCTGGCTTGACCTCTGCTTCCATAGCGCCTCCACTTTTTTGAGACCCGCCCGGTGACTAAAGTCGCGGGCTACGAGCGGCAAAGTCCCCCTACGGGGACTCGGCTAATGTATGGAGCGGGGAGTCCCCGTAGGGGGACTTTGCCGCTCGTAGCCCGCGACTTTAGTCACCGGGCGGGGTTGCTCGCACAACCCCTTTATCTTGTAAAGGAGGGATAGCTTCTTGTTCGGACACCTTCAACATCTTGAATATCGCTGTGCTTTCCCGTTACTTTGCTTCTGCTCCGTAGGCCCAGCCGTCCATATTGGGCGTCTCGATACCGTTCTGGTTGAGGATGCCTACGATGTGTATCCGGTGTTCGGTGGCGTGGTTGATAGCCTGTATCATCACGATCACAGCGCGCAGCTCATACGGCTCACCTCGCCATGTGCCTCGCAGCACTTGCTTGGGGTCGAACTGTTCGGCTATGCCCACCAGCGCCTCGCCACTGCGGCGCGTGCTCTCTCGCAGCACGTCAAGCCCAGGAAAACCCTTGGTCTCGCGGACCGTATCTTCGGGATCCTGCCCCCTGAGTCGCGCCACGTATCGCTGCTCCGCGCCCACAAGATGGACCAGCGTATCGCGCACACTGCCGTAGGTTCCAGGCGCGCTGGCGTCCAGTTGCGCATCGTTAAGCGGGGTACACGCATTGAGAAGCCGCAGGTTTGCCCACAGGTTGTGCTTGAAGAATTCTGCTAAGGCTTCGTTCATCGCTTCATTTACCTCCGAGTTGTTAGGATACAACAATATAACCTATTTCCTTATTGTTCATGCCGTCCTGCCCTCTGGCTGGTTCTGCTCAGGCGTACCTGCATACGGCTCCTCTTGCGGGCGCTTGGCTACCGGCTCCGAAGGTAAGTCCGAAGGTTGGGATAGGCGGCCTTTGCGCACCTGGCATGTGAAAGACTTGCCTTCGTGCATACTTACGTTCGGCTCCGTTATGATGGGAATCAATTCGTTGGCTTGCCCGCCCGTGACCTCACCTGAATAGCCGAAGTGAATGGGCACGCCTATCTGGTGGACCGTCTTGCCCTGTATGGTGAGGGTATGCAGGCGCGGCGTGACCATAGCGCGGGCTTCGATAGCGCCGCGTGGGCTGCTGGCGACCACCCAATCGCCGTGCTCTATTCCGCGTTCAGCTGCAAGTTCGGGACTCATCTCTATGAACATGGCTGGCTGTAGTTCGTTGAGCCAGCTATCGAAACGGCTCATCCCGCCACTCAGGTAGTGCTCGGTGAGCCTGTAGGTGGTGGCTACCACCGGATATGCGGCGTCGGCGGGCGGCGCGACGGGATTGAGGGGCGACTCCTCTATATTCGCAGTCGGGTTCTCGCGCTGCGCGTAAAGTGGGTTGTTTACGGGCGACTCTACGGGTTCGTAGTGGGTGGGCAGAGGGCCGTCCTTGATATTCTGTGGCGCGAAAAGCCAGCCTTTGCCGTCCGAGTGCATGATAAAGGGAGAGTCGCCGTCTATGCACTCCATACCCTTCGCGCCCGGTTGCGCGCGGTAATCCGGTGGCTTGTCGGGAGGGAAGTCAGGTATATCCAACCCGGTCCACTTGCCCACTTCGGCGTCCCACCATACATACTTCTTGCGCTCGCTCCAGGGCTTGCCTTCGGGGTCGGCGCTGGCGCGATTGTACATCATGCGGCGATTGGCGGGCCACGCGAAGCCCCAGTTGGGATTGACGTGCTGGGTCAGATCGGCTATGCGCTCGGCGGCGCGATTACGCCCTTCCTCCGGGTAAACACCGCAATATATCCAACACCCACAGGCGGTGGTGCCGTCGTCTTTCAATTGTTCGAACCCTTGTAGGGGCACACGGCCGTGTGCCCCTACGCCGCCCCCCAAAACCCTGTACCCGTTGATTTCCTTCAGCACCTTCTCAGCGTCTGGTTCGTCCGCTATGCGGCTGACCGTGCCATCGGGGAGCATTTCCGGGTGGTCCTGCGCGTAATCCCAGGTCATGTTGAGCAGACCCGCGTCTCGTGGGTTGGCGCTCTCTGCGTACAGCTTCTTGAGGCGGCGGCCCAGGTTCCACATGAACCAGAGGTCGGAGCGACAGTCGCCGGGAGGGTCAACCGCCTTGTCGTGCCATTGCAGCAGCCTCTGAGTGTTCGTCAGGGTGCCCGGCTTCTCGGCTCCGGCGGCTGCGGGCAGGAAAAAGACCTCCGTGCCGATAGTCTTGGGGTCGGGCTGCTCCGGCCCCTCTTTCCAGAAGGTGGCGCTCTCCAGCAGGAAGAAGTCGCGCACCACCAGCCAATCCAGCTTTCGCAGAGCTTCGCGGTTGAGCCGGGCGTTGGGCGCGCCAGCCGCCGGGTTCTGGCCCAGCAGGAACAGGCCCTTGACCTCGCCCTTCGACATCTTGACGAAAGTAGGCAACTGCGAGTGGTCGCCGTTGATACGCGGCAACCAGTTGAAACACCAATCGTTCTCAGCAACGGCAGCGTCTCCGTACCACGCTTTGAGGAGGCTTACCATAAACTTTGGCATATTCGCCCAGTAGCCTCGCTCGACCGTCTCTTTTTCCAGGTATTCGCGCAGGCTGTTGTGCTTGCGCTCCTTCGAGGGCTGTTGTAGGTAGCCAGGGAGCAGGTTGTATAGCGTAGGGATGTCCGTCGAACCCTGGATGCTGGCGTGGCCGCGCATCGCCATCACCCCACCCCCCGGACGCCCCGCGTTGCCCAGCAGCAGTTGGAGCATGGCTGCGGTGCGTATTATCTGCACGCCCGTGCTGTGCTGCGTCCACCCCACCGCGTAGACGATTGTCCCCGTGTACTCGCGGCCTGAGTTTGCCATCATCATCTCGGCTACGTTGAGAAACTGCTCTTCTGTGCAGCCGCAGGTATCGGCTACCATCTCCGGTGTATAGCGGGCGTAGTGGCGGCGCAGTATGTTGAGCACGCAGTTGGGGTGCTGGAAAGTGGGGTCTTTCCCAGGGGTGAGGTTGTTATCGGTTCCTTGTTCCTCACCCCTCACCCCTCGTTCCTTGGCGTAGTTCCAGTGCGCCTTGCTCATATCATAGGCTTTGCTTTCAGGATCGAAGCCTGAGAAGATACCCTCGTTGTCCTCGGCGTCCACGTAACGCTCATCAATGATAGTGCAGGCGTTGGTGTAATGCTGCACGTACTCCTTGAACCAACGCTCTTGCTGCAACACCTGGTTGATGACGCCGCCCAGGAATACGATGTCGGTGCCCGTGCGTATGGGCACGTAATCGGTGGCGCAGGCCGAAGTGCGGCTGAAATGCGGGTCTACGTGGATGACGCGCGCTCCGTTCTCCCGCGCCTTCATGACGAAGCGGAAGCCGACCGGGTGCGCTTCGGCCATGTTGGACCCCATGATAAGCACGCAGTCGCTATACTGGAGGTCTTCCTGGAAGTTGGTGGCGGCTCCTCTGCCGAAGGTGGCGCTCAAACTGGGCACCGACGCGCTGTGTCATATACGCGCCTGGTTCTCGATAGCCACCATGCCCAGGTTGTTGAAGAGCTTCTTTATCAGGTAGTTTTCTTCGTTGTCCAGCGTGGCCCCGCCCAGGTGGGTCATGGCGAGGGTGTGGTTGAGCAGATCGCCGTCCTCGTCGCGCTCCACGAAGGTATCGTCTCGCGTCTCTTTGGTTAGCTGCGCGATGCGGTCCATCGCCCAGTCGAGCGGCTTCTGCTCCCAGTGGTCGCTGTACGGCGCGCGGTAAAGTACGTGTTTCTGGCGGTGGGGGTTTACCGTCAACTGAAAGGTGTTCGCCCCCTTCGGACAGAGCGTCCCGGCGTTGATAGGGCTGCGCTCGTCGCCCTCTATATCTATTATCTGTCCTTTCTTGACGTATATCTTCTGAGCGCACCCCACCGCACAATACGGGCACACGCCATTGACCGCCACCGCGCCGCGTATGCGCGAATGCTTGGCGATGGAGAGGGGACTGTAGGGTTGGGGGTCGTTGCCCAGGCGGAAGAAGAGGTTGGAGTTCTTAGAAGATTTGGCGCTAGTCATAGCTTGTACCTCTGGCTTTCTAGCCTGGGCTTTCAGGCTGTTAACCTTGCTCTTACCTGGATTTCAGGCACCTATCTTCTTGTTGGCCTCTAGTTGCTTACTCGTAAATTCAGCTATTCCGAAAAGTAGCGCACCAAAAGATAAGCTTAGAAGCAGAATTGCAATCACAATTGCAATACCGATAGGGTTGTAGGTAGTGTAAGTATAGATGCCGCTTACGATTGTGAAAGCATGGTAGGAGATTGAGCCTACGTCTCTTACAGGCTGTTCATTCGATGTTTCTCCAATTGCAATCCGACCCCAAAGGAAAAATGCAGTAAACCCTCCTACGACTAAATCTGCCCACGCAGCAAATTTCAGAAACCAAACTGTGCCGTAACCTGGTCCGTGATCTTCTTCTGTTTCCACAGGTGCTACATCTGATTGTCCTTTCTTACTTCTATTGTTGGTCTGCTCGTTCTCGTTCATGTATTCTCTCCTCCTCACTCAGTCCGCAAAGATTCCATTTTCATCGAAATCATTTCCAACCTCCCATCAGGTGCATATTAGAGTTCACGCCTTACATCGTTTATTGCTTTAACCGCATCAGCAAGTGGATCATGTGCTGGCATCTTCGCGCATGAGGGCTTGAAATCCTGCTTGAACGAAATGCTTGTCGAATGTAAGAGCAGAACTCATGTCTAATGTTCTCATCACTATAAAGGAAATGCAGTCTACCAGACTCCATGCTTTATCTTGGTGGCTCCTATACAACTCAAAGGCTTGCCCAAACAACTGCGGAGTAAGGTAGACTATTTCGACCTCATTAGATGTAAGAGAATATTGGATAACCTCAATCGCCTCTTGCCTGTGATTGCGTGCTAAGGCGTTGCCAACCTCAAGCAGCACAGCATCGGTAACAACTAAGGGATAACTTTCAAAGCGTTTAGATAGTTCGATAGCCTGCTCGTGATATTGGTCGCGCTTGCTGACCAGTGCAATCGCAAATACTGCGTCAATAAAAAGCTTATCCCTCATGCTTCTCTCCACTCAGATACAGGTCGAGATTAGCAGCCAGGTCTTCTGGGGCATCATCAATCTGTATGCTTCGCAGCTTGGACATAAAGCTCTGCTTTTTGCTTTGCTCTCTTGACTGGGCAAAGCCCTTGATCATATTGTACAGTTCGTCCAGGTCTTCCTCATTGATAGTGTCAATTTCAGCCTTGATTAGCTCTTTCGTAGTCATTAATACCCTCCTAAAACTCTCGCCTGATCTCATTTATCGCTTCAACGGCATCAACTTGCTCGGGTAGATAAGCGCCAATCTCGGCGGCGAGACGGTCAAAGTCAGCCCATACCGCGTCGTCTGTCTGCTTGCTACTGGGCTGTTTGCGTACCGGCACGATACGCGCCACCACCTCCCCATGATTGGTTAGTTCAATAATCTCTCCTTCGTCCTGAACACGCCGCAGTATATCGCTTATGGGCCTTCAAGTCACGTATCCCAACCGACACCATAGCCGTCTCCTTTTGTGGTTACAGTTGTAACCTTAACCTTAGTTCAGTTAATGTAAGCAGTGAGGTCAATGAGTTAAAATGGGTTGGGTGATTGGGGATGGTTGCCGAGCCGCCAGAATAGGTTGGGGTTTAGGGGAGTTGGTGTTGGTCATAGATTGTGCCTCTAGCTTTCTAGCCCGCTCTTTCAGAGGATTTTGGGCGCTTGAAGTACAAGCCAGCGCTATGTACTAAGTGGATAGTCACTAAAACTCCACACGACATTGACAAGTTCCCAACCCTTTTCGCCAAGCTCATTGCTATATATTGACATTTCAGGTGCGTCTTTCCAATCCCTTATCTCCTTATCGTTGAAGTAGCGAGGTCGCCATATACCGAATAACGACTCACATACGACAAATAAATACTCCCACTTTTGCATAATAGACCTCCTGCTGGTAATCTTGCTCTTACCTGGATATTAGGCGTTTGTCCTTTACGAGGATAATTTTGGGTAGTTGGCTTTCTTCAAAATGACAGCGCACGGGATCCCGGACCTGCTCATAGAGTTCAGACAAATTATCAGCCTCTGTGAAGATAGACTCTCCAAGCGCACGGGCCGTATAACCACCTTCGGGCGCTTCTTCTACCAGGAAAATCAACTCGTTCATTTCTCCAACCTCTCGTGAGGTGAATATTACAGTTCACGCCTCACATCGTTTATCGCTTCAAAACAGCCAATCATGCGCTGGCATCTTCGCGCATCAGTGCCTGAAATCCTGCTTGCTCGAAATGTCGGTCCAATGTCAGCGCAGCAGTGACTCCAGCTTCTCTCATTACGACGAAGGAAATACAGTCCACTAGACCCCAAGCCTTGTCCTGGTGCGTTTTGTATAGCAGAAAAGCCTGTTCAAATAGCTGTGGGGTCAGATGAACTACCTCTACGTCATCGGAGGCTAGCAATCGCTCGATCGCTTTGACCGCTTCTTGTTTGTGATTGCGTGCCAGGGCGTTGCCCACCTCAAGCAGAACAGCATCGGTAACAAGCAAACGATAATCCTCAAACTGAATGGATAACTCGAGTGCTCGCTCATGGTATTGATCACGCTTGTTAGTTAGGGCGATTATGAATACAGCATCAGCGAACACCTGGTTCTTCATGCTTTTCTCCACTTAGATAAAGGTCCAGGTTGGCGGCGAAGTCCTCCGGTCCATCAAACTGGATCTCTCGCAGCTTTTCCATGATACTTTGCTTTTTGCCTGTTCCCTTGGACTCGACGAAACGTTTGACAAGCGCGTAAAGGTCGTTCAGTTCTTCCTCGCTCATCTTGTCTATTTCCGCCTTAATTGCCTCTTTCGTAGTCATTGTTGCCTCCCTACTTTGTGCTCATGGCGTCATTGTCGTAATTATACTTGTTGGCCTGGTAAGCTGGTCCACATCCCAGGTCAACAAAGGTATATTTAGTTGCCTTGCGGTTGCCACGTATATAGCATCTGCGCCTCGTAATTTGAAAGTGGCGGCGATATTAGTAGCTTCCCGCATCAAGGGTCCATCCATCGGCAGTATGTGGGTTGACGAAAGCTGCTCTATCGTATTGGCGGCGCTAATCGCTCCTTGCGGCTGCCCTAGCCTGCGGGAGATGGTCGCCGCGACTTCGGTGAGTAAGATTGTGGGAGCAACTATAATGCCACCCTTGGCCGTATGCTGGTCTATCCACCGATAACTGGCCGCATGAGAGGCGTCCATGCTCAAGAAGAAAGCTACCCACACACTTGCATCTACAACCACAAAAGGCGGGATGGGAGAGATGGCAGGCGCGGATTGCATCAGAGGTCACGTCTAATGTCGTTTATCGCGTCCTGAGCGGTCACGCCTTCGGGCCACTGGGCGCTAATCTCTGCGATCAGTTCGTTGAGCCTTGTCCACGCGCCATTTTCGTTTCGATCACCACGTCTATCAAGATGCACAGGCACGACACGCGCCACAACCTCCCCATGGTTGGTCACTTCAACAATTTCCCCTTCGTTCTGGACCCGGCGCAGGATTTCGCTTATGTGTGCCTTCAGTTCGCGTATCCCAACTGATATCATAGCCGCCCCTAGAATTGTAACCACAACTGTAACCATACTATATCAACTATAGATCGGATCGTCAATTTACATGTCTTCTTCTGACCCCATGAAACCTGGGGCAACAGGGGTAGTAGTACATAAGTACCTCCATAGGATAGTACATTAGTACGTGTGGAATAGTACACATGCAGCAAGCAAAATAGCGGACAATAATAACTGTTGGCCTGTTTGTTGCTATTATATAACTTGAAACCAGGCCAGCATATTATTCGTTGTATAGGTGTCAGGATAACCTGCCCAGGCAAGGGTGTATGTCACTCCACAGAATGTAGTCAGGTGAAGAGGAAGCGGTTTCAGCTAACTGTTTCATCATACGCGACATTATTCATGGATATACATTCACAACGAACACAATTATAAGGTACAATAGGTCGGCCCTTGAAAAGTAAGCGTTTAGAGGAAAGAGGAAGAGGAAAGTTCAAATGTTTAGCAAACGTCATGGCATTGCTTCGCACACAGTAAAGTTATTTGCAGTCGCCGTAATTGCGCTCTCACTGCTTGCGGCTGATCTGAACCCGGTGCAAACCAGGGCCCAGTCAGCGCCGTTCCCACTGAATAGCACAGTTGCTACGATCACCAATCTAAATCTTCGGGACCAGCCTGATATGGCAGGCTCGACCGTAGCCACAATGCCAGTGAATACTCGCGCCTTAGTAGTCGGCGGGCCGTTCAATGACTACTGGTATTGGCTCGATTACGAAGGCACGCTTGGATATGCGCTGAGTAGGTATCTTGTGCCCGTAGACGACAAATATACCCCGGTGCCCTTGACTCCTGCCCCACCAGACACGTCAGGCGCTCCACCGCCAGCGTCTACAGCCACAAACGTGGTCCCACAAGTCCCACAACCAACATTGGCAGCTACCATTCCATCTGTTCCTACGGTTCCTTCCGCGCCGTTCCCGCAGCAAACGAGCGTCGTACCCCAGCAAACTGTGTCCGCCCAGGCGTCGCCCACCTCGATCATCACTACGCCACAGACCCCCGGTGATTATACCGGGTTGTGGCTCGGCGAGATGGCGCAAGGAGGCAAGGTGCGTAGTGGACCTGGGCTGGACAAGTCTGTCGTCAAGAGTTGGTGGGCAGGCAGGCGAGTGCTTCTCTACCAGTCCGCCCAGGACAGCGTTGGCACGCTGTGGTATCGCGTGTCCGAGCCGCCAGAGGCCTCGATGTGGATACACTCAAGCCTGATACGCAAAGTCGCGCCCGTCAAGTTCGAGACTGCACGCTACTCCGGCAGGTGGGTCAACGTGAGCCTTACCCAGCAAGTCGTGACCGCATATCAGAACGGCACGCCCGTAATGGTCACCCTGGCTTCGACCGGCAAGGCCAAGCACGAGACCACTATAGGCTCCTGGAAAATATACTGGCGTTTGCCGAAGCAGACGATGGAAGGCGGCAACCTGGCCTCTGGCGACTACTACAAGCTGAAAGACGTACCGTATCCACAATACTTCCAGGTGTCGGGTGAGGCGCTGCACGGCACGTTCTGGCACGACAACTTTGGCCGCCCCATGAGCCATGGCTGCGTAAACCTCAGCACCCCGGTAGCAGGTTGGTTCTACATCTGGGCAAACATCGGCACGGTCGTGTACGTGCATAACTAGATTTTTCGGACGAACGGCAAAGCAACTATGAGTGTGGGCACGCCACCCGCAGATGAAAATAGGGATCAGGGATCAGGGATCAGGGCGGGTAGTAGGGGCGCACGGCCGTGCGCCCCTACGGGTGCGTTCCCATTTTCATTCAGGGGTGGTGTGCCCACGCTCATAGTTGCTTTGCCGTTCGTTTCCTGTACCGAGGGACGAGCATGACCACCTCTGAAAGCCACAACCTCATTGGACGACAAACCCTGAATGAGAACGAACTAAACGAAGTCGAACGCCTTGCAACCATCTGCAACTCTTATGAGGACTTGGAATTGAAGTTGGCGTTCGGCCCGTCGCCGGTTGATTCTGAGCAACAGACGAACAGTTTTCTGTATTACGAGGGCGGCGCGCTCGTTGGCTTTTGCAGCCTCGACTACGAAGAGCTTTGTGGTATGGTACACCCCGACCACAGGCGCAAAGGCATCGGCAGAGCACTACTGGATGCAGCAATCAACGAGTACAGGCGGCGCTTTATATCCAGCATACTGATTATCTGTGAAGAAGCCTCGCGGTCGGGCAAAGCCTTCGTCGCCTCTACAGGCGCAACGTATGGCTTCGCCGAGCGCCATATGGAGTTAGAAGCTGATGCTAATTGGGATAGGTCTGCCAGCGTAGATAGCAGACTTCGTCTTTACAAAGCCGGTCTTCAGGATTTTGATGTGGTGGCCGGGTTAACGGCTGCTTCACTTGGAGGCACTGAACAAACAGCAAAGCGGCACATTGAGAGTGACATGCAGGACCCCACCCAACAGTTTTATATAGCTCGCCTCGAACAAACTCCTATCGCCACGCTCAAAACGCTCGATATGGGCACAAAAATCGGCATCTACGCCTTTGGCGTGCTTCCAGAGTATCGAGGCCGGGGGCTTGGAAAGCAGACTCTAACTCAGGCCATCAAAAGTTTAATAGCCGAAAACTGGACGCGCTTCGCCCTCGAAGTAGAGACTGAAAACGCAAACGCCTTCGGCCTGTACAACTCCTGCGGCTTCAAAGTGACCACGACATACGGCTACTATAAGTTAGCATTATTACCCTGACCCTGCCTACTTTACAATCCGTTTACAAACTCTTAACGAATTTCCCCTATATCGAAGGTTAGAAAGCAAGATATATTGTTGTTGGGCCAAGTGACGCCCGGCAATCCCAAGAACGCCAAAACTCACACTGCTTTACCAGAGTTACTACAGGCAATAACATTAGGAGGTACTAGAAATGAACACGAACAATAAGGCTCACAGGCTATTGGCTGCCACCAACCTCGCCGTTGGTTACATGGTGATGGTGCTGGCGTTGGCGGTATTCGGACTGTCCATAGCGGGCGCACCCGGCGCATCGGCGGCGCCCGCCACGTCCGCTTCGCAAAGCAACGGCGACGACGTTGTAGCCGTCTCTACAGTCTCTACCGTCCCTACCACCACCGGCACGCCGCAGACCACGCGCACGCCCCGACCAATCAAGCTTCGCTCCTGGGTGCAGTTCGGCCATGCCCGGCCAGGCGGTACTGCCACTTACCACAAGCTCCTCTTCAACCACCTGTCGGAGAGCGGCGAGGTCAACCTGACGGGCGCGAGCCTCCGGAATTGGGACGTGACCGTGGACCCTGCGGTCGCTACCACCCTACCCGGCTATGCCAACGTAATCACCGTAACCGTCGGGGTACCGCTGACCCCCACCCACCACGTAGACATCGAGCGCGTCAGGGGCGTCCTCAGCAGCACCGAGCCTTACACCACTACCGCCTTCCTCATCACGGTAGCCAGGCGTCGTCCATTCGCCGACCTGCCCGAAGGCCACTGGGCAGACGACCCCATACAGTACCTGATGGACCAGGGCGTGATTAGCGGCTATGCCGACGGCTCGTTTCACCCCAATGATAACGTGACGCGAGCGCAGTTCGCCAAAATGCTCGTCGGCGTGATGGGCTGGACGCTCATAAACCCTCAGTCGCCCACTTTCAGCGACGTGCCCAAAGATTACTGGGCCTACGGTTATATCGAGACAGCAGTTGCTCACGGTGTAATTGGAGGCTACTCAGATGGCGCTTTCCAGCCAAACACCGACGTGACGCGCGGCCAGGTCGCCAAGATCGTTTTTGGGTCACTCAACTGGCAGATGAACTCACCGACCCTCACCAACTTTAGCGACGTGAGTCCAGGCGATTGGACTTACACCTACGCACAGGCGATCAGTTCTGCCGAGGTCATGTCGGGCTACGCGGATAACAGCTTCCGTCCCAATGCTCCCGCCACTCGCGCCCAGATCGCCAAAATCCTGGCCCTCGCCATCTTCAGCGATCCAAACAGCTAGGCAAAGTAATAGCAGAACAAGGAAATGGCCGGACGCTGTGCGTCCGGCCATTTCCTTGTTCTGCTAGAAAGTTCTAAGCCCGTGTTTGCCTATTCGTAAGCGTTCAGAATAACCCATGACCCGTTGGGCCACCACCGGGAATGAAAATACGGCAACCCGTAGGGGCGCTGCTTGCCGCGCCCTGGTGGCTTGCCGCGCCCCTACGGGTTGCCGTATTTTCATTCCCGGTGGTGGCCCAACGGGTCATGGGTTATTC
>JBBQIC010000066.1:0-14838 GCA_038324555.1 Chloroflexia bacterium
TACGCACCAGCGTGCTCAATGAAGATTGGGAAGACACGTTTCGGGCCTGGTATCCCCAGTTTCGGCCTATATCAGTATCGTCGGTATCAGACGAGGAGACCCGCTCAGCAGCCTGATACCCCCGACTTTTTACTGCTCTCCTGGATGCGGACGGCATGGCTATGTGGGTTCCAGTCTGTGATCATTGCGATCCACCACCCCCACCAACAACACCCATTGCAGGACGACTTACCTGCCCGGTTTGTAATGAAACACTTGCGCCTCCCCGCCGTCATAGCTGCGGCGGGGCAGCCCTGTCGCCGGCCATGCACCAGACAATCGAGCTTGTATCCAGCGGAAGGAGGTACTAAGGTGAAGCAAGGCAAGACACTCATAGAGTTGGCGACCGAGATAGAGCGCCAGCTGCAGCAGAAGCAGGATTACGTGGTGAAGAGCCAGGTTCTGAGAATGGGGATTTTTGCATATCCCCCCAAAACGGTGCATTTCAGTTTTCATGGGATAGCAGGGTCTGAGATAGTGGGGTCATGAAGGTAGCGATAGACCGTCGCTTTGGAGACACCATATTCTTTCATCAAGGTCCGGATAGTCATCCCCTGCTGCCGTTTGGTCCGCACATCAGCAATCTGCCGCTCCGTCAAGCTCTTGTGCCTGCCAAATGGCACACCCTTCGCTTTGGCTTTCGCAATGCCATCCATTTGACGTTCGGCGCGAATCTCCGTCTCAAATTGGCTAATTGCTCCCAACATATTAAATAGTAACCGTCCGGTGGCGTCGTTGGTATTGATTTGCTGATCCAGCACCTGCAACTGAACTCCCTTACGCGCAAGCTGCTCAGCGATCTGACATAAATGGAGCGTTGAACGGGCCAGGCGGTCCAGGCGGGTGACGACGAGTGTATCGCCCTCGCGAACGTATTCCAGGCAAGCTACTAAGCGTGGACGTTTATCGGATGTGCCACATGGACCAGATGGGCCAGGTGGACAACATGGACCACGGCCAAAACTACGCCCTCTCAATAAACGAACCATCCTCAAACAGCGGCAGCGTATCCTGGAACTGTTCCAGTATCGGCTCTGCACGCCAACAGACCGCCAGCGCTTGTTCCTTCGTGCCCAACAGGCCGCACGGATCAGCAGCAAACCTGTTTGTGTCTTTCGCCAGCTCCTTCACTATCTGACCCAACAGCGCATTGTCAGCCCTGGTTATACCATGCTCCAGGAGGAGATCGTTGGCAAGGCGCTGACTGCAGAAACGAAGCGCTTGACTACCATGCTTCAGACAAAGTTGTCTCCCACCGTGTGTGTAGCGCTCGACCAACTCGTCGCTGAAACCGGCGGGCTCTATACGGCTATACCGTCACGCTGCTGAAACGTCAGCCCAAAGACTTCAGCCTGGGAGAAATGCGCCGCGAAATCACCTGCGGCGAGCAACTCGCTCCGCTATACCATCTGGCCATGCAGATCGTGCCGCAGTTGGGCATCTCCAATGAAGCCATTACCTACTACGCCTCCTTGGTCTCGTACTATTCTGTCTTCCGGCTCAAGCAACTGGACGCCTGGATGGTCTACTTGTATCTGCTCTGTTTCATTGGTTAACCTATAGAATCGAGAGGGTAGGTGGCTGGCTTCCGGTAACAGTTGGCCTTATCCAGATGCGGAGGGAAGATCAGTATGGTTGGCGACAATATCGGCGACATCAAGAATATCATTGAAGGTGTGGAATATGCAGTCATCCAGGGCAGTGCTGAAAGTGCTCATGATCGCAAAGCTGATGGCGTAGCAGAAGGCGCAATTGAAATCGACGCAGTGTCTGAGTATGCGAGGGCGCTGCAAACTTTCGGTGCTGATCGATCTGATAGCATGGCAGCCCTTGAAGTGATTATCCTCGGTTGGTTAGATGCCAAGCGAGGGCGCTCCGGCAGCCAACGAACCTGGCGCACCTACGCTGACCTGCTTGCCTCTTTCCGATCTGCTTTGCAGCGCGAGCGGTTGGACCTCGACGGGCCCGTTACCCCTGTCGCCCTGGTGGCACAGGCTTGGGCGGGATCGAAGGTAGTAACCAGAGGAACCAGAGGAACCAGAGGAACCAGAGGAGCAACAAGTCCCCAGGCAGGTGTTACAGGCAACACGGCCCACGGCGAACGCACTCCATCGGCGTCTTCCCCCGATCCGGCCCCTGCCACATACAACCAGAGGCTGGCCAGCGTGTCGAGCTTCTACAAATATGCCCGCAAACAGGGGATACTACAGGACAACCCTATCGAGCGCGTGGAGAGGAGGCGGGTGCAGGCATACGCTGGCTCTCGCGCTCTTGAGGCTGAGTACGTCAAGGCAGCACTCGCCTCTATTGACCGCACTACGCCGATTGGGGCGCGTGATTATGCTCTCCTTATCACCTACTTGCAGACCGGTCGAAGGTTGAGTGAAGTGGCGGCCCTTGAGTGGCGCGATCTTGAGGAGCTTCCCGGTGGGAGGCTTCGTGTGACATTCCGCCGGTGTAAAGGAGGCAAGGTTCTGCATGATACTCTCACCCCACAGGTCAGTGCGGCCTTGCTTGCCTACCTATATTATATATACGGTAATGACCTCGACCGGTTGGAGGGGGATGTGCCGGTATGGGTATCGTTGGCGGAGCGCAACGGCACGCGAGGTGGGCGGCTCTCCAAAGTATCTATCTCTCGGATTTGCAAGGCTCGTCTGGGTACCACACGGGTACACACATTGCGCAGTACTATGGCTCAGGTCATGGAGAAGAAGGGTGCTCCTGTGTCTCTCATTCAGCAACGGTTGGCGCATAGTAGCCTTGCTACCACCGGCATCTACCTGGCAGCGCTCCGCCAAGACGACAACCCCTATGCCGAGGAGATTGCCGGGGCATTTGGAGTGGAGTGAGACGAGCGAAGTTGCTGGGACAACTCTAAGATTTCAACAAACACACAAAGCCCGCCTGCTCAAAATGGCGGTCGGCTGTTAGAGCTTCGTTTATGCCCAGTTCTTGCATGACTATGAAGCTTGAGCAGTCTACCAAGCTCCAAGCTTTATCCTCACGTCTCTTGAGTAGTTGCCAGGCTTGCTCATCTCTTTCGGCATCTATATGCACTATCCCGACCTGGGGTGAGGCTTTCAGGTCGTCAATGAACTTGATACCAGCGGGGCGAGGAAACTGCAGCGGGCTGGTCATCAGCGCCACAAGCTCGGCGATAACGTAGTTTGTGGTGATGAGTTTGTGCCTTTGTCGGCGGGCGAGTTGATATATGCTGGTGGCTAACGCATGGTGGAGTTCTCTTCGATCAAGTAGATGACCCCACCCGCCTGTGTCCACGAATATGTCAGCCATTGGAGCCATTCTCTGATTTCTCTGATTCGGCATCACGCATAGAACTCAAGATCGCTTCACCAATATACTTGTCATGTTCGTCTGCCCAGCCAGGGGTGCTGCCGCTGAAGGCGCCAATCCACTTGTCCAGGGGGTCACCCTCACTGAGATCACCGTTGCGAATTACATCAGCTAGCCACTGTGCGGCCAGCAGTTCCGGCGACTGCCCTTCCTGTCTTGCCGTCTCTACGAGGGACATATAAACATCCTCCGGCACCTCCAAAAGCAACTTATGTGTCATCATCTAATCTTAGCCTCCAACTCGCTCAATGTGAGCTTTATGTCGTTATCCCTCTCGATCTCCATTATAGCTTACTTGCGAAACAATTGAAACAGGCCCGTGAAGAGGATTGGAACGGATTTGTACGCCAGCGAGTATCCGCCAAGCATCCCCCATCTGTGAAATACAAAATTATCTTGCGTAGAAAGTCCAGCGATATATTGCGCAACTCACGCCTACGCCTTTACCCCTCGGTGTAAACTGCAGAATTATCTTGCGCATAATCTGCAGGGCTTTCTTGCGTAGCACCGAAGCACCAAGCACGATCCCGTGCCGAGATACGTAAAATATCGCTGAATATTTTACGCAAAATAATTCTGCAGTTTACACATGGAAGCACCTTCGTTGTGGAAGCCTTCCGAAGAGTATCAAAAACGCTCCTTTTTGGCACTCTTCGGGAAGCTTCTTGGCACTGCTTTTTTTGGCACTGCTACTTTGCCCCCCATGTCACTAATGTTGGGTTGGGGCCTGTGCGACGTGAAAGCTATGTGAGTAATTGTTCTACGATACAAAGGATAGAACCTGCTGTCCCATCAGCAGTACCCTACGAAGTAAGGCTGGGAGGTAACAACCGGTCGAAGAGCCTTCGGACAACGTATCCCATCGTCATTAGACGAGCACCCAAACCGCGAGGGGCCGGTGTAGCTGCCAGCATCAGGCGGTGAGGGGCTAGGGTGCAGGGTATGGTTAGCATATGCGAACTCTCGATAAACATCGTAAACCCAGACCAGCCGAAGATGCTGTCAGGCTGGAGCCAAAAGGCACTGTGGTGGGCACCGGGGCTTGGTCTTCCCCGCTCATGGGCAAACAAACACCACCGGTGAATAGAGAGAACCTAACCCCTGCGGTTACTCACACGGAACACGGTAAGCCCGTATGCTTCCTCTTCCTTCTCCCTTGCGGGCGAGGAGAGGAAAGTCAAGTGCAAGTGCGACCGATAGGCATGCGGGTAAAGGATGTGGGAGGAAGCGAAGGCCCGTCTGTAATGGGCGGGACAGAGGTTACACCTTCGGGCTAAATTACCTCACGCGCAAGCGGGCTGACTTCCCACGCGTCTTTCCTCACGAGAGAGTTTGGCTAACCGACCTAAGGAGGCAATGCAGATGACGGTAGCGACGGCAATAACATTCGCTACTGGTGCAGCTTCCCACGATAGCGTGGACTGGCATGCCATTGAATGGCACAAGGCCCATCAAAACGTGCGACGGCTTCAAGCGCGTATCGTGAAGGCTACGCAGCAAGGCAGGTGGGGCAGGGTCAAAGCTTTGCAACATCTGCTAACCCACTCGTTTTCGGCCAAAGCTCTGGCTGTCAAACGAGTGACCGAAAATCATGGCAAACGCACACCGGGCGTGGATGGAGAAATCTGGGACACGCCCACGAAGAAAGCAACAGCGATACATTCGCTACGCCAGCGCGGTTATCACCCTAAACCGGTGCGGCGCGTGTACCTGCGCAAGAGCAACAGCAAACGTCGTCCCTTGGGAATACCGGTCATGAGCGATAGGGCCATGCAAGCCCTCTATCTCCTGGCGCTGGACCCCATTGCCGAAACCACAGCGGACCCGCACTCGTACGGTTTCCGTATCGAGCGCGCCCCAGCAGACGCCATCGAACAATGCTTCAGGGTGCTCTGTCGCGGTAACTCCGCTCAGTGGATTTTGGAGGGAGACATAGCCAGTTGCTTCGATGCTCTGAACCATACCTGGCTGGAAACTCATATCCCAATGGATAAACGAGTACTTCGGGCATGGCTCAAGGCAGGGTTCATGGAAAAGCGCGTACTCTATCCCACCGATGCCGGTACCCCGCAAGGGGCAATCTGTTCGCCCGTCCTCGCTAATCTGGCCGGGCGCCTGTTCGGGCGCAAAGGTACTGTAGCTTTGATGCTACCGTGAACTGGTTGGGAGTTTACGTCCTCACTCCGGCGTCAGTAGCGATCAAGCTCGCTTCTGATGGTCAGCCTTCGGAGGACAGCGCGACTTGTGAGCGGGACGCCAACCCGCAAGAGGCAGGCGTGTTGGATTAGACCAGATGGGTAAGCCGGTTATTGGCGAAGACGAGACGTGACTAATAGCGAACACATCGGGAGTGGCGGATTGACGATGTGGAAGACTGTGATTGAGCCTGAGAGCGATGGCTACGATCAAACCAGAGATAGATGGTTATGCTGCACGGCCCACCACCAAACAGCTTCGGTCTTCAAGCCCGCATAGGCGGGAACGCGCTCGGAAGTCTACCCACGCTGGTCGGAGTACCTTTGCAGTTACCAGGGACCTGACTGATCTCTTCCTTGACCTTTCACCAGAAAAGAAAAAGGAAGGCCGGCTTGGACGGTAAAAGAGATCAGCCAGTACAGAGTGGTCATAGTAGTCGTGGGAGTAACGTCCCACCAGGGAGGCGGTAGCACCGTCCACAGGGCGAAGGACCACAGGTATCGTCGTTCAAGCGTGTTTGTTACGTGTATGAAAGTACGAAAGTACGAAAGCACACGTAGGTACGGAGGTGTTAGACCTCATGGGTGACCCAATACGCGAACTTGAACACCTCGGCAGACTTGCTGCGGCTGAACCAGCCAAGCGTTTCGGCAAGCTATACAAACTTGTCCGTAACGAGCAACTGATCAGGTTTGCAGCTGAGCGCGTTCGCCACAACACTGGTGGGCGCACGGCGGGTATTGACGGTCAGACCAGAGCGCAGATCGGTGACGAACTGCTCCATGACCTGATCGAAGATCTCGCTAACAACCGCTACATGCCCAAGGCGGTCCGCCGGACCTACATACCGAAAGGGAGGACGGGTCGGCGCGCTTTAGGCATTCCTACCATCAGGGATCGCATAGTTCAAGCGGCGGTCGCGCAGGTACTGGAAGCCATTTACGAACCTATCTTTCGACCATGTTCCTATGGCTTCCGACCACAGCGCAGCACAATCCACGCTCTACGCCATGTAGCTCAAGCCTATCGGGCAGGAGCTACATGGATCATCGAGGGCGACTTGGTGAAATGCTTCGACGAGATACCGCATGGAGTGATCTTGACCTGCCTACGCAAACGCATCAAGGATGAACGTTTCATCGACCTCATCCGTAAGATGCTGCAAGCTGGCGTAATCGAAGATGGGCGCTATGAGCGCTCATATTCAGGAACGCCGCAGGGTGGGCTGGCCTCGCCAATCCTCAGCAATATCGTCTTGCACGAATTTGACTGTTGGATAGAACAACGTTGGCAGGCCAACCCGCCGCCTCTGACTAAACGTCAGCAGGACGCCAGGATCAATCCGGAGTATGCGCGACACAAACGCAATCTGGTGCGCTGGCGAGGGCAGCTTGCGGGGCGTATCCCTCAGGGACGACAAACTCCTGAAGGACTACAAATCAAGATCAAAGCAGCACTCGCAGCCAGGAAGGGTGTACCGTCGGTACAACCCCGGCGGATAATCTCCTACTGCCGCTACGCCGATGACTACAGCTTGGTATTGTGCCAACACTCCAAAGCAGAAGCACAAGACCTAAAAGAGGCAATGGCACAGTGGCTTTCGGAAGAACTGGGATTGACGCAGCACCCGGACAAGACGCGGATCACGCATTGGGACAAGCACATTCGCTTCCTGGGCTATGATCTACGCGGTCAACGCAACCTGAACGGTACACGTTGGCTGCGGCTGAGCATACCTCCGGAAAAAGAGCGCTTGCTCAAAGCAAAGGTGAAGCGGCTGTGCGGGTACACACAGATCCCGGAACTCGACCTGGTGACGAGTGTCAACGCCCTGATGCGTGGATGGTCGCAATACTTCCGCTATGCGAACAACGCTACACCGCGATTTGGCTATCTAACCGGGGTGGTGTACTGGCTTGGTGCTCACTACTTAGGCCGCAAACATCGCTGCTCAATCAAGAAGCTGATGCGGCAACACTACGGGACTGACCCACAGAGTGGGAAGAGAGCTTTGTACATCACGAACAGCAAAGGCAAGCGCGTGTTCTTGTGGAACAAACCGCCGCAGAAACTATCAGTGCTAAGCCAGGCGGTGAGCGCCAAAGATACACAACCGTTGCCGATAACAGGATGGGCGGGCGGACGCAGCTATGAGCAACGACAGACTGAGCAAGCAGTCAAAGGGTCGGTCTGTCAGAGATGCGGAGAAGCAAGCGCAAAGCTGATCATTCACCACCCGAACAGACTGGGGCGAGTAGCCATGCGGAAGAGCGGACCAGCGAATGTGATCGCATCCGGACAAGAGCAGGCGGTAAAACTGCTGTGCCCGGAGTGTCACAAACAGAGTCACCCACACGGCTGGCAGGATAAAGCGAAACTGAGAGAGCACGATACTGGCGAGCTGGGTGCAGCGAAGAGTTGCCCGCCCAGTTCTGAGAGCGCTGGACGGAAACGTGCGGTCGCAAGGCTGTAACGCGCCGTCCTTCGACTCTATCTTGACGGACTGGAACAGCGGTTACGGGAACTCTACCCGGCGAGAAGTCGCAAAGCTAACCAGGCCAAAGTCAATCTGGTCAGGTTCGCCGATGATTTCATAATTACGGGTAGTAGTCGGGAGTTGCTGATGCGGGAAATCCAACCATTGATCACCCAGTTCCTTAGGGAACGTGGGTTGACATTGTCGGTGGAGAAAACCCATATCACGCACATAGAGGAAGGCTTTGATTTTCTCGGACAGCACATACGCAAATACCGCAACGGGAGGGGCAAGAGCAAGCAGTGCAAACTGCTAATCACTCCCTCTCGCAAGAACGTGCGAGCGTTCCTGACGAAAGTTCGAGCAATCGTGAAGGGAAACAAGCAGGCCACAGCCGGACACCTGATAGCACAACTCAACCCGGTAATGCGGGGTTGGGCCAACTATCACCGGCATGTAGTCAGCGCGGCGACCTTTCATCGCATGGACCATGCTATCTTCGGGATGTTATGGAGTTGGGCCAAACGAAGACACCTACACAAAGCGCGGAACTGGATAAAACACAAGTATTTCCAGCAATGCGACTTGCGAGACTGGGTCTTCTATGGGGAAGTGACCGGCCGTGAGGGCAAGCCCCAGACGGTGCGGCTCTTGCATGCAGCGAGTGTGGCTATCGAACGCCACACTCTAATCCAAGCGACAGCAAACCCATACGACCTGGCATGGGAACCGTACTTTGAACACCGACAAGGGGTCCAAATGGCGGCTAACCTGGCGGGACGGGGGAAACTGCTGTACCTATGGAAGGAACAGAAAGGTATCTGCCCAGTGTGCCGACAGAAAATCACGAAGCTAACGGGGTGGGACAAACACCACATCGTGTGGCGGGTGTATGGAGGCGGTGACGAAGCAGAGAACCAGGTGTTGTTGCACCCCAACTGCCACCGGCAAGTGCATGACCAAGAGTTAGAAGTTGCGAAACCGCGTCCGGCAAAGAGAACGGGCGAGAGAAAGGCGTGAGCCGCTTGCCGCGAAAGTGGCTTGGGCGGTTCTTAGGGGGCTGGGGAGCAGTGATGCTTCCCGGCTACCCGACGCTATGGGTGAAATAGCTGACAGCCCACACGTCGTTAGCCGACACAGCAGAGACTGCGTACAGATGGTTCGCCCACAGCCCGGGAATCGGGCAACTTATGATGGACCAGCTAAAACCGTCCCAATGCTCGACAAGGGGGCGGTAGATAAATGACTCGTCTTCATAGAGCCAGTAATAGCCAACGGCCCATACATCATTGGTCGAGACAGCCGAAACAGAATAGAGAATGTGAATATCGAATCTATGCGTAGCAGCGCCAGGCACGATTGTCCATTGCATGCCGTCCCAGTGCATAGTCAAAGCCAGGCCAATGCTTTCATTGGCTGAGGCACCCACAGCCCATATATCGTTAGCCGAGACCGCTGATACCCCGTTCAGGCTATTGCCCAACGTACCATTGATAACGTTAGGGCTTGGCACTACGCTCCATTCAACTCCGTTCCAGTGCTCAACCAGTGTCCGCGTTCCGGCCCCAGCCTCATAGTAATGTCCAACGGCCCAGATGTCATTAGGGGCTACTACCGCCGCCGCCGCGAGAACGCTCTGAAGGGTGCCCACGCTTGGACTGGAGAGGAGATGCCAGCGCAACCCACATATAGACGTAGGCGTGGGAGTGACTGTTGGTGTGCCTGTATGCGTCGGGGTGCGCGTCTGTGTAAGAGCAGGTTGCGCCCCATCCAACGCCAACATGATCTTATTGCGCTGCTCAGGTGGGCTTGGCCGGAGCGGTGGCGCTCCCCACTGCCCGAAATTACGCTTCAGAAGAACGTAGTCAAGCATCGTTACCACGCCGTTGCCCGTAAAATCAGCGCGATCATCGTATGCTGGCTCACCGACTGCCCGTCCAAAGCTGGCATGAACGATAGCAAAATCGGACGTGTCCACTATGTTGTCATTGTTAGCGTCACCTGCTCGCATGAACCCAATTTCCACAGTTGTTGCCGGTGCATAAGTCAGACTGACGGTACCCGCGTTTGCCAGGTACTTCGGTCCCATTGCTCTCCAACTGTAAGTTCCGGCTGGCAGCGCGCCCATTGTGTAGGTGAAGTAGCCGTCGGCGTCCGTAGTAGAGGGCGGGAAATTCACTTCGTTGTCGCCCAACTTCAAGGTCAGGGTAACGGGTAACTGCTGTAGGGCGTGAGGCTGAGGCGGGCGTCCTTGCCACCTTACATGCCCGACCAACAGGTGTGGAACCGTGCTTGTTGGTGTTGGAGTCAAGGTCGCAGTGCTGCACGGGTCCGCGTATCGTAGCGTAAGCGGCCATGTGCCCACCGACCCCACAGCCCAAATGTTTGTGCTCGATCCCGCCGCCACTGCGTTCAGCACATTGCTTCCGTTGCTGTCGTTGCTGTTGGGTGAGGGTACGATGCTCCACGCGCTACCGTCCCAGTGCAAGACTAGCGTGCGTCCGGGGCTGTCCCCGCTATGGCCTACCGCCCAGACGTCGTTGGAAGCTACGACTGCCAAGCCTTCCAGATAGTTGCTGCCTGCTACGTTGGGGCTTGATACAGTAGTCCATGTGCTGCCGTTCCAGTGCTCGATAGATGTGTACCAGCGATTCGTATTGTAAACATAGTAGTGGCCCGCTGCCCAAACATCGTTGTAGGCAACCCCCGCAATCGCGTATAGCGAATTGGTGCTAGTACCGGGATTGGGCGAAGGTATGATGCTCCATGTATTACCGTTCCAGTGTTCGATCAGGCTCGCCCCGGCTTCCCCGTAGAAAATGTTGTAGTACCCTGTCGCCCACACGTCAGCTGCTGAGACCACCGTAACGGCGTACAGGTAGTGGTTCCAGCCCGACCCGTAGCTTGCGCTGCCCGCGATAGTCCACGCATTGCCTTCCCAATGCTCTATGAGCGGTTGGGTCCCCGTGCCAGTACAATTATTGTTGGCGCAAGCATAGCCAACGGCCCATACGTCGTTTGTGGAGGTCGCGGTCACGCCAAACAGACGATTGCTACCTCCCGTCGAGTTGGGAGTGGGCACAATGCTCCAGGTCGAGCCATCCCAGTGTAGGATCAGTGTGCGATCCGGGGTGGCGCTCATATAGCCGACAGCCCATACGTCGTTGGAGGCAAGGGCAGTCACGGCCTGAAGATAGTTGTGGCCTGTGCCCTGGTTGGGGCTGGGGACCACACTCCAATGCGTGCCATCCCAGTGTTCCGTCAAAGTCCTGTATAAGCTGCCCGCGTAAATGTAGCCTACCGCCCATGCATCATTAGGAGAGATGCTCGCCACACCGTACAGAGCTGTGGTGCTTGTGCCCGGGTTGGGGCCATTGACTACGTTCCATGTCAGCCCGCAGCCGGGTGTAAAGGTCGGCGTTAGTGTAACAACTGGCGTCCACGTGAAAGTGGGTGTAATGGTAGGTGTTAAGGTAATGGTAGGTGTAGAGGTACGGGTGCGTGTGCTGGTGCGCGTATTGCTGGGTATTCTGCTAAAGAGCGGTGTGCTGGTTATTGTTCCGGTGGGGGTGGGAGTGGAGATATCGCACGGGTCGCTGAAGTGCTCTATCTTTGGAACCTCATTACCAACCGCCCATACATCTTCACTTGAAACAGCTGAGACACCGGTGAGCACCAACGGGTTCAGATTGGAAACCATAATCCACTGGGTGCCGTTCCAGTGTTCGGTCAGAGAAGGAAAGCGACCATTATCATAATAATAACCTACGGCCCAAATGTCATTCGCGGACACCGCCGCCACGCTGTAAAGGTCACCAATGATATTTGGACTAGGAACAACGCTCCATTGCGTGCCGTCCCAGTGCTCCATCAGTGGGTGATCACTATAGTAATGAGAGGTACCCACAGCCCAAACGTCGTTTGCCGACACCGCTGCTACCCCATAGAGCGCGTTGGTGATTCCTTGAACATTGGGGCTGGGGAATAAGCTCCACTCAGAACCATCCCAGTGCATAGTGAGGGTCCACGTGACATTACTGTTCCACAGATAATAGAGACCCACAGCCCAGACATCATTTGGCCCGATGGCAGTGACGTCGTAGAGGTAGCTACCATAGCCTTCCAGGTTAGGGCTGGGCACTACACTCCACTGAGTGCCATCCCAGTGGAGTGTGAGATTTTCATAATGGTTGTGGAATCCAACTATCCATGCGTCATCAGCCGACAGCGCAACTACGCTTACAAGCCCACTTTCTTGTCCCACGTCTGGAACGGGAACGGCGCTCCACTGAATGCCATCCCAGTGCTTGATCAGAGGGGCGGTGGGGGAGCCGCCCACAGCCCATACGTCGTTCGAAGCGGAAGCGGCAACTGACATGTAACCAGATGGAGGCGGATCGGGTATGATGCTCCACTGCGTGCCGTTCCAGTGCTCAATAACGTCGCCTACAGCCCAAATATCAGTTGGGGCAACAGCGGCTATATCTTTCAAAGTGTACCCGCCAGGTGCAGGGTCTACCATCCGCCACACCAGACCACAGGCCGGGGTGCTGGAAGGTGTAATAGTTGGAGTGCGAGTATATGTGGGCGTGCGAGTGGGTGAGTAAAGTGGGTCTCCAACGATGGTTAAGGTGTAATCGGTGAAAAGCGCCGCATTGTGTATAGGATCGCCTGATAGATTGATGATTTCGGTGTCGTGAGGAGGAGGGGCCTGGGGACTAAGCTGCCAGTGGAACACGGCTTGTCCAGGGGATACCGCGCAAAGACCTACCCTTGCCACGCGGAATACTCCACCACAGCCCTGCTCGCAATTTGTACCGCTGTCTGAAGCGAATGAGAAGTAACCAGGTTGGACAGTCTCCCCACGAAAGGTACATGTGCCTGGACCGTTACATACCCGGTTTTGCTCTTCAAGGTCAAATGTGCCCAAATCTCCGGTTACCGTACTCGTAAAGGTACAACTGCTACCTATTTGGTCCACCCTGATATTTTCGAGCAGTTGATATGTAAAAGTCAGAAAGCTCTGCTGCGCCGTTGCGTCAGAATTAGACCCTGTGTTGAGCATGAGGTCGAGCACGAACCGGCAGCCGGTGGTTGTGCTGCCGCCGTTGGCCGGGGCCGGGCACGAGCCGGGAGTGTCAATGCTGGGACGGAGGAAAAGAGAGGCATCCTGGGTGCGGGGAACGGCGGGAATATTCTTATTATTAGGCGCGACGATACTCCCCATAGGCTTATATACGGCATTTGAGTTGCGCGAGGATGCTAGTTGTACAGTCCGAACGCTGTCTGCCTTTAGAGAGGCCCTAGCAATATGTTGACTAGTAGTTTTGCCTAGGGTGGTTGAGGTAGACGACATAAGCAAAGTCATCAGGAGCAACAAAGCCAGACTCACGATGAAGCTTGTGGTCTTTCTCCAAGAGTGGTTCCTATAGGCCTGAGGCACACGCTTAGCCATCCTTTGTACAAACGTGAGATGCATTCCAGATAGCGTACGAAGCTCGAACAACATGTGCTGTCCCTCCTGCGTTATGTTCTACCTTGTAGCCACAGCTCCTTGTGCGTACGAAGATGATGTTGCTAAAGGATCCGAACTTACATTAAAGAGCACCATAAAGTGCAGCGCCAATATTAGGTGGCCGTTCTATGGCCCTCCCGGGCGGATGGGGGGTGCACCTCCCTGGCCGAAATTGATTTTGAGTAGGTTGAAGTCCTGTCCAGTGACCTGCTGATCGCCGGAGAAATCCGCCCGGTCATCATAGCTGGGGTCTCCAGCGCCTAATCCGAAGGTTAGCTTCATAATGTTCAAGTCTATGATAGTGATGAGGTTGTCATTGTTGGCGTCGCCTGCCCTCATCAGCCCCATTTCCATGCTAGTCTGAGGCGCACCGCCCAAAGCAACTGTGCCCGCGTTCGCCAGGTACTTCGGTCCTTTGGCTCTCCAACTGTAGGTCCCTGGTGCCAAACTGCCTACTGGCACCGTGAAGAAGCCGCTGGAGTCAGTTACCATTGGTGGGTAGTTGACCTCATTTTCACCCAACTTCAGCGTTAGCGTGATGGGTTGCTGCTGTAGAGAGCTAGGCTGTGCCTGGAGGCCTTGCCAGATGACATGACCTAGTAAAGCAGGAGTTGCTGTAGGTGTGGGAGTTGCGGAGGTTGCGGGAGTTGTGGGGGTATGAGTTGGGGTTATGGTTATGGTTATGGTTGGGGTTATCGTGGGGCAATATTCCACGTGATAGCGTAAGACCTCGGGTACGTATCCGGGGACTGAAGCTGAGCCCACCGTCCACACGTCCGTGGACGATACCGCGGCAATTGCAGCCGGTGGGTTACCAGGGTTATGTACCACCGTCCAAGCGGTGCCATCCCAGTGCATTATGGTCGCAGTCCTATAACCAACAGCCCATGCGTTGTCCGGTGAGATGGCCGCGACCCCAGTGAGTTGATTGACGACCCCGTCCGGGCTGGGGCTGTCAACGACGGTCCAGCTTGTTCCGTTCCAATGCATAGTGAGGTTGTTATCGGGATAGTTAACTCCATAATACCCAACTGCCCAGATGTCGTCCGGTGCAGCAGCTGAAATTGCATACAACTGGTTCACAACAATTGGGCTAGGAAAGCTAGGGCTGGGTACTATGGTGCCCCCCAATGTCAAGACAAATTTAGGGCAAAATTAAGGTAGAAAAATAACTGAGATAAATGGGTCGAATCGAGTCGAATCAAATCTCGCCCTTGCGACCAGGTTGGGGTTACAGTCCCAATCATTTCATTGC
>JBBQIC010000067.1:0-14727 GCA_038324555.1 Chloroflexia bacterium
TGCTGGTGTGGGTGCGTCTCAAGACCCTGGCTTACCAGACCAGGCAGACTGTGTATCAACTCAAGCATGGCTTGCTTGCTGACTATCTTGTTCAACAACTCAAAAATCCTGCCATCAAGATGGTTCTTGCGTAAGTCCTAATGCAGTATTTTCGTGGAACCTATAACTATGGGCAAACAACCAAACGATAATTGAACAAAAAATGAGCATCTTTTGACCTGGAAATAAGCGCCATTTTGCTGCACAATAGTACCATCTGATAATTGGGCGTCATGCCCTCTTTGCAGGGGCTATATAAGAGTAGGAGCAATCTTTATGATAGAAACTGATGCTATGACCGGAACGGCAACCGTCTCCGCCTCCGCGCAACTCAAGTCGGCGCGCTCTCAGGAGCCGCACCCTCTCCACCCGCGTCGCGGCGAGGTGGAAGCCTACGTGGCCGCGTTGCAGACCACCGACCGTTCGCTTGAGGCGATGCTTCGCCAGGCTGGGGAGAACCTGCCCATTTCCGAGATAGAGGAGCTGAAGCGCAAGCGCGCCTCGATTGACGCTTCCATTGCCCGCCAGGCGTCGCTGGCCGGAAGGCGCATGGGGACAGATCGCGCAGGCTCGCTGGCGACTCTCAACGCCACGTTCAAGCTGGGAGTCACGCCGGACGCGCCGCTAGACGGACGCTATCGCGGCACACTTATAACTACGAGCATGTTTCCAGCCCTGGATAGCTTCGGCAAAGGTCTCAGCCGCCTCTGGCTGCCGTGGCTGGGCAAGCGTTTCAACGCCTCGGCACAGAAAGGCGATAACGTCTTCACGCCGTCCGCCCCGAAAGTGGGCCGCCTTTTCTGGCCTACCTTCTCCGATTACCACCCATATAAGTCCGGCCTGTACACCGCCTTTGATTTCCACACCTACAACGGCCCCGGCCTGTACGATCCTGAGATCACTGTGCTGAAACTGGACTACGACAATTCTGCCAACCCGCGCTTCCTCATCCGCGCGGTGGTTGACGAACTCGTGCAGCTTTCGGGCAACTATTACCTGGGCAAAGCCTTTCTGCGCAATCGTGGAGGCGGTTACGGCCTGGCAGCCTTTTTCGCGTTGAGCAGGCAGGAGTAACACTATGGACTCGATGTTGGCCCTGCTGGACACTTATGGCGTAGCGCTTCTCTTTGTCGTTATCCTCCTGAAAGAGATAGGCGTGCCCGTGCCTGTCCCCGGCGACCTGCTGATGGTGGTCGCCGGAGCGCGCGCCGCAACCAGCCCTAATCTCCCCATCTGGGGCGTGTTGCTGGCAGCCTTCGTGGGAGGCGTATTGGGCGCTTACATTCAATACCTCCTTGCGCGGGGGCCGGGACGCGGCTTCATATACCGCTTCGGCAAATACATCGGCCTGACTCCGGCGCGGCTAGATAAGGCAGCAGATGCGGTCAAAGGGCGCGGCTGGGTGGCGGTGGCACTAGGGCGCGCTCTTCCGGGTCTGAGGATAGGCGCGGTTGCGGCGTGCGGCCTGGCTCCCGTCCCTATGTCCATCTTTATGGTTGGACTAATCGCTGGGACTGTGCTGTTCGTGGGCTTTCACGCGCTGCTGGGTTACTTTGCCGGCCCTGGAGTAGGCTCAATCCTCAACAGCATCAATATACCCGTCTGGCCCGTATTGCTGGCTCTTGCTATAATCGGATTGGCAGGATGGTTCTGGATCAAGGCAAAGAACCGCAGGGCGCGCACCGAGGGCGCTGCCGAACCGTTGATTGAATGGGCAGACGCCTGCTGTCCTGTTTGTCTGGCCGCAGCCGGGTTGGTCCAGGCCAACAAAAAGTTGCAACTGGTTTCGCCTGGCGCTTGAAAAAACAAACGTAACCGAGTCAAAGGAAAAAAATCACGTAGTGATTTTTTTCCTTTGACTTACTTCCCTTTCTTAAAGGGAAAATCCTGATAAAGTGAGGGTTCTACGTGGCAACGCAAGTAGAAAGCGGCAGTACAGGCGCACGCAAAGGCGCACCGTTCGACCCGGACAGGCTCGCGTACCTCGAGGTCGCGGGCTTGCGCGCTTATTACGATCACAAGTGGATGCTTATGCTCAGGCTGGTGGTACAACTCATGCACGAGCAATTCAACCTGTCGTGGCTGCGGGCAATCCAGGCAGCCTATTACGTAACGCGCGCTTCGGTCGCCTGGGCGCCCCTGGACAACAAACCCCAGGTTACGCGACGCTATATCCATAAGTTCTACAAATTGGCTGCTCAATACGGAAGTGGTTACAACAGTTACGACCCGCGCAAGGTGGGGGAAGCCGAATACAAGTACTGGGTGCTGCACCGCAACCGAGGTCTGCACCCTGACAGCGATATAACCCCCTACATCAGTTGCCTGGCCGACCTGCATAACGCCCTGTTCGGCCTCACCCTCGATCAGGCCCAGGAATCAGCGGAGAATCGCGCCCACGGCACAGACGCCATTGACCGCGTGACGGGTAAGCGCTCAACCGGCATCGAAGCTGATTGGAAAGAGGCTGAACATTACCTCCGAATAGCGTACCGCAGCGTCGCAACCCAAATGTAATAGCTGAAGGTTGAAAATCATGCGAGCGCCCCTATTTTCACTTGTTGCCGTCCTATGTCTGCTGGCTCTGTATGGGTGCGGCGGTACAACGCTGCCCGCAACTGACACGCCTCAACAGCCCACGCAGGCCCCAAGCACAGCGTCCCCCCCGACAGCGATGGAAGCTACCCCGGCGACTGCTTCTACCTGGACGCCGCCCACCGCCCTCGTGGGTACGGCTCTTCCGGGTGCGGAAGCTACCTTGACCGCCGCCCCTCACCTCCACCGAGCTACGATGAGCTTCGTCAACAGCAAGGCCGAAACCGTCAATATGACGGTCGAGATAGCCAACGACGAGCCATCACGCGAGCTAGGACTGATGTTTCGGGCGTCTATGCCCGCAGACGAGGGTATGTTGTTTGATTTCGAGAACGATACCACGAGTACCTTTTGGATGGCGAACACCCTCCTGCCTCTCAGCATAGCCTTCATAAAGGACGACGGCACGGTGTTAGACATCAAGGATATGCAACCGTTGGACCAGAACACCACCAGCGCGTCAGGTCCCTATCATTATGCCCTGGAAGCCAACCAGGGTTTCTTTCGCGCCCACGACATCGTGCCAGGCAATCACGCCAATCTTCCAGGCGCGCAAAGTTTGGTGATACCAGGGATGCCTGTTTGCGCTAAGGGCTCGCGCCGAAACAAGGTGACGCAAATCAGACAAGACAGGGCACTTTCGACATCTAACCAGCGCTTGTAAATTGTCACGTTATTTCAGCGGGCCCTCTAAGTGATCGCTTAAGAACTTACTTTACGCAGTCTCTTGAAGGAGCAAGACCCAGCCAGCCCTTGTCATAAGGAGCAAGACCCAGCCAGCCCGTGTCATTCTGAACGGAGTGAAGAATCTCGTCCCTTACCCGAATGTGAGAGAACAACGTACTCTCAGGCATCCCCGCCCACGACGAGATTCTTCACTCCGTTCAGAATGACACGGGCTGGCTTGATGACACGGGATAGTGGGTTCGTTCCCCTCCTGGCTTTCGGCCTTATGTCAACTCTACCTCGCCCCTCGTTGCGTAACGCGAGTACCTTATATGTCGGTTTACTTGAGATTAGCCGGGATAAGGCGTTCCACGATTACCGAGTCGCGCCAAACGCCGTCCAGTTTCCCGTGCTTTTCGTAGATACCTACTTCGCGGAAGCCAACCGAGCGCAGAAGGGCGCGGCTTGCGGCGTTCTCAACGAACACACGGGAGAGCAATTTCCAGAAGCCCGCGCCCTCCGCAGCTTCGATAAGAGCTTCCATAGCGATGCGACCCGCGCCGCGTCCCCTCGCCTTTCGGTCTACGTAGACCGAGAACTCCGCGATACCGGCGTAGCAATCGCGCAGCCTATATGTGGACGTTGCGGCGAAAGCTATCACTTCGCCCGCATCTTCAACAATCACGATTGGGTGAACGCCATCGAACCAGGATGCTATGTCCTCTTTGGTACGCAGGCGTGTCTCGAAAGTAGCTGTGCGGTCATCGATACCCTGATTGTAGATGTGTGCGATTGCTGCTGCATCTGCTATTGTTCCTGCTCTGATTTGCATTGTTCAGTACCTTCTCTCGTCCAGCGCCCGGCAGGTACATCCGTCGGGCGCTGGACAAGTTTACGGGCGGTCTCTAGCAGCAGCAACCGTCGTCGCAGCTGCATGTCCCTCCGTCCTCGCAAGGGCAAGGGCAGGGGCAGTTATCCAAGTATAGCACGGTTATCACCTCCTTTCGCCTGGTTTCGTGGCTCTGATAAACGCGCTTACGAAAAGACCCTCGGCTTTCGCCACGTCCTCGTTTGAAAGCTCTGGGGCGCAGCAGCCGTTTTCGGATGCCACGTCGGCAGCGGAGTAACGGCGCGTTACCTCTATGTCAATACCTGTGAAACCCACCTCGGCAAGGAGCGACTTATAAACGTCGTCGTGCAGCGCGCCTGCTATGCAGCCCGCCCAGGCTTCCATGCTGCCTCTGATCGCCTCCGGGGCCTCTCCCTGCACTACTATGTCGGAGACCGCAAAGCGTCCGCCCGGCTTGAGCACCCTGAACGCCTCCTTGAGCACCGGCTTCTTGTCGGCGGCCAGGTTAATGACGCAGTTCGATATAACCACGTCTACCGTGTTGTCCGACAGTGGAATGTCTTCGATATAGCCTTTGAGGAAGCGCACGTTCTCTACGCCTGCCTTCTTGCGGTTCTCCTCCGCGAGGGCCAACATCTCGTCGGTCATGTCCAGGCCGTATGCAAAACCCGTCGGGCCTACCCTCCTGGCCGAGAGGAGCACGTCAATACCGCCTCCACTGCCCAGGTCGAGCACCGTTTCGCCGGGGTTGAGCCTGGCAAGCGCGGTTGGGTTGCCGCAACCCAGCGATGCCAGCAGCGCTTCTGTAGGCACTTCGGTGGCTTCTTGCTCCGTGTACAGGTTGGTAGTGATGGGGTCGTCAACTCCGGTGCAGCAACCCGATGCAGAATTGCCTCCGCAGCAACCTCCCCCTGACGAGACCCGCAAGGCTGACTGGCTGTAACGCTCTCTCACCTTCTCCCTAATCTCGTTTCCTTCGTTCTTGTCGTGTAACGTGATGGCGTCCATTTGTAACCTCCTAAATTGATGTTTTTCGATATATGCGCCAAAAAAATATCCGCCCTATCTCTATTTGCTCAATCAACCGCCCGCATGAATAGCTTTGCCTCTGACCAGGCCATTCAGGTAAGAAGCAGCCCTATCCAGTACCTGGCGGTTGATTGAGTAATAGACCCACAGTCCGCGTTTCTCTGTGGTGACTAGATTCGCCTCTCTGAGTATCTTGAGGTGGTGAGATATTGTAGGCTGCCCAAGCTGAAATCGGGGCACGATCTCGCACACGCAAAGAGGCTCATCAAGGTCGGCCAGCGTAGTCACAATAGCCAACCGTGTCTGGTCGGCCAACGCGGACAGAAGGGCGACCTCTCGCCGTAGCTCGTCAGCGTCAACCTGCTTGCGAGGCTGCGGGTCACAACAAGCAGATTCGGCGATCAAGTTTTGGTTTAGGGCGGCGTGTTTGTTGTTCATGTCACCTTCATTATAACACTATATTGATGTTTGTCAATACATCTATAGTAGTAATTAGGGTCTATTGAAAGTCGTTGAGGGAGTATTCGTAGGGGCAGGCACGGGGGTCTGCCCCTCCACAGTTTTGTTAGGCGCTCTTAAAAGGTAGTGACGCCTGTGAACCTGCAAGCGCCGAAACGGAGACCGGGCACGAAGTAGTTGGTGCTTGCCATGCCGTTAGCCGCCCACCAGTCCTGGCACAGCTTGCCTTCGCCCGCCTCTCGGAGCGAGGAGAGCAGGTCGAGCACACCCATTTCGAGCCGCAGATTCTTGAGCGCGCCTACCACTTTGCCGTCTTCGATGAGGAAAGTGCCGTCACGGGTCGTGCCTGTGGCTATCGCCCGTCTGGGGTCCGGACAATGCGTATAGTGGAAGCGCGTTACAAGCACGCCACGTTTTACGTGCGCTATCATGTCTTCGATGGAGGACGCGCCGCAGGGCATCACAATGTGGTCGGCGACGGGGCCGCTTGGGAAGTCATCGAAAGGGCTGGCGGCGTGCCCCGTGGAGAGCGTACCCGCTTCCTGTGCGGTTTGCACGTCGTAGACCGGGCCTACTGCTATACCTTTTGTGATTATATCAACCCTGCGAGCGGGCAGGCCCTCGTAATCTATAGCGAGAGGCAGGCAGCGTGGGTCGGTCGGGTCGTCCCAGATGCTGACGACTTCGCTCGCCACAAGTTCGCCAATACGGCCCGCCATGAACGATTGGCCGTCCAGCAGCTGACGCGCTCCCATGCCCGTCGTGGCGAGGAAGCGTAACATGTCGGCCACTGCGTTTGGCTCGAAAACCGCTTCGTAATCTCCTGGTTCTATCTCCATCTGGCTGTGATTGGCCCTGCACCTGGCGACCGCCTGCTTTGCGACCTTCATAGCGTCTATACGAGTCGCATCGCGGTCCAGCGCATCATCGAAGCCCGTGCCTCCAGGTCCTTCGACCAGTGCCTTCAGGTAAGCGGTAGTATAAGAGGCGTACGAGCGTATGCCCGTGCTGCGAACCACCGCCAATTCAGAGGCTGACGAGCGATATGTACCGAAAGCCTTATAGCCTTCAGTGGCCGCAGTGTCAATTATGCGCCCGATAGCCTCAGCACGCGCCTGCGCCGTCAGTCTAGCGGTTGACTCAAAGAACGATGGTGGGTTATCTACGGGGATGCCGTGCCCCATATCAGGCGTAGGGAGCGATTTGAAGAGCGGGTTGGGAGCTTGCATTTTCGCCAGCCCAACCGCTTCTTCGATAGTGTGGCGCAGGTCCTCGACCTCAAAAGAGTTCGTAAAAACCCGCGCCGTAGCCTGCCCAACGGCCACCCGCACAGCCACGCGGGTATCTCTCTGAGACACGTTCTGGTGTATCTCCGAGTTGGCGTATCGAGTAACGTCAGTGCTGTCCGCGACCAGTACAAGTTCCGTCTGGTCCGCAGGCGAGCCACGAAGCCCGTCCTGCAGAACAGAGAGCGTCGTGTCCCGCCCAAGCAAACCTCTGTCGGTGTTCATGTTCTCCTCACGAGTAGAGAGAGGGAATAGGGAGAGGGAATAGGGTGAGGGAGTAGGAATAAAGACTATTCCCTCTCCCTATTCCCTCTCTCTAAGCATTTGCGCTATCTCCGCGAACCCCTTCTCCTGAGCGACAGTGAGAGGCGTTTTCTGCTCGAAGTTGGGTACGTTTACGTCGTCAACACCGTGCTCCAGGAGCCAAGATACCATGTTGGTATGGCCGAAGTTGACGGCTCCATGCAGTGCATCATTGATACCTTCGCCGCCACCGTGCGCAATCAGCAGTTCGGTTACGTCGGTATTACCGCTCATCGCCGCGTGGAACATAATGGGAATACCGTGTGCGCCTTTGGTGTTAGCCAGGCTCGGATCAGCCTCCAGGTACGCGGCCACCTTATCCACCATACCGAGCATAGCGGCGGTACATACGGCCATGGGCGCGCCCTTGTCCAGCAGGAACTCCGCGATTGCCCTGTTGCCCATGTGGGACGCAGCCGCAAGCGCAGTCTCGTCGAACTTCGCCCATGGGATGTTTAAAAGCGCAGGCTCCTGCTCGTACAATTCCTGCACCCTCGACAGGTTGCCGTGCGCCGCAATCGCAAACTCCTCTACAAGGTCCTGCGAAATCTCTTGTTTTGTTTCCATTTTTCCCCTTCGATTTCTTTTGATTAATGGACTGGGAAAGCCCATCAATCAAAAACCCTAAACGCCAATGCTATGCTCTATTTGTGCGATGTGTTCGTCGTCGTGGTCCGCTATCTGAACAGCTATTTGCAGCACGGTTATTGGACCCGCGACTTCATGTGTGCCAATGCGTTCCCAATCTCCGTCGGCGAGGTCGCTCAAAGCGCGTACCAGTTCGTTGCGCCGCAAGCGCATGGCTTCGAGCGACTCTATCACGGGCAAAGAGGCATACCGTGCCACCTCTGCCCACCGACCATCGTTATAAGCAAGCAGCGCAGGATTGTCCCGAACCAGGATATAATATACGCGCGTCCCGATAATGTCATGCGAAGCACGCACATGCGCCAACACCTCAACAGGCGACCACTCCCCAGCTTGGGCGCTGGTCACGGAATCTGCGTCCTCGAGACGTGACAAAGCCGACGCGAACCGAGCGGGAGCCGACGCCAGCTGGGACAATACCTGTGTGATTTGTTCGTTATGCGTCATCTGTCTCTTTCGTTAGAACGTTCCAACGTTCCAACGTTCTAACGTTCTAACGTTCTAACGTTCAACGCGGTTCATCCCCAACCCGTTCACCAGCACTGGGGACGCACCGTGCGATACCGGGCAGAGTTGCAGAGGCTCGCCTTTGGCGCAGTGAGGGAAGCCCCATAAGCGCCACTCTTCTGGACCTGCTATAGCCTGGACGGAACCCCAGAACTGAGGCGTGCGGCCCTGGAAAGATGCTCCTTTTCTTAGGTCGCCCAACTTGCCGCCTTTTATCTCCCTGCACAATTCCGCCGAGAAGTGGAAGTTCATACGCTTATCGTCAAGGCTCCACGAGGAGGGAGTTTCGAGGTAGAGGCCGTCGTCCACACCTGCTATCATCTCTTCCAGCGAGTTTCTGCCTGGCTCAAGCGACAGGTTCACCATGCGCACTATGGGGATGCGCCCCCATGACGTGGCGCGTCCGCAGCCGTTGGAGCGTTGGTTGAGGGCCAGGGCGCTCTCGCGCGAGGTCAGGTAGCCGGTGAATACGCCCTCTCGCACGATAGGCGTGCGTTGGGCGGGTGTGCCCTCGTCGTCCCACCCGAAGGTTCCCAGGCCACCCGGCAGGAGCGAATCGGCGGTCATATTGACCAGAGGCGAGCCGTATTGAAAGCTGCCGAGCATATCGGGCATCAAGAAAGAGGTGCCCGCGAAAGCCGCCTCCCAGCCCAGCACCCTGTCAAGCTCCGTTGGGTGCCCGCACGACTCATGTACCAGCAGGGCAACGAAATCCGACGCTAGAATCACCGTCTGCGGCCCGGAGGTCGCCCAGGGCGCGGCTACCAACTCATGCGCTTCCTTGCCAACGCGCTCGGCCTCTCGCAGCAGGTCCAGCCCTTCGATGAACTCCCACCCGGCCTGGTGCATATCAGTATAGCTACGGCGGTAAGAATACCCATCGTCTGCGGTGGCGATGGCCGAAATCGCAAATAGGACATGGGTGATGCTTTGGCTCAGGTGCGCGCCCGCCGTATTAGCGAACACTTTCTTTGTGAGCCTGGCTTCCAGAGACCCTGTAGTGACTTTCACACGCTCGCCAGCAGACGCCATGCGGTTAGAGGCTTCCAGCATCAGTTGGACGCGCTCGGTCATGGGAACGGAGAAGGGGTCGCGCTGCATGGGAGTAGCGTACTCTCCCTGCTCGGTAGGCATGATTGATACGTCTGAGCGCGAATGGCGGCGCGTGCCACTGGCGCGGGCTATGCCCACAGCGCGTTGGGCCGTATCCCGCACCGCGTCCTGCGTTTCTGACGATGTTGAAGCAAAGCCCCACCCGCCACCCGCCAGCGCGTGTATACCCCAACCCGCGTCTCTGTCGGTCGCCAGCCTCTCCACAGAGCCGTTGCGCACATGGACGCTCTCTCTGTTGGAATCTTCGTAGCGCGCTTCGGCATAATCTGCCCCGGCGCGCATAGCTACATCTAATGCTGACTGCAATAAACTGTCGCTTGGCATGTGGTCATTGTAACACCGGAGGGTGGTTTTATCCAGTGGACGATAGACGATAGACGATAGACGATAGACGATAGACGGTGGCTGCAACGTCTATCATCCATTCTTACTTGTTTACCCCTCCCAATCTGATTACAATAATCACGTATCTGGTGATTACCCACCTCTTATGCGTCCCGCCTACGCGGACTACCCGGATGTAGCCCGCGACTTCAGTCGCCGGGCGAGGCGGGACGCATAAGAGGTGGGTAATCACGCATCACGCATCACGCATCACGCATCACGCATCACGCATCACGCATCACCCATCCGTCACAAAAGGAAACCGAATGACCAACCAATCCTTCCGCCGCCGCGAATT
Organism: Chloroflexia bacterium; assembly: GCA_038324555.1. Taxonomy (GTDB): domain Bacteria; phylum Chloroflexota; class Chloroflexia; order QHBQ01; family JADMIH01; genus JADMIH01. Next base: position 10,178 of record JBBQIC010000067.1, read on the forward strand.
CGGGGAGCCTGTGCCGCTTACTCCTCGGCCTATGTCTTTATCCAGGAGCATCATAAGCCAGGTTATGCTGCCCAACGACGCCAACCCGATGGGTAACGTACATGGCGGTGCGGTCATGAAGATGGTGGACATAGCGGCAGCCGTCGCCGCGATGCGGCACTGCGGGCGGCAGGTAGTCACTGTGGCCCTGGACCATATGAGCTTTCTTGCGCCCGTCTATATAGGCGATCTGGTGACTATTACCTCGCAAGTGGCTTTCGTGGGGCGCACTTCGATGCTCATACACGCCACAGTGGAGGCCGAGAACCCCGCGACGGGCAGGAAGGTACTCACAAGCGCGTGTATGCTGACCTTCGTGGCCCTTGGCGACGACGGCCACCCCGTTCCCGTGCCGCCCCTATTAGCCGAGACCCCCGAAGAGCAGGCGCTCATGGAAGAAGCTCGCCAACTATACGAGCGCGCCAAAAAGCCGGGTGTGAAACGTGAAACGTGAAACGTGAAACGTGATGCATGATTACCGTAATTCACACCTCACGTTTCACGCCTCACGCATCACGTTTCAATCTACGTAACTCATGTTACGCACTCTATCGGAGGAACGAACCCACTAACCCGTGTCATTCTGAACGCAGTGAAGAATCTCTCAGTTTACCCTTATGTTGGAGAACGGTTTGTGCCCAAGCATCCACGCCTATGACGAGATTCTTCACTGCGTTCAGAATGACACGGGTTAGTGGGTTCGTTCCCCTCGTTCCCCTCGTTACCTTCGGCCTTGTGCCTGATATATCTCCACGGTTGCGTAACGTGAGTACGTAAGACGAAAGTCCTATCTCTATATAGGACTATATACCCCTAGCCCCAACCCTCAACAGCGCATAAAATACCCTTGGCGACCCAGGAATTAGGACCACTCTTATCCAGTATCCAGCTTCGGTTGCTGTTAGCTTATTTTCGAGCAAGAATAGCCTGCGTTCAACAAAGCCATAGTCGCTAACCGTTTGCTTTTCCTGGGCGTCAGGCTAAATATGCTGACTTTTCAGTCCAGTTCGACTGTTTGAGATGCGTCCGTAGAAAGGGGCGTCCGAAGGGCGGGCGTTCCAAAATGAGAGGAGATTCCAGTGGACAATAACGACCCCAACCGCCCAGGCAGCCCTCCTTATTCGCAGATGGGCACGGGCCAACCACCGGCTGAAACACAGCCCTTATACGCCCCACAGACTTACCCGCAGGCCGACCAGCCCGCAAGCGATGATCCTACTTCCTACACCCAGCCACCCACGTATATGAGCCAGCCGGTTTCTATGACGCCTGATGTACAGCCAGCTATCCCACCGAAAAAGCGCGGAGGACCTGGCCTCATCATTGGCGTTGTGACCCTTATAGTGCTGATAGCTGCGGGCGCTGTCGGACTCACCTTCTTTAATAAGCTGGCGAATCGCCCTGCTGTATCTGTTGCCAAACTGCTGCCTGCCAATACGCTCGCCTACTTGACGGTGGACACTAATGTGAGCGGCAAGCAAAAGGGGGCCCTCGACAAAATGAAAGCAGCCTTCGAGTCGCAGCCTGGCTTCAAGGAGGCGTGGTCTAAGATCACCAAGGAAGCGATGGATTCGACAGGCCAATCGTCGGGCGATGCGTCCTCTGGCCTCAGTGACTTCGACTCCCTGGCCCAGTATCTTGGCAACAACGTCACGATAGCCGTCTTTCCGCCCAGCACAGCCGACCTGGAGACCTTGAAGAACTCGATGGGAGATACTACCAGTGGCGCGATGGACGTTATGATGCGCAACGTCGCGGGAATCCTGGACCTCGATTTCAATCCTTTGAACAAGAAAGGTCCCATCAGCGAGCTAAAGAAGCAGGTTGATAACTTCGCTAATGCTCCACTCGCTGAGAAGTACCGTGACACCGAGATACGCAAGTACGTCACCAACACAACCACCATCTACTTCTCCCTGCTCAATGGTACGTCTACGGTAGTGGTGGGCGGCAACGTTGAGCCTGTACATGTGATGATAGACCAGTTCAAGGACAATAAGGGTCTCAGCGAGGCAGCCCAATTTAGGACCCTTTCGGGTCAGGTACCCAGCGACAATATAGCCTCCGCCTATGTCAACCTGACCGAGATATACAAAGACATCGAATTGGCCCAGCCCGACATGTTCAAGAACGGCGCTACGAAAGCCGACGGCGCGGCGCTGATTACCCTCAGCGCGCAGGACGACGGTATGCAGCTAGACGTGGCTTCAGAGGTTGATCTGGACGGCACGAGTGTCAAAGTGAACCCCGGCGCTCACCCTGACGCCAGCACCCTATCCGATATTCCGTCTGGTTCGCTCGGCTTCCTGGCAGGCACGGACCTCAAGAACACTGTTCAGTCAACACTCGATATGCTGCGCAAGCAAAGTAAGGTTTCCGGTGGTGAGGACATGGTCCAATCAACACTAGACGATATGGAGAAGTCCACCGGCCTCAGTCTTGAGAAAGATGTACTGCCCTGGATGGGCGGCGACTATGTGTTGAGCGCAACGGCAGACGGCAAGGACGGAGAAGCTGTGCCCTCGGTTGTCTTCCAGTTGAAACTGAGCGCCGCCGACCATGACAAGGCCGCAGCCGCGCTTGATAAACTCGTCAAGAGCACGTCAAACGGCGCGGAACAAAAGCTTGAAGTTCCAGAGGGCACGTTCTACGCTCCCAGCCCCGAAATGGGCGTCGTGTTGGGCACAACCAAAGACCGCCTGCTTATTATCTACAATATCTACAATGCGGACGTAGTAGCATCCGCAACCGCCATGATTAAGACGGTCCTTGGCGACTTGGGCAAGGGCCTGGGCAGCACGCCCCAATGGAAAGACGTATCAAAGCATCTCCCAAACAATAGCAACGCGATTATGTACCTCGACATCACAGGTATACGTACTATCGCCGAGCGTGTGATGCCGAGCGATGGGAAACAAGAGTACGAGCAGAGCGCCGCGCCCTTCGTGCGTCCGTTCAAGTACCTGGCGCTAGGTTCCGCCGCCTCTCCCGGCTCAGAAGGCAGCCTGACCCGCAGCCATTCGATACTGTTCCTGGGCATCAGCAAATAACCTTCTCATAACGAAAACCAGCCGCTCAAAAGCGGCTGGTTTTCGTTTAAGTAAGCTCTATCCGGTGAACTGGAAAGCCCTGCTGCTGTCTCGACTCCTGAAGAGGAACACGAGTAGTATCCCCGCTATGAAGCCCCCGATGTGCGCCCAGAAAGCGACCCCGCCCCCGGCGGCAGTCTCCTGAAGCGGGAAGACGCTTATTATTTGGATTAGTATCCAGATGCCTATCATCAGGATGGCGGGTACAGCAGCTACGGTGATAAAGAAGCCGAGGGGAATCAGCGACCGAATTTTCGCGTGCGGGAAGAGCACAATGTAGGCCCCCAGCACGCCCGCTATCGCCCCCGATGCCCCCAGGTTGGGGATGGTCGAGTCCGTACCGCCCAGGGCTATCTGTGTGAAATCCGCAATAAATCCGCACAGCAGATAAAAGATGAGGTATTTGAGGGAGCCAAAGTTGTCCTCTACGTTGTCCCCGAAGATGAAGAGGAAGAGCATATTAGAGCCGATATGCAGCCACCCACCGTGCATAAACATGGACGTGAGCAGGGTAAGGTAAACGTTGTGGAGTGGAGCCGCTGTGAGGTCGATCCCTCCAACCTGGCCTATAATATCTTTACCTGTGATTATCTCTTTGGGTATGAGGCTCCACCCTGAGACTATTTCGGGTCTTGCCAATTCCAACAGAAAGACCAGGATGTTGATCGCAATGAGGGTGACATTTACTATTGGAAAGCCCCGCTGCTGTGGTGTTCCCTCGTCACGTAGAGGTATCATGCTTTGTCTTCTCCTTTTCCGGCGTTTCGGCTAGTTATACATCTCACCGTAATCTGGCCGCAACTCATCTCTTTCAATATCTATGCCTTCGATCTCGGCTCCCGGAGAACGCACAACCCAAAACGTCGAGCCATCGCCTAACGGTATGCGCTCTACGCCGCGCATATCATACAATCTCTTTGCCGTATCTTCATCCAACACGACCAGTACATGCGTGCTTGGTGGCAGGGTCAAATAGCGCGTGGCGATGGGGTGGGGCAGGGCATATGTAGATTGCCCACCGTAAGCGGAGTAAAGCCAACCAAAAGCTCCATTGCTTCCTTCCCCCGTAGCGTAGGCATGAAACCCCGGCAGCAGGTAGCCCGTAGCGCGAAAAGGTCCGTCCCAGTTGCTACGCATAACCAGCGCCGTATCCGCAGGGTCAAAGTTGAGCAATGCGGATTTCACGGCTGACCAGTGGGCGTCATTGTGTCTGATGTTAGAAGCGGTGACTGGCCCTTCGGCAAGCACGAAGTAGCCCGCCGACAGGAGTGAGAGCGCGACACAAATTGCGAGGACGAAAGACGAAAGACGAAAGACGAAGGACGAAGGACGAAGGATGATGGGTAGAAAAGCGTTGGACCTTCGTCCATCGTCCATCGTCCATCGTCCTTCGTCTTTCGTCCTTCGTCCTTCCTGCACCTA
>JBBQIC010000068.1:0-14667 GCA_038324555.1 Chloroflexia bacterium
ACTAGCGGGGCGAATATCCATAAGCAGAGCGCGATGGGTACGCTCAAGAGCGTTAGTTGGACCAATCCTTTACGTGTTGTAGATAAGAAATCGCCGCTGTCAGCGCTTGCTGCCTGGCGTGTGAGGCTGGGGAAAAGCACGGTGGTAAACGACGTTGCCACCACCGTTACAGGCAGAGTATAAAGTTTGGTCGCGTAGGCCATTTGCGACAAGACGCCACCCGGCAATGAAGATGCCAGCAGACGTTCCAGGAGCAGCAGGGCTTGCGTAAGCGCCATATAGAGTAGCATGGGCGCGGCAAGGCGCATCACGTCCCCGGCGGCCTGACGTTCATAGTCGGGCGACAGCAAGAGCACCGCCCGCCGGTAGGGTGCAGGCAAAGGCCATAGATTGATAGCAAGTTGCAAAACAGCGCCCACCACCATTGCTAGAGCAACGACCCACAGGCCCCAGGAAGACGCAAGCGCCAATGACGCCAGCATCGTACCACCAAACGCGAGCGAGCCAAGCGCGGGAATAACAAAGTTATGCCTGTAATTCAGCACAGCGCCAGCAGTTGCCGCCGGTCCAAGGAAGAGCAACATGGGCAGGCTGAGACGCAAATATAGGGCAGCCGAATCGAGGCTGGAACCACTAAATCCAGGCGCGAGCATAGCCACAATGTTAGAAGCGAATAGCTCGCCTGCGACTGTGACTGCCAGCAATGCAGGCATGAACCATCTGCCAACCGAGACCAGTAGCCTCCTGCCCTGCTCGGAATCGCCTTCGCGGGCGAATATCGGCAGCAGGGCGGGCACAAAGCTTCCCGAAATTATCACAGAATAAAGCGCCATAGACGGAAACGTCCCTGCAAAAAATGCGTCGGTAACTTTGGATGTCCCAAAGAGCGCAGCCAGACCCGCGTCTCTCAAGTAAGCCATGAGATAACCAAGTGCGGTGAGAGCCATTAGCCAGGACGCGGCTTTGCGTAGTTGTGTGGGCATGGGATGAATAGTGGCTAGTGGCTAGTGGCTAGTGGCTAGTGGCTAGTGGCTAGTGGCTAGTGGCTAGTGGCTAGAAATTATCGTGTTCACTAGCCACTAGCCACTAGCCACTAGCCACTAGCTACGCTTCTTTGCTTTTCTGGACGGCGTTCAACAAAGGCGTCAGCGATTGCTTGGACTTTGCGGGCGCGTCAGGTTGCTTGATAGTCTGGTAATCGTAATAGTAGTACGATTGCTGATGCGACGATTGCTGCATATTGAGCACGGCTCCGAGGATTGGACTAGAACTGCGCTGTAGGGCTTCGAGGGCGTTTCTCGACACGCGCTTGCTGGTTGCGCCCGCCGCCACCACCATCAACACCCCGTCCATGTGCGACGCGAGAATGACGGCGTCTGAAGCGACCAGCACGGGCGGGCTATCGGTTATTATCACGTCGAAGGTCTGCGCCAGGGTGTCCAGGAGGGCACTCATGGCCCGCGAACTCAGCGTATCGGCGGGGCTGGGTGGCATGGGGCCGCTGGTCAGCACCTGGAGGTTCTCTATTCCAACTTCCTGGATGGCTTCATCGGCGCGAACGATGCCAAGCAGCAGACTCGTCAGGCCGTGCTGGTTCGGCACCTTGAAAAGCTTATGTACCGTCGGACGGCGCAGGTCCACGTCTATGAGCAACACACGCTTGCCACTCTGCGCCATAACCACCGCCAGGTTTGCGGCGGTTGTACTCTTACCTTCCTGAGGAAGCGCGCTTGTAACCAGCAGTTTGCGCACCGGGTGGTCAAGGGATGCAAAGTCGAGGTTGGTACGGAGCAAACGATACGCTTCGGTGACGTGTGAGCTTACATTGCTTAACGACACCAGGTTCTGAACGGGAGCGGACCTGTCTGGGTGGGCGTTTCTATGCTTTCGCCGCGTCCCCTTGACACCCATGAATTCAACCACACCAAGCGTACCCAGGCCCAGCGCCGCTTGAATGTCGTCGGTGCTCTTGAACGAGTCGTCAAGGTATTCTAGCACGGCGATCAGGCCGACCGCCAGCAATAGACCCAGGAGAACACCAATGCCCACGTTCATCGTCACACGCGGCGATACGGGATCGCGCGGCACCGTAGCTTCTTCAGCCACAGTCACGTTGTTGATGCTGTTGGCTTCACTCAAACGGATGTCTTCCAGGCTCTTGAGCACGCTGGAATAGGCTACCTGATACTGCGAAAGCGCGGAGTTCAGACGCTCGGTTTCCGCTCGTTGGCTGTCGTTCGGCTGGCCCGTAGTCTTGAGGCCTTGTAAGCGGGTCTGAGCGTCCTTTATCTGCCCTTCCAACTGGCTTACCTGGCTGTTCAGTTTTTGGGTAGCTTCGTTATAGCTTTGCTTCTGGGCGGCAAGGTTTTGCTTTTGGAAAACCTCGGCCAGTTTGTTTACTATTTTGGTGGCAAGGGCAGGATCGGTATGGCGGACCAACACTTCGAGTAACTGGGTATCGCGGACCATCCTGACAGTGACAATATCCGAGAGTTCGTCGGTGGTCATCTTGAGACGAAGCTCGCTAACGGTCTCCTGCAAGACGGGCCGCTTGGTTATGAGCGCGCCGTAGGTCTTGGCAAGACGCTCCGCAGCCAATATGTCCGAATATTGCTGGCCTGACCCAGAAGACGCCTGGCTCACCCACAGGGTAAGCGACGCCTCGTAAACGGGTGTGGAGAGCTTGCTCAGGCCAAACGCCACAGCAGCCGCCAGGACCGGGGCCACAAGCAGTATCCAGAACCATCGGCGAATTATGTTTAGATAACGTGTTTGCATTTATTATCCTCCCAGAATAGGGTGAGGGAGTAGGGTGAGGGAGTAGTCTTTATTCCTATTCCCTCACCCTACTCCCTCACCCTACCTACTACCGACCCGTGCTACCAAGCATCGCGTGCGAGAAGGTCAGCCACAGGATTTGCAAGTCGAGTAAGAGTGAGTAATTGCGAATGTAATAAAGGTCATCGTCCCAATACAGGTACATCGGCTGCTTTTCGCGGCCCTTTACCTGCCACCAACCAGTAATTCCGGGCGGCACCCACAGTCGGAAGTGCTGCCAGGTCTCATAGAAGCCGACGTATGTTGGTAGTTCAGGGCGCGGTCCAACGAGGCTCATATGGCCCAGGAGCACGTTGAATAGCTGAGGCAACTCGTCAAGACTCAGGCGGCGCAGGATGTTGCCCACCCTGGTGATTCGCGGGTCGCCGCCGTCGTTCTTGAACAAGGGTTTGCCGTCTTCGTTAAAAGTGGTCACTTCACGCAGGCGGGCTTCGGCGTCCTGAACCATCGTGCGGAACTTGAAAATAGTGAAGTGTTTACCGTACTGGCCGACGCGCTTCTGCTTGAAAACGATTGGGCCGGACGAGTCCAACCGTATAGCCAGGGCTACAATGCCCATTAGCGGCAGAAGAAACGGCATGAGAGGGACGACCAGAGCGAGGTCCAGCAGACGTTTGAGAGCCAGTTGCATATCGGTGAGAATCGGAGCGCGCAACTTTAGGGCGGGTGCATCGCCTAGTTCCGTAATGCCAACGTTCAGTATAGTCAGGTCGGCCACATCGGGCATCAACACTATGTGAACGGGCAACCGTTGAAGATCTGCGATGACCTTCGACAAAAGGCGATGGTATCTGCGCGAGATGGCTACAACGACGTTGTCGGCGTGGCTCGCCATGACGAGCCTCTCGACCTCTGTGCCTAGAGTGTCGCTGATAACTTTCTCCGTGCTTGCCTCCGGCGATTTCTCCTCTTGTGGGGGTGCGACGGCTTCGGCGGTCAAACCCCAGCGTGTCGCTGCCCTGGCGCTTGCCGAAGTGTGGACCGGGTGGACGACGGTCAACATAGGCGATGCGCCATGTCTCGCGCCTACGTTGTGCCCATTGTATCCACTTCCCCCCATATTGTCGTAATGCCCGTAGCTGTTGCGCTCCACCGCGACAAGTTCCTCAGCCGATTTGGAAGACGCGGCGGCAAGGTGGCTATCGTTCAACCAGGAAGTTGTTGTAAAGAGCGACTTTTCACTGCCTGACGAAGCATTGATAACGTTCGCCAGGTCTTCTTTATAGTCTATGTAGCCAAGCAACGCGACCTCTCGAGGGTCGCAGTTGCTCAACGTGCACAGCGTCTCATATAGGATGGTGCCTTCGCCCACGACTACGACCCTGGCGGGGGCTATCATGGCCGTGCCCCATGCCCTGTGGAAGACCAATCTGTAAGTGACGCGCAACGCCAGCCGAAAGACTATGAGCAGAGGAACCACAATAATGAAGAAATAGACGAAACGCAGCCGGGAAGCGCCAAATGTCGTCATGAATAACAGCCCGGCAAGCAGGGTACCACTGACAACGACGGCCTTTAGCAGATGCCTTATCTCCTGGTAGGCGAGCCTGGTCTGTACGGCTCCATACGTGCCTAACGCCAGGGCCACGCCAAGCCAAATGGCGCCAACTACAAGGTAAAGCCCCCAATCGGTCGTAAGCAGATTTACCGGTAGAAGCGACTGCCCGCGCGACAATCGAGGCCCGATGGAACTCGCCGAATAAAGAGCGACCAGTATGAGTACCAGGTCCGAGATTATGAGAACGGTTCGTAAAGAAGCGTTGATGCGATATTTCATAATGTACTCCCAAAAGTCCCAGGTCCAACGTCTAAAGTCTAAAGTCCAAAGTCCTCCGACTTTCGACCTTGAACTTTCGCGTTTTGACGTTGGACCTGGGACTTTGGACTTTGGACCTCATAGAACAGGCGCTCATAGCGGTCGGTGACGACGCTCCATGTGTATTCCGCCCTGGCACGCTCTATAGCCATTTCGCGGCGCTGCTGCACCAGTTCGGGACTGTCCACCAATTTCTGAAGTATCTTCGCAAGGGCTTCTGCTGAGGCTTCATCGTCGGCCTCTCGATACGAGAAGCCGGTATCGCCTATGGTTTCCAGGTTCTCCTCCGTGCCGTTGACAACCACGCAGTTGCCCATCCCCATCGCTTCGAGGAGGGCGGGGTGCGTTCCACCTACGCCTGATGATTCGACAAAGGCGTAAGCATTTGAGCCTAGCTCGCGGTAGCCATCGCCAAAGCAGTAGCCGGTGAAGACTACGTTTGGACCAGCGTTCGCCTTCAGCTCGGCGATATAATCGTCTGCATACGGCGCATCGCCGACGATAACGCATTTCATATCTGCATTGCCGCCTTCGAGCCTTAGTCTATTGAAAGCCTGTACAACATGGTGGGCGCAGTTCTCAGGAACGAGCCTGCCGACGAAAAGAATATATTTGCGCGGCTCTAACCCGAACTTCGCCAGCGTTGGACCCGGAGGCAGAGGCTTGACTTCGGAACCGTAAGGAATGTAAACCGATTTGGCCTTGTAGCGGTTGAGGTAATACTGCTCGACCACGCGGGAGTCGGTAACAACTTCGTTGGGAAGCCATGTAGCTACCCATTCAGTCCACTGGATGAATCGCTTGGCGGCTTCGGGCCATTTCTCGCGCTTCCAGTCCAGACCGTCAACGTTGAGCACAATCTTCTGGCCGAATAGACGGGGGATAATCGCCGTCGGCGCATTCCCCACGATCATCATGAAGATCACGTCGTAACGCCTGGGAACAGCGTGCAGGCACGAGATAGAAGTGTGTACCATCGAGTCGAGATACTTGTTCTTGATGGTAGGTATCTTTACTAGCTTCATACCCTTATAGTTCGAGCCTGCGTAGTCAAGATACTGGTTTCGGCAGTAGACCGTGACATCGTGGCCTCGCTCAACCAGACGCGAACCGAGTTCTTCGGCGCAAGTCTCAAAACCGCTGTATCTAGCGGGCACGCCGCGTGTGCCAACAATAGCTATCTTCATAGGTTGTAAATGTCCTTTGTTTATTAGCCGTCAGTCGTCAGCTATCAGCCGTCAGTTATCAGCTATCAGGCAGTTTGGTTTTTGATTAGCGGATAACTGACGGCTGATAGCTGACGACTCCTAAATGATAAAGCAGAGAATCAGCTTACAGTAATGACCTATCTATCCTAATCCTTGTTGATGATGGTCCTAATAGGCGCGGGTCGCCCGCGTGAAACGGTACTAATGCTGCGCGATGATGGTCCTAAATGAGGCGATTACGTGCAAAATCAAGCGCCAATTTGGGACTATTGTCAGGTGCTGGACTGGGACTATTGACAATCTAAGAAAGTATAAAGGGGTGATTCCATCCAAAGTGATAAGATGACACAATGTTGTGGGCGCTATAAAGTTAAGCGAGGTTCTGTGCGTCCGAAGCGGAATCGTAATACATTTTTTACACTTAATAGGAGTCGTGCCTCATGATACGAATACGCACTCGATTGTTACGCATGAAGTCGTCGCTAACCGCTGCCGTGATTGCCAGTTGGCTGCTGATTGCTCCAATGGCCTTGAAGGACAGGGGCGGCATTTATAGCGCCAACAGCCCGCACAGCGCGACAGCGTATGCAGATTCTGCATCGGTAAGTGCGATGCCCCGTATAGCCATAGACGGGGGCGACGTTATGGACCCGCCCGCGCTGGATAATGCGCACGCTGCGGGCGTAAGCATTTTCAGGATGACAGTTGCGTGGAGCGATATTGAGCCGGCGAACACCGACCCTTCGCATTACAGTTGGACAAGCACCGACAACAGGCTCCAGGCAGTAGCCTCTCGCGGGCTGTCGCCACTGGTAATAATTACCGGATGCCCGGCGTGGGCTTGCCAGACGATCAACGGCCCTTTATATGACAACATGGGGTCCGAAGTAGCCCAATTTGTGGGCGCAATGGCAGGGCGATACAGGCAGAGCCAGTACAATGCTCACTATTGGGAGTTATGGAACGAGCCGGACGACACCAGTGGCTCTGATCACCAGTTGTATTGGGGGATGCACCCGGACAAATACGCGCAGATGCTTGCCTCGGTCTATCCCGCTATCAAAGCAGCCGACCCCAATTCGGTCGTAATGAGCGGTGGGTTGGCCTTCGATAATTGGTTCAGCCAGGGAGGATCGTTCAATCCCGACTTTCTAAACGGCCTGCTCAACAATAACGGGGCAAGCTATTTGGACGCGCTGGCGTTCCATTATTACAAGAACAACAACAACGGCTGGACCAATATCGGTCTCAAGGCGGCTCAGATACATAACCTCATGAGTACACATGGCGTGAACTTACCGTTGATATGCACAGAATCGGGGCTTACAAGCTCAACCAATTTTGACAGCAGCGAACCGATACAGGCGAGCTATGTGGTGCAAATGAACGCTCAGGCCGCCGCGAATGGCGTGCAGGCAATCTCCTGGTATTTGAATAGGGATTTCCCGGCTCGCATTCCAGGGTGGGAAGTGTTCTCTATGTCCGGGCTTACACGCCAGGACAACACCCACAAGCCCGCGTTCACCGCTATGCAGGTATTCGCGCAAGAGATAGGTTCCGGACAATTCTTGCGACAACTTGGGGCAAGCGATGGCGTAGCGGGATCACTCGAAGGGTATCGCTTCAGGGGAACATACGGCAATCGCCAGACATCTGTAGTGTGGAACAACAGCAATGGGCAAGCTACTCTCACTATTCCGGCAGCACAGGCGTCGGAACTTGATAGCGTGGTCAACTTGTACGGGCAAGCTGTAAGCGCGCAGGCTGGCTCGAATGGCACTCTGCTGGTGAACGTAAGCAGCGATCCTGTCTATGTGCGCTGGGGAGGCTCACGCTTCACAGACGTGCCGTCTACTGCGTGGATGTACTCTTATGTCGAGTATCTTGCGTCCAGGGGTATCATTGGCGGCTATTCGGACGGCAGCTTCCACCCCAACGACCCTGCTACACGCGGGCAGTTCTCGAAGATGGTAGTGCTAGGCAAGGGGTGGCCGATAAACACCGCCGGGGGGCCACACTTCGTGGACGTACCCCAGTCGAATGCCTTCTATTCCCTTATCGAAACGGCATACGGTAGAGGGATAATAAGTGGTTACACCTGCGGCGGCAAGGACGAACCGTGCCCCGGCACCTACTTCCGCCCAAGCACGGATATTACCAGGGCACAGATTACAAAGCTAATCGTGCTCTCCAAGGGCTGGACACTGTTGAATCCATCAAGACCTAGCTTCAACGATCTACCTTCTGACTCAGCGTTCTACTCCTTTATAGAGACTGCTGTCTCCCACCAGGTAGTATCCGGCTATTCGGACGGCACCTTCCACCCGAACGACGAGGCCACGCGCGGTCAACGGTCTAAGATGCTCTCGCTCGCGTTACAACAACCGTGAAACGAAATTATGAATTATGAAGTAAGAATTATGAATCGGCTCTCCTAATTCATAATTCTTACTTCATAATTCATAATTTCCTTCGATGCCCTCGAAGTTCGGCCTATAGCGGCTAGCGTTGTAATCGGCGGGGTCTACGCGGCGGGCGGGGAGGTCTTTGCCGGGTATGTCGGTACAAATGAAGTCGCCGTGACGGTGCGCCGCCATTACGCCGTGAGCGCCACGCTCTACAACGTTCATAATGAGGTTAGCATAAAAGATAGCCATGTGCTTGTCGTAGGGGTCCGGTTCGCCGCTGCGCAAGATATAGGTGAGGTCAACGGGCAGAAAGCGGACGTGGGGCAAGCGAGACGATAGTTGCGCTGCCAGGAACTCGCCAACATTGCTCTTAGCTCGATGCCCATAGGCGTCCGGCGGGCCGAGTTCAGGCACGGAGGCGCCTTCGAGGTTAGCTCCCTCGGAGAGGATCACTATCGAATAACCGGACGGGTTGATTCTGTCCTGGTCTACGAGTTCGGCCAGTCTATCTACGTGGCAGGGCGCTTCGGGTATAAGCACGCGGTCCGCCCACGTTACGATAGCAGTTTCCAGGGCCGTAAAGCCCGCATCACGCCCGAACATTCTGAATATCACGGTCTCCCTGTGCGACGCGGCGGTGGAACGCATCCTGCCTATGAATTCGGCGGCGCGGCCAATTGCGGTCTGGAATCCGATGCAGTAATCCGTGCCGGGCACATCGTTGTCCATCGTCTTAGGTATGCCCCAGACGGGAAAGCCTCGGCTGACCAGTTTCGCGCCATAGCTGAGAGTGTCGTCGCCGCCTATAACTATCAACCCATCGAGTCCCAGATAGCTCAAGTTCACCAGGACCTCGTTCGTGAGGTCTACTCGGTCGTCCGCCGCTTTGCCTTCGCCAAAACTTGCCAGGTGGGCAGGTAGATCGCCTACCCGCACTTTGGCCGGATTCGTGCGCGTGGATTGAAGAATTGTGCCGCCCATACGCTCAATTGTGCGCGTGTTGAGACGGCTCAGAGGCATAAGGTAGCCGTTTGTCCAGGTGCGTTTATCCTCCACGCTAAAGGTCTGCTCTTCAAGGCTGCGCGAGCGGTCGAGGTAGCTGATCCCTTCCCACCCTGCGCGAAGACCCATTACGGACATGTCTAGTCCGTGAGCGCGGTACACAATGGCCTTTATCGCGGCGTTTAGCCCAGGAACATCCCCTCCACCCGTGAGCACGCCCAGCCTCTTCACTTTACCCATCAATTTAGTCGGCATATTCAACTCCTTTGTATGGTTGATAACGTAGTATACAATCCTACTCAACCTCGTCTTAGTGGATATGTAGTGTGAACGAATTGGGGAATAGGGTGAAGTAGTAGGACTGAATAAGGTGTATAATGTGGTCTCAGACCCATGGCCCTTCGATACCTTGTTGTGGAGAATAGTGATGTTGCTGGTATACATTGGTGTTGCCCTCGTAGCTTACCTGATCGGCGCTATCCCAGTGGGCGGGGTAGTAGCGGGTGTTCGCCGCATTGATCTGCGCAAACATGGCAGTGGGAAACTGGGTACTACCAATGTCTTGCGCACTATTGGCAGGCGGGCGGCGGCTATGGTGCTTTTGGGTGACTTTCTGAAGGGCAGCGTCGCGGTGTGGTCTGCACAACTCATCGCGGGTCAATTTGCCCCAGGTGCGCAAGTAAGCTGGCTGGACGACCGGGTTTCAGTGCTTACTCTCGCCAGCGCGATAGCGGCGGCGGCGGCTATAAGCGGCCACGTTTGGTCTATATACATGCGGCTCGTCACAGGGGAATGGGGCGGCGGCAGAGGCGTCGCTACTGCTCTTGGGAGCATGGCCGCAATCAACCCCTGGATTACAGTGGTTGCCCTGGCGGTCGGTATTCCAACCATAATCGTATCTCGCTACGTATCGCTTGGGTCCATCGTAGGAGCCGTCGCCAGCGCACTGGCTATTATTCTGATGGTTCTCACAGGCCAGATGAGCGCGCTTTCACTGATATTCGTCGCTATAGCTCTCTTCATCATAGTCGCCCACCACGACAATATAGAACGCCTGCTCAAAGGCACCGAGCGCAAGATTGGCGACAGGGCTAAGGTGTAGCGTAGGGTGAGGGAATAGGGTGAGGGAGTAGTTCTTATTCCTATTCCCTCACCCTATTCCCTCACCCTACTCCCTCTAGATAGGCCAGGCCGCCAAAGGTATCGCCAGCAACACAACCAGTAGGCTTGCTCCAAAAAAGAGAGCGGCAGTGCCGCCCTTCAACTTGGAGCCAACTGCGCGTTCAGAGCGCGTGCGGCCTACGTGCGCGAGGCCCACTGCGGCCAACATTGCGATGGGGTGTATCCAACGTAAGAAGCTGTCGTTCTTGTTGTAGTCGGCAAGGATCCACACGAATATGCCAATGAGCACTTGAATGTCCATAGCAATGGTGAAGAATAGTGAGAAACGGTCGGCCAGACTATCCCATTCTCGATTGCCAAGATAAGCAAGCAGCGACAAGACGAGCGCGCCAAGCGCGGCAATCAGCACCGCATACCGCCAAACATTATGAATATTTACAAGCCACTCCATGAATATCTCCTGGTAATCATTGCAACGTGAAACGTGAAACGTGATATCGTAATTCACGCATCACGTTTCACGTTTCACGTTTCACGCTACTCCACCCTGAGCACGTAACTCACCACCACAACCTGGGCGCGGTACTGTACTTCGAGCCAGCATTTGTACATGCCAGCATGTGGAAACGTGTGGGTGAAAGCTAGATTGGGTCCGTAGGCGATGCCCGGCAGGACTTCGGGGGTCGAGAGAATATACGACTGGGGAGTCTGCTGGGCGGGAGCCAAATACTGGGGGGTTGCCATTGCTATCGTTGCGAGTGCGTTGGCAATATTCGGCGCATAGGTAGGAGGAGGCGGGGGCGTCTCGATTGCAGAGGGCGTTCCCGCACCTGTGCCTGTGCCGCTCGGACCCGCACCGCCCGCGCCCGTGCCACCTGTAACGGCCCCTGCCTGGGTGTTGACGCTATCTCCGACTGAGGGAGTGCCAGTCTGATCGGGCACAGGCGTAAGGGCATAGTCGCGCGATTCGGCGCTCGCTAATTCGTGAGCGAAGCTGCCACCCATGCTGTCTACTATCCACAAATGGCCCGCGCTACCGAAGTAGGGCCACAGGGCTGTAACAGGATAGCCGCGCTCCCTGACGTTGAACACGAGTTGCGTAGGTTGGCCGCGTTTGATCGCGCCAGGTTGCTTGACAAGCTCGAACGTAAGCCAACCCTGGGTCTTCACTGGTGAAGGCTCTTCTACAAGTGTGGGTGGCGCGCCCTGCACGTCTCCGGTCGTTATAGTGGAAGTAAACACCTGGAGACTGGCTCCGGCGGGCTTGAAGAGCGCATAGCTGTAATATCGGCCAAACGCCGGGTAGAACGCGAACACGGCAGCGCGATCTGCGGTCAAGTCCCCGGTGTAGGTATGCGAGAAGTTTTGCATGTCACTGCTGATGAGAATATTATGCAACAGTGCGCTATATACCGTCTCAAATGTGGTTACGGGTTTGCCGCTCGCTGCATCGGTAATGGCATAGCTGATAGTGCCCTCCATCGGTGGGTTGAGGGTCTTGGGGTCAATCTGAAGGTCAACTTTGTACTTGCCAACCTGACCGGGGCTGTCAATAGACGTCAGTCGAGCGCAACCCGCCAGTGAAAGCAAAATTAGCGCGCCGACCGCAAGGGGTATAGCACCTTTGCGGACCGGCTTTGTAACATGGGTAAACAATCTTCTTCCCCTCCTGGAAAGGATAAACGACCACGCAGATTATAGCATAATAAAGATAAGACCAACAAAAATCGCAAAGCGATTTTTGTTGGTCTTATCTTTTGCTCTCATAAGTGGAACTGCTACCCTGTTTAGGGGACCAGGAGTTCGCCCTTCACCAACTTTGGCTCGTAGTGCTGCATGGTTATGCAGTTGGTGGGGCAAATCTGAGCGCATAGGCCGCATCGTATGCACAGGTACTCGTCCATAATCATTGCCGCGCCGTTCCGCCAATTTTTGGCCTCTGTTAGACGCGGCTCGTCGGAATTGCCGTTAACGCTCTCTACCAGGCTGAAGTCTGACATGTGAAGGACGTTGGTCGGGCATACCTCAATGCAGGCGTTGCACAGGATGCAGTTGTCGCCGTCCAGGAAGATATTAAGCTGGCATTGCAAGCAGCGCCTGGCTTCCTCAAACGCCTCCTGCTTATGGAAGACCTTTTCTACCTCGGTCGTCAGGTTATAGCGGTTCTTGAGCGGCTCCATTGGAATGTGTTGGCGCGGGACCGAGTCGTAGTTCTCGCCGTCAATGAGGCGACGCTGCATTGTGTCGGCGGTCCAGATGGAGATCGGCTGCCAGGACATCCTGACCGTCGCCTCTGGAGCCGTTTCCTCGCGGACGGTCTCGGTCTGCGACCACTCCTGAAGCTGCTTGGTCACGTCCAGGTGGTAATCTGACACGTAGTCAAGATAGGGCACGAGCGCGAAGTCGGCTTGCAGTTCGACCTTCTCCGCTTTGGTATCAATACCCCTGAGATATTGGTCAATTGCTATGGCGGCTTTCTGGCCGTCGCCGATGCAGGCTATGAGCGTGCGCGCCCCGGCAACGAAGTCGCCCGCCGCGAACAAGCCAGGCACAGAGGTCATCCAGTTATCAGGGTCAACATCGGGACGACCGCGCCTGTTTAGCTTCATTCCGAGTTCGGAAGGCACAAAGCTGGCGTCTGAGTTCTGGCCTGTGGCAGCGATAACCGTGTCTACGTCCAGGATAAACTCTGAACCGGGGATGGGTATGGGGGCGCGCCTGCCGCTGGCGTCGGGGTCGCCCAGGCGGTTACGCACGCACTTTAGCCCGACCACCTTGCCGTTCTCCTCAAGCACTTCGGTCTGCGAGACCAGGAAGCGGAAGTCCACCCCCTCTATTTCGGCTTCGCGGGCTTCTTCTTCGTACACTAGCATCTCGTTGCGCGAGCGGCGATAGATTACGTAGACTTTCTCAGCGCCTTTGCGCAATGAGGAGCGCGAGCAGTCCATCGCCGTAAAGCCGCCGCCAATGACCGCAACGCGCTTGCCGATGGGCGCAGACTGGTGCAGGTTGATACGCTCCATGTACCAGAGGCCCGGATAGAGGCCCTGCACGTTCTGGTAGTCCTCGCCCGGCACTTCCATCTCCTGCGGATTCTGAGTGCCGACGCCCAGGAGTACGGCATCGTGTTTCTTCATCAGGTCCTCGACGGAGATGGCGTTCTTGTTTGCCTTCTCGGCCCCAGGATAGGTGCCGAAGCCGATGGGCGTATTTAGCTTGAGTTCAACGCCAAGCGCGGCAAGATACTCATCAATCTCGCGCTTGCAGAGGTCGCGGGGCAAGCGCCACTCAGGTATGCCCGCCGTCAGCATACCACCGGCGACGGGTAGGGCCTCGTAAAGGGTCACGCCATAGCCCAGCTTTGCTAGGTCGCGGGCGGTGGCGATGCCCGTCGGCCCGGCGCCCACAACGCCCACCGTCTTGTCAGTGGTGCGTGGCGGCCTGGGAGGTGGGGTCCAGGGGCCGCGATAGTCGGCGGCCACGCGCTTGAGCCAGCATATTGCTATCGGCTCGTCGAGCCTTCCGCGCCTGCAAGCAGGCTCGCATGGGCGGGCGCACACCCTGCCGAGGATGCCGGGTATGACGTTATCCTCCAGATTTATCTGGTAAGACGCCTCGTAGTCCTCTGCCGCAATGTGAGCTATATAGCGTGCTACGTCGGTATAAGCAGGGCAGGCATACTGGCATGATATGTTAGCAAGAAACCACTCGTTGTCACCAGTGTTTAGGTTGTACGGCTGGGCGCTCCTCTCGGCGTGCCCCACGCTACTCTCCGAACGGACCAATCCAAGCAAGCGCATTCTTTCTTCGGGCATTGTTCTCTCCTTTTTATACGTTAAAAGGTTGGAAAGGTTGGAAGGTTGGAAAGTTAGAAGATTGAAGCCGTTCTAACCTTCCAACCTTCCAACCTTTCAACCTTCTAATCCCAATTCCAACAGCCAGCGTTCTTCCTTTATGGTCGTACTCAAACCGTGCCCAGGATAAACCCTCGTGTTATCAGGCAATTCGGCCAGGCGTCGGAGGCTGTTGGCTAATTGCGCAATGTTGCCACCTGCGAAACTGGTGCCGCCAACAGCGTGTCGTTGCAGGGTGTCACCAGTGAAGATTATGGAATCCTCACGACTATAGAGGCAAATGCTCCCTGGGGAGTGACCGGGGGTATGGAGCACAGTAAATTGCATTGTCCCAATTTCCACGACATCGCCATCATTCAGGTTCCGGTCTGCCTTGCTTGGCAGCACCGGCAAGGCAGACTCGCCTTCGGTTGCCAGCG
>JBBQIC010000069.1:0-14624 GCA_038324555.1 Chloroflexia bacterium
CCTCGCCAAGCCGATGCCCATATACGCCGCCATGTTTATGATAATGATGCTCGGCTCGGTTGGCCTGCCCGGACTGAGCGGCTTCATCGGTGAGTTCCTGTCTATGCAGGGCGCATTCCGCGCCGACTGGCTGGTAGGCGCGATCACTGCCTCGGTGGTCATTTTCGCCGCCTGGTATCTCTTCTGGATGTTCCAGCGCGTGGTCTTCGGCAAGACCCCCGACCGTATAACCAAATTCCGCGACCTCGACTGGAAAGAAAGCTCGTCGCTCGTGGTGCTGTCGGTGTTGAGCCTGCTGCTCGGAGTCTTCCCAGGCCCCGTCCTCCAGATGATCCACCCGGCAACACAAGCGCTGCTCCACACTCCAACAACGGTGACAGAGCACGCGCCGGGTATCGTGGCTTTGCTATTGAACATGTTCAAATAGGGTGAGGGAGTAGGGTGAGGGAATAGTCTTGTTCCTATTCCCTCACCCTACTCCCTCACCCTGCTCTCGGAGGAGCTAATGCCCAACCTATACCAAGGACTGAACCCTGACCTGTGGGCGATACTGCCCGAAATCATCATCACCGTCTTCGCCGTTGTGATAATCTTTGTTGACCTGTTCACGAAAGGGCAACGTAAGGTTACCCTCTTGCCTATCGTCAGCATCGTAGGCTACTTGGCGGCGATTGCCGTGTGCATATGGCAGTTCAATGACGCTGGGGCCATTACCCACAACGTGAACGCTTTCGGCGGCATGGTAGTCGTTGACAACCTGGGTCTATTCTTTAAGATAATCTCGCTGGCGACGGCCATGATTGCTGTACTCCTCTCCACGCTCTACATACGGGAGCGCGGTATGGCGTTGGGCGAGTATTACGCTGTGTTGGCCCTCGCCACGCTGGGCATGATGGTCACGTCGGCCTCCACCGACCTGACGACCCTCTTTGTTGGCATCGAACTGATGTCCATCTCGATCTACATCCTGACGGGTTTTGCGCGCACCGACAAGCTCTCCAACGAAGCCGCGCTCAAATACTTCCTGCTTGGGCTATTCTCGACCGCCATCCTGGTGTACGGTATGGCCTGGCTCTACGGCATGACCGGATACACCAATTTGCGGCAGATAGGCGCTGTGGTTGCCAAAATCACAGGCGGCGACATCACCTCCAACGGCGGGCTGACGCTGGCAATGCTGCTCTTGATCGCGGGCCTCGGCTTCAAGATAGCCGCCGTACCCTTCCATATGTGGACCCCCGACGCCTACCAGGGCGCGCCCACACCCGTCACGGCTTTCATGTCCGTAGGCCCGAAGGCGGCAGGGTTTGCCGCGACGATTCGTATCATGGTCGAGGCCTTCGGCCCCGCCTGGCATACCTGGGTGCCCATTATTGGTGTCCTCAGCATTCTCACGATGACATTGGGCAACGTGGTAGCTGTCGCGCAACGCTCGGTCAAGCGTATGCTCGCCTACTCGTCCATAGCCCACACAGGCTACGTGCTCGTCGGCCTGGCCTCCTTCACCGCAGTCCAGAACAACCAGACCCAGTCAATCTCGTCTATCCTCTTCTACCTCTTCTCCTACATGTTGATGAACATGGGCGCGTTCGGCGTGGTTGTGTGGGTACAGCGCAACGGAGGCACAGACTTTCTGGAGAGCTTTCGCGGCCTCTCAACGTGGGCGCCCGGCCCCGCCGCACTCATGGCTGCGTTCCTGCTATCGCTCACGGGTATACCCCCAACGATAGGTTTTCTGGGCAAATACTATGTGTTCATAGCCGCCGTCAACTCCAACCTCACCTGGCTGGCTGTGATAGGCGTGCTCAACAGCGCGGTCGGAGCCTTCTTCTATCTACGCATCATCTGGTACATGTACTTCGAGGAACCGGCAGTCGCCCGCGAGCCGAAGCCCTCCCCGGCCCTGGTCAGCGTGCTTACCGTTTCGGCGGTTGCCCTGGTGCTTCTGTTTATCTTCGCCCAACCCATCCTCGACGCGGCAAGGGACTCGCTGCCCACAATAACTGCGGCGTTGGTGGCGGCTGTAGTGCGTTAGAACGTTGGAACGTTCCAACGTTCCAATGTCACTTCTAACTTTGAGTTGCACTGGTCTCGGTTTTCTCTTGCACTTGCTGGGCTGTGGTGAGATCGAATTGGATCGGTCGCTTTCTCCTGCGCTATCCACGCAACACGCAACGCCGGCACCCCGGCGCAACCCCCAGTTTAGGTGATGCAGTGTCGCAGTGTCTTAGTTATCCAAACTCGGCGGACATATGGGCCGACGAAGCCATGGTCCGGCCAGCCTGAAGGTGCCCCTGGTGCGTGCTGCTTGTATCGCGCGATCACGGCACGGCATGTCACCCACGGCTTCGTTCTTCGTCGTGTCGCGGCCGCATTCGGGTCAGCCGCCAGTGCCCCTTCGCACTACGCCGCAGTAGGCGGTCCGAACCATGTGGTTAGCGCGTCAGTGAGCCCCAGGTGGGTTTGGTCTCCCACCCAGGCAACATATCCGTCGGGCCGAATCAACACGGCAGCGGGAGCAGTGACCGCGCCAAGTACCGGAAGCTCCCACACACCAACATATGTAGCGTCGATCAACTGAACCCGATCCGCCCATGGAGTGATGTCCAAGCCGCCACCGCCAGGCTCACTGAGACCGAGGTTGAGCAGCACCGGCCGGGCATCGTGCAGCAGGGTGAATACCCGCAGCGGGCCGTTGGCGGTGACCAGGTCGAGATCAGGCATGCGGCGCCCGAGCAGCGGGTGTCCCTCCCCGAGGTCATAATGAATGTCCAGACCAGACATCATCGCGGCGATCCGCTTGCGAGGCTCGTCCATGCTGAGGAGTTCGGACATGGTGTCGCGCAAGGCCTCGATACGCTCGTCGGAGCGGAGGAGCGCGGTTTGCGCCATCGTGTTGCGAAGCACGCGGGCAGCGACCGGGTGCCGTTCGGCATGGTAGGTATCCAGGAGGCTTTCTGGCGACGTCTTGTTGACCACCTGGGCCAGCTTCCATCCCAGATTCACCGCATCCTGCACACCGATGTTGAGGCCCTGTCCACCGACCGGGTAATGCACGTGTGCGGCGTCGCCGGCCAGTAGCACCCGTCTTTCGCGGTAGGCCGCGGCCTGCCGAGTCATATCGGTGAACCGGGAGATCCAGGTGGGACTGTGGATCCCGTAGTCGGTCTCGTATACGGCGATGAGCGCCTCGCTGAGATCGCGCAGGGTGGGTTCTCTGGTGTGTCCGACGTGCTGTTCGGTCACCAAGACCCGCACCGGCCCACCGTCCTCTAACCGAGAGAGGACCTGGGCGCCACGAGCGTCGCGGCGCATGCCCCACTCCGGCTCCTCGGCCATCTCGACCTCAGCGATCAGGCTGCTGGTTGTCGGATCCCACCCGGGGAACTCGATACCGGCTGCTTTACGGATCAGACTGCGTCCTCCGTCGCACCCAACGAGATATTCCGCCCGCAGCGACTCACCGTCGGAGACCTCAACGTCGACGCCGTCGTCGTCCTGCGCGAAACCCGTCACCTCACGTCCGCGATAGATCGGCACCGCAAGCTCGTCGACCCACCCGGCCAGTATGCGCTCGATGTGGTTCTGCCACAGCCCGAGCCCGTAGGGGTGCCGGGTGGGAAAGTCACTGATGTCCAAACGGATCCAAGCGAACCCCGCGACCTGCGCCACCTGTCCCTGCGAAAGGAACCGATCGGCGATTCCACGCTGATCGAGAACCTCGATAGTGCGCGAGTGCAGACCGCCTGCGCGCGAGCCGGGGAGGTCCTGGCTGGCGCGCCGCTCGACAATGGCAACGTCGACCCTCTGAAGCGCCAACTCGCCCGCCAACATCAGCCCTGTCGGACCTCCTCCGGCGATCACCACCGCATGCTCGGTCATAGTCATAGCCACACTCCGGCCGATATCACACCGCCCGCCATCAGCGCATCACATCCCTCGGCCAGCCGCTCCGCGCAGCTCGGCAGCGGGCACACCCGAACCTCCACGCCGTGTGCCCGCAACGGCACCGCGAGTCCCGCCAGCGATTCGACATCCCCGCGCGACCCATACGCCAACAACAACACACGCATTTCGCTACTCCTATTTCGTAGGTTCTGGGACCATCACGTTAACGGTGTAACGGGGTCTTCACTTTGTAAACTACCCCATTGATAAATCAAGGGGCTTTTCCGTAGAACCTGGCTCTGGTCTCCTTGACAATGCAACGGTTACAGAGGTTCTCAGAAGTATGACTAGTTTACAGTTAGCCCTGCTGACCGAAATCAGCAGCGAGGTTATGACACTCACAAAGGAGTATCAGGTTTGAATACTTTACGCATTGAAACACTTCTCAATACAACCCAATGTATTCAGTTGGTAAGGTGGGCCGACTCGAAAGTCGAAAAACAGTTAGCTCTCTACGAGAGTGCCTTGCCCACGTCTATCATATCACTTTTACGAGTACTTCTCAATGGTCTACTGCGTAGGGACCCTTCCTCCCCGTGCATAAATGCAGGGGTCTCCGTGCCAGGGAGAAGTTGATGAGTGAATCTCGGTTATTTCGTAGAGCTTATTATACGGCCTGGGAAGGCAACAGCAAAGGCATTCAGTGCTGGAGTGCTGGCTTCCATCGATTCGACCAGCGCTGACGGGCTTTCCCTGTCGGGTCGAGGCTCATAACCGCACCGCCAGGTACACGCACTTGAGTGCTGCCTGCTCGTTGGGGATTGGGGAAATAACCTCGAGCCTTGACCGCATTTCTGATCCGGGCGTTCACGCTCTCACGCTCTCACGCTCTCTATCGCGTTCGTCGTATAGTCGTATATATGACCTCCCTGATGTCGTTGGCGAAGGACAGGAACGGGACGAACTCGGACCAGGCCGACTCCCACAGGCGCATGATGGCCGGATAGCGGGCCTCCCAGCGCTCGGAGAACTCGGCGAGGCGAAGCGGTCCAAGGCGGGCGTCTCCTCGGCATTGCCATTGCCGTCGTACCGTCGTAGTTCACGATAATCGTCTGGACGCCGTGGGGAGACGGTCTGACGGTCAACCTTGCCTGCCCGTTGCGATCCAGGACCATGCGGGATGCAGGCAAACGGTGTGACGCTCCCGGAGGCCCGACAGGTGAGCAGGCCCGTCGGCGCCGACAAATCCGCCTGCCCCGCAACATGTCGTATCCATGTAGCCACGAACATCTGCGGATAGCTCTCTAATGTGACAAGGAGTGCCAAAAACCGCCGAAGCTTCAGTGCCAAATAGAGGTGAAGATTACAGCTGAGCGGCGAGCCAGTGCAATCGAAAGTCACACTCACATCCTTCGTCCTCAGTGCAACTCAAAGTTAGACGTTACAGTTGGAACGCTGGAATTGTCCTTAATTAGCTCGGAGAAATAGGTAACGAGAATGACCCTTCTCGGAATGGATATGCACGTATGGTATCAGGCAGGATATTGTTGACAATTAGCGGGCAATTTAGGAGTAGAGTGGGGGAACCTAGTGATTCCCCCACTCTACTCCTAAATTGCCCGCCTTCCCGACCGGTTGAGACCCCTAAAGCAAGAACAGGGAACCTGTTCTTGCTTTAGGGGCAGGTGAGCGACGCTCCCGCCTGACCAAAGTTCCCCCTCAGCAGATTGAAGTCTGACGCTCCTACCGTGTTGTCGTTGTTGAAGTCTCCTCGTTCGTCGTATCCTGGGTCGCCCAGGCTCTTGCTGAACGTGGCCCTCAAGATGCCTACGTCAACCACTGTGGTCACGTTGTCGTTGTTGGTGTCGCCTGCCTTCTGCGCGTCTGCCTCGAAAGTGGCTGTGCCCCCCGATATGACCAGGGCGCTCCCACCAGCGATTGTGCCCGCGCTTGCCAGGTTCCTGTGCCCCTTTAGTTGCCAGTTGTACGATCCGGTGGGCAGGTTGACTGCTGCTGAGAAGTTGCCGTTCTGGTCGGTAGTGACTGGGTAGCTGTTGGTTACTCCAGCGTTACAGACTTTGAGGGTAGCGGTCTGCCCGTTGTTGTGGGCGTCTGGCTGGGGTATACCTTGCCAGGTCAGGTGACCACTGGCTGTGGCGGGGCAACTGAGGCGCAGGTCCAGGTCGGTGACGGGTGGGGGTATGGGGAGGACCGCGCTCTCCACGTATGCCTGATTTGGGTTGTTGGGGGAGACGCAGCCTGCGTGCTCGGCTCGCACTTTGTAGTAACCCGCGATCACGTCCCAGCCGAAGTGCCCATGCCCATCGGTTGTATCAGGATTGGTGCGGTTGACGGGGGACATGATAGCATCCCCATTAGCCACCTGCACAAACGGCCCTCCTGGATTGTTAGAGCGGTAGAGCGTCACCGTTGCGCCGATTATGGGGTCTCCTGCTACCGTGCGCACATTCCCGCTTGGGTCAATATAGAGGCTGAACGAGGTTGTTAGAGAGCCTCCACATGGGCAAACGATTGTCGTCTCTATTCGTGCGTAACCATGTATAGGATTGAGAGCAGGTATGTTTGCGGTGTACGTGCCTGCGGGACCTTCTGTCATGCTGTCGCTGCGGACAACATTGTTGCCCACATACAACTGATAGGTTGCAACTCCTCCCGCGCAGCCGTGGATAATGAGAGTAAGCGGGTCCAGCCAGTAGACAAGCGGCACACTATTACCACTTGATCTATTGGGTGATATCGTTGCGTTCTGTGGAAGCGGTGCAATGCTATTGAGCACAAGGTCCTGCCCTGTGACCATTCCACCATTCAATATGACGGGGTTATGATCGAGGGTACCCGCCAGAAGATCGTTAGCGCTGGCGGGCGGGTTGACCCCCAGGGTGTACTCACCATTCGGCAGATTACTCAACGTATATTGCCCAGACGCATCGGTCACGGCATAGGCGCAATAATAGCCGCCCCCGTTCCTGCAAGCATAAACATAGGCCCCGGGAAGAGGGATGGTAGCTGTAGGAATGGGAGTGGGAGAGGGCGTGTTAGTAGGGCAGCCTGTCGGCGTACTGACAGGTGTGTTGGGGGTATATCTGTAAATGACGCCGGAAATCACACCATTGCCTTGAAGCGGCACGGTAGAGGTAGCGGTAGGCGTAATGGTAGGTGTATTGCCCCCCGGCGTGTTCGTCTCTGTAGGCGTATTGGTAGGCGTGGGCGAATCACCAGGAGTGCTAGTTCGAGTGATAGTGGACGTGCGGGTAGGCGTAATGGTAGGCGTATCACCGCCCGGCGTGTTCGTCTCGGTAGGCGTATTTGTGGGTGTGGGCGAATCTCCTGGAGTACTGGTCTGAGTAACAGTTGCTGTGCGGGTAGGCGTAATGGTAGGCGTGTCCGTGTTGACGGCAGGGCAACTTAGACGCAGGTCCAGGTCAGTGACGGGTGGGGTATAGTCAGCGCCCCACTCTCTACGTATGTCTGATTTGGGTCGCTGGGCGACACACAGCCTGCTTTTTCGGCCCGCACTTTGTAGTAGCCTGCGATCACGTCCCAACCGAAATGGCCGTCCACATCGGTCGTATCGGGGTTGACGCGGTTCTCCTCCGACATGACGGAGTCTCCGTTAGCCACCTGCGTGAACGGTCCACTCAGGCTGACCGAGCGATACAGGGTAACAGTCGCGCCCTGGATAGGAACGCCCTCCACCGTCTTCACATTGCCGCTGGGGTCTATGTATATGTTGAAAGTGACAGCCGTACTGCCTCCGCCAGAGCACATTATCGTCATTACTACATAGCCAAAGCCGTGGTTTGGGTTGAGTTGGCCTATGTTTGCGCTGTAATTTCCGCTACCGTCTCCTACCATATTTCCGGTGAGGACAACCCCGTTATCCAGATGAAGTTCATAGGTGGCTGTACCTACACAGCCAGTGGTGTGCAGGGTGAGTATCTGGGTCCAGTTGACCCTTGGCACACCGTTGCCGCCTGGTTGGCTGGGTGAGATTGTCGTGCCCGCAGGAGGCAGCAGTACAGTATTAAGCACGACAGTCTGGCCGATGACCGCTCCCCCACCCGATATGTTGATGAGATTGTTGATCAAGCCTTGCGTTAGATCGGCGCCTGCGGGGCCTGAAGGCGGGTAGGCGGTTACTCTGTAATTACCGTCGGGCAAGTTGCTCACCGTATATGTGCCGTCGGCTAAGGAGGTCGAGTAACCGCAGAAGTTGAAGGTGGTTGCACACGCCTGTACAGGAGCGCCGCCAAGCACGGTGTCAGGAGGCTGGGACGGGTCGTGTCTATAAACGATGCCCGCTATGCTTCCTGTAGCCGCAGGAGGGGTGATATCGAAAATGTAGTCGTGGAACGAGGCCGAGTCTTGAACGAGGGTGACGTCGCCGTTAGCATCTACGACGGTCGCTATGTCAGAGTGGCGGTTGCGAAGCCCGTCTGTTGGCCAAAACTGCCAGTGCAGAATCACATGCCCCGGTGTGATCGCGCACAACCCTATCTGCGCTATGCGGAACACCCCTGAACAACCCGTCTCGCAGTTGGACAGCACACCCGCAGCATAGCCTATAGAGCCGGGAAGGGTACTGAGCACGTTGCGGAAAGTACAGGAGGAAGGTCCAATGCATACCTCGTTCTGCAATACGGTGTCAAAGGTGGTCAAATCAGGTGTGAGGGTGCCGGTGAGTACGCAGCTTGTGCCTAGTGAGGACACCCTGGCATTCTTTATCAACTGAGGATCAAAGGTGAGGTAGCTCTGCGCTGCGGCAAGATCATGAGAACCTGCATCAACAGAGAGGTCCAGCACGAACCTGCAACCCGCCTCGATTGAGCCATTATAGATAGGGGCAGAGCAAGTTGGACTACCACCTTGCCCTGGACTGATGAAGAGATGAGCGCCCCCACTCGTGTCCGGGGGTGGTGGATCGAGCGGCCCTCCCACCAATAGGCCAAAGTTGCGCTTCAGTATGTTGAAGTCGACGGCATTGACAACGCAATTGCTGTTGAAGTCTGCACGGGCATCGAACCCCAGGTTCCCACATGCTCGGCCAAATGTACCCTTCAGAATAGCGAAGTCAATCGTGTCAACGACCCCATCGCTGTTGGCGTCGCCCACCGTACTTGGCGGCAAGTGGCTTGACATCGGCGGGGGGAGAGTGCCTATGTTAGCTGGTTGGGCCACGCGGCCCTGTATGGCTGCAAATGTGCTGCCTTGCATCGCCCCGATCCCCAATGCCAGGGCGAACACTACAATAACTGTCCACAAGCCTTTTCGTTTGTTGTTACGCTTTTCCATTTGAAATTCTCCCTCCAGGGTGTACGAAATAGTGATGATCGCTCAGATGGCGAAGGAGGTCAGTTGTCAACCAGGGCGCATATGTGGTATAATTCCACTTACTAAAGTTCCGAGGCCGGAACGTTAACAGTTCTCTAATCCCAACCGGTAACAACCCGGTTGGGATTGAGTACCCCTTGCGACATTCCTTCACTACGCCGCACTCTATCGCAAGAGGCATATCAACGTCAATAGCATTTTCTGTCAACATTGTCGACAATTCCTGTCAACGTTGTTGACAGTTGGCGCGTAATTGAGGAATAGAGCGGTAGAGCTGTAGAGCGACAAAGTGGGGGAAACGCATATGAGTCACCAGTTCGGCGACCTGGTCTGGCAACACCTGGTCCGCAAACGAGGCTTGAGCCAAAATAAGCTGGCCCTAGGCATTGACCAGGACCGGGCAGTTATTACTCGCATGTGCAATGGGAAGGCGCTAACCGGCCCGCAATCTCGTGAGCGAGTGGTAGCTATAATCGGTTGGTTGCACCAGGAGGGCGTTCTCGATTCCCTGGAAGAGGCTAACGCCCTGCTCGCCGCCGCCGAAAAACACGGCCTCGCCGCAGATCTGGAACAGCCCGATGAAGCCGGGCTGTTCCAATCTCTGTACGAACGCGCCTCTGCACAATCTGGCTTGAAGCAAGATGGCATAAGACGCAACGGCGCGGAGGCGACGCACGGCCACGACGAACGTAGCTCGCTTCTCAGCCCATATCGGGGCCTCTTCGCCTTCCGCGAGGAAGATGCAGAGCACTTCTACGGGCGCGAAGCATTCACCGCCAAGTTGTTCGACGCCGTACACGCGCATCGCAAACCGTTAGTTATGGTAATCGGGCCGTCCGGCAGCGGCAAATCCTCAGTAGTGTATGCGGGCCTCGTACCGCAACTGCGCCGTATCAGGCTGGGCGGCTGGACGGTTGCTTCGTTCCGACCAGGCGAGCACCCATTCCAGGCTCTCGCAGCTGCCTTCGTTCCCCTCCTCGAACCTGATATGGGTGAAATTGATAGGCTGGCCGAGACCATCAAACTTGCCGCTATACTCAAGGAGGGCAGCCTCGTTATGCAAGACCTTGCGATACGCGCTGCCCAGAAAGCCCCAGCCAACAACCGTATACTTCTGATCGCCGACCAATTTGAGGAATTGTATACTCTCTGCCAGGACGCGACTGAACGCCACCTTTTCTTTGACCGCCTTCTCTCTGCCATCCAGCCATCACACATCCCCGCATCACAACAACCGGCGCTGCCACTCAGTCTCGTCGTAACCATGCGAGCCGACTTTCTTAGTTCCGCGCTCTCGTATCGCCCCGTAGTTGACGCCCTGCAAGAGGCCGACTTGAAGCTCGGTCCCATGAGCCGTGTAGAGTTACAAAGGGCTATCGAGATGCCTGCCCGACATCTGGGTGTGGATTTAGAGCCTGGGCTGACCAAGCGCATCCTGGACGCTCTGGGGGAAGGTCCTGGTGATCTGCCCCTGCTGGAATTTGCTCTCACGCTCCTGTGGGCGCGCCGGAGTGACGGCCTTATGACCCACGCAGCCTACGATGAGACAGGCGGCGTCGAGAAAGCCCTGGCCGGATACGCTGAGGAAGTCTTCGCTGAGTTGACTGGCGAGGAGCAGTTACGCGCGCAGCGCATTCTTGTTCAACTTGTGCAGCCCGGCGAGGCTACAGAGGATACTCGACGGTTGGCGAGCCGTGAAGAAGTGCAGGAAGACAATTGGAACCTGGTCACACGCCTGGCTGACACTCGCCTGGTGGTTAGCAACCGTAACGATGCGACAGGCGAGGAGACGGTAGAGATTGCGCATGAAGCCCTCATTGGAGGTTGGGAACGGCTTCGGGAATGGGTAGAAGCCGACCGAGCCTTCCGCATCTGGCAAGAGCGCTTGAGGGCGGCGTTGCACCAATGGGAGGCCAGTAACAAGGACGAAGGAGCATTGCTACGAGGGGCCCTTTTGGCAGAGGCCGAGCAATGGCATCGGGAACGGCCTGATGACCTCGGGCGGGCAGAGCAGAACTTTATCCAGGCCAGCCTGGAGTTACGCGACCGAGAACAGGCCAAGGAAACAGCGCGGAGAGAACACGAATTGGATCTGGCGAGGCAGGCTGCGACGTCTCAGCGCAAGGCAGCGAGCCGATTGCGCTATCTCGCCGTTTTGCTCACTCTCTCCCTATTGGTCGCTGTCATATTGAGCAGTTGGGCGATCAACCAGAGTCAGGCTGCTGCGGCGAACGCCAGTAAAGCGCAGACCAACGCGGCGCTTGCGCGAGACAATGCAGCTAAGGCCCAGGCTGAACTTGCCAACTCTGACGCCTTGCGGTTGGGCGCTGAAGCCAACACCCTCTTACATGCCCACGGCAGTGCGGAGGTAATCGGACTGCTTGGTATTCGCTCGATACAAACCCACTACTCCCCGCAGGGCGACGCTGCGCTGGAAGGGGCTGCCACCCTCGATTATCCGCGCCAGGTCTTCACAGGACATACCGACGCCATTTCGGGGGTGGCCTTCTCGCCCGACGGCAAGTACGTGCTTACCGCAGGAAGTGATAATACGGCCCGCCTGTGGGACCGTGCAACAGGGAAAGAAGTGCAACGCTTCACCGGACATACCGGTGGGGTGATAAGCGTGGCTTTTTCTCCCGACAGCAAGTATGCGCTCACCGCGAGTCAAGACCGTACAGCCTGTCTCTGGGATACCCACACCGGGGCGGAAGTGCGCCGCTTCAGGGGCCACACAGATGAGGTGTGGGGCGTGGCCTTCTCGCCCGACGGCAAATACGTGCTCACCGGCTCAAACGACAAGACCGCGCCTGTGGGACGCACAGACCGGGGCGGAGGTGCGCCGCTTTACAGGCCACTCAGACAAAGTGTACGGCGTGGCCTTCTCGCCCGACGGCAAATACGTGCTCACCGCCGGTACTGGCGATAAGACAGCGCGCCTGTGGGACGCAGCGACCGGCCGCGAGTTGCGACGGTTCACAGGCGACAGTGGTATAGTGCTTGTGACCTTCTCGCCCGATGGTAAGTATGTGCTTGCTAGCAGTTGGGATAAAATGGCCTGGTTGTGGGATACCGAGACCGGCAAGGAGTTGCGCCGCTTCACGGGTCACACCGCTTCCACGAAGGCGGTGGCCTTCTCACCGGACGGCAAGACCGTGCTCACAAGTAGCGATGACACCACCGCACGGTTATGGGACGTGCAGACCGGGCAGGAATTGCGTCGCCTGATTGGTCATACATCGGCGGTTTATGCAGCGTCTTACTCGCCCGACGGACGCTATGTGGTGACCGCCAGTGTTGACAAGACCGCGCTCTTGTGGGACGCCCACGCGGAGCGCGGCCTGCCGGAGTTCATAGGCCACACCGACACGATCAACGCGCACGATGTAGCATTCTCGCCCGATGGTAAATACGTGCTCACCGGCAGCTTCGACAAGACGGCGCGCCTGTGGGACGCCCACACCGGGGCCGAAATCCGCCGCTTTATCGGCCACACAGACCACGTGACGAGCGTAGGCTTTTCGCCCGACGGCAAATATGTGCTCACAGCCTCAGACGATAAAACCGCCCGAATATGGAATACTCAATCCGGGCAGGAGTTGCGCCAATTTGGGCGGCCTGGGGAGGGAGTGGCTCGTGTGGTTTTCTCACCCGACGGCAAATATATCGTTGCGGGTGGCTCAACGACTGTGCCGATGTGGGACGCCACTATAGGGAGTGGGGTGAAGGGTGAGGGAATTGACCTACTCCCTCACCCTATTCCCTCACCCTTACGCCTTTTCACTGGTCACACCGCCCAGGTGTGGGGCGTGGCATTCTCGCCCGATGGCAAGTGGGTAGCCTCTGCCAGCGCAGATAACAGTGCGCGGCTCTGGGATGCGACGACCGGAGCCGAAGTCCGTCGCTTCACAGGCCATGATCAGCAGGTGAAGAGCGTGACCTTCTCGCCCGACGGCAAAACTCTGCTCACTTGCAGCGATGACAAGACAGCGCGACTATGGGATACCCAGACCGGCAAGGAATTGCAACGTTTCGTGGGCCACACCGACCGCGTATCGGGCTGCACTTTCTCGCCCGATGGCAGGTACGCTCTAACTGCCAGCGATGACACGACGGCACGGCTATGGAATACTCAAAGTGGCAAGGAGTTGCGCCGCTTTACCGGCCATGCAGCCAGCGTGCTTAGCGTAGCCTTCTCGCCCGATGGCAGATACGTTCTAACCGGCAGTGCCGACCAGACCGCCCGGCTATGGTATACAGACTATCAAGACACGATAAACTATGTGTGCGGGCGTTTGGTGCGCGATTTCTCGGACGAAGAGCGATTGCAATACAACATCATCAACAAGACGCCAACCTGCTCAGGTCACTAACGCAGATGCAAGAGAGGTATTAGGGAAAGGGTAGGGGCGACCCTATGTGGTCGCCCTGGTGGGAAAGACGCCCCAGCGAGAGGGCGACCACATAGGGTCGCCCCTACCCTTTCCCTAACAGATTCCCTGTTCTTGCACTAACTCACTATGGGTTAATGCCTAATGCCGCTAATATCTGCTATACTGCGACGGTAGACGTGATCCCCGCAACGTCTTCCATTCCAACCCTTCAATCAGCAGGAGGTCGCTATGACAGCGCCGCAGCAGTCGGAGCACGCTGAAACCCAGCACGGTCACTACATCCAGGCCAACGGCCTGAACATCTACTACGAAGAGCAGGGTCAGGGCAAGCCCTTGATCTTGATCCATGGTGGCGCCCTCACAGGCCAATCGTGGCAGCCGTATCTCCCGGCCTTTGCCGAACGCTATCGCGTGATTACGCCTGACAGCCGTGGACATGGCCGCACCGCCAATCCGGCGGGTATGATGAGTTACCGCTCTATGGCGGACGATGTGGCCGCTCTCGCACAAGGGCTTGCTCTCCACAAGCCTCTAATTTGCGGCTACAGTGATGGGGGACAGGTTGCACTTGAGGTCGGTATGCGCTATCCCGACCTCCCCCAGGCTCTCGTTGTCGGCGGAGCCTACATCGAGCTTACCGAAGCGTCTCGTACGTGGGTGGGGGGAGTACTCGGTGATGAAGCGTCGCCCGATGTTGATACCGAGCAATTCGAGCGCGACGACCCAGGTTGGGCGGCGATGCTCCGGCGGATACACGGCCCGGACAATTGGAAGACGTTGGTGAAACAAATAAAGCCGATGTGGAACGCGACGTTGAACTATACCCCGGACGATTTCGCTCGGATCGTGGCGCCCACCCTGGTGCTGCTTGCCGACCGCGACGGCTTTGTCCCCGTTGAAGAAGGGGTCGAGATGTATCGCCTGCTACCCAATGCCGAACTTGCAGTGCTTCCCAACTCCGAGCACACAGACCTCATATTCTCGACCGCG
>JBBQIC010000070.1:0-14523 GCA_038324555.1 Chloroflexia bacterium
ACGACCCCTGGTTCTGGGTCTGGTTAGGCAGGCTGGCTACAACATGAGGCGAGAAAGTCGTGCCGCCGTCTGTTGAACGCGATACTACGATGTCACCGCGCTCACTGTGCGTGCCCTGCTGGGTAAAGAGCGTCCAGCTTACGTATATGTTGCCTTTGGTGGCGGAGTTGTTGCTGAGGTCGGCGGTGATCCACTCTTTGTCGTTGAATATCTCGTTGCTGTTAGTGGAGACAACCACAGGCTTCTGCCAGGTGGCCCCTCCGTCCGTCGAGCGAGTGACATACGCACCGCCAATCGAGAAGTCGTTCTGATTATAACCGAGCACCGACATATAGGCCGTACCGGAAGCGTCAAAGGTGATGCAAGGGTCGCTCTGGTTGGGCAGTTCGCTTGGAAAGTCTACATGGCCGTCCGCCCATGTGTTACCGCCATCGGTGGAGCGATAATACCACACCTGCTTTGGCCCCGTGCGCCAGTCCTTGGCCGCAGATAGAACGTTGTTAGCATTAGTAGGGTTGACTGCGAGCGCCGGTTCCTGCTGATCGGCGGTCGCCACCTGGTTAACACGTATATCAGTAGGGGGTGTTTGTAACTTTTGTGAAGGTGCGCTAAGGCTCCTACCAGGCTCAAGCGCGCTGCTGAGTACGAGTACCGCTATTATTGAGAGAGATATAAGCCCAACCGAAAAGAAACCAGCCCTTCGTGATCGGGGTACCGCCCCGGCTGGAAACCTAATTTGAGTCATTAATTATAATCCTTGTTCTAGAGAAAGGGAACACGGGCACGGGCGAGGTCCGTCTGATAAGAGTCTAAGCAATGTAGTGTGGGCATGTCAAGGCTAGTGCAAAAGAAGCGATTCCATACTATAATAGGGTTACCGAAGTAACTACTTTATGCTGGGAAGGGAGACTCGCTATGAAAACGATGGGCGTAAAGGAGCTAAAGAAACATTTGAGCGAAGTCCTGCGTGAGGTAGAAGAGACAGGCCAGGTTATAGGTGTAAGCAACCGGGGCAGGGTTGTAGCTCAGTTGGTCCCTATACCCGCAGCTAGAATAAGCAAACATGATCCACGCGCCACAATTGCGAACCTGGATGCATTAGCAGAAGAGATAAGCGCAGGGTTACCTCCTAACATAAGTGTTGAAGATGCCATTAATGACATAAGGCGACAGCGATGAGTACCATGCAGACTGACAACACAACCTCGTTTAACTCGCACACAACTGATGTGCCGCTTGTTGTGTGCGCCACCAACGCATCTGCTATTGCACTTGTGGCCCTGTTGCTTGTGCAAGTCTTACATGAAGCCTGCCATGGTATTGCTTCGCTGCTGGTGGGGGCACGTTGGACAGCGTGGAACCTCTTTGCCGTGGACCACCGTTGGGTTAGTCCCATCAACAAAACAGGTGAGATAATTATCGCGGGTAACGCTGCTCTCATAAACGTGCTGTTCGGGATCATTTGTGTACTGCTCTTTTCACAACCCTGGACTACCCGCTGGCCTACTCTGAGGCTCTTCATCCTCTACGCAGGAGCCTACTCGCTCTTCACCGGCTTCGGCTACCTCCTCTTCGATCCGCTCTTCTATAGCCCCGGCAGTAGTCTGGGTGACTGGCGACAAGTGATCAGCCTACTTGGTGCTGGCTGGGAACTTCGCATTCCGCTCATCCTAATCGGAGCTGCTGGGTATATGTGGGCCTTCTTCTGGCTTGCGAATTCCACCCTACAGTTCGGCGGGGCGCTGGATAAGCAACAGCAACGTGTCAAGTTAGCTCTACCGCTCCTGATTGTGCCTTATGTAGTGGTGAACATAGTCTTCACCATCCTATCATTCTGGCATCCCCTGGGATTGGCTGGAGTTATCGTCACAGTGTTGCAGTACTGGTTCGGCTACATAGCATTCTTCTGGGCGTTCTTCATGGTCAGCTACTGGATGAAGCCACCTTCAGCGTTGCCCAATCGCACATCGCTCCCCACTAGAATCAACATCCCTTGGACGATTATAGCCATATTGCTATTAGCTGCCGCGGTGGGCGTGCTATTACCAACTCTCTACTTCTAATTGTTGTAATTTGTTGCCTTAATTAGTGCCCTACGGGATATGTAGTCCCAAGCTGGACGGTTCGGGGTGTACCGTCACCCTATACACGTTGGGCACCATGTCTCGGATAGCCTTCTCTACCTCGGCGGTGAGGTAGTGCGCTTCGGCGATGGGCATTGCGGATGGTAAGTAGCAGTGCAGGCTTACGACATAGCCATATCTGCCGCTAAATACCTGTATTTCGTGGACCCCTTCAGACACTTCCGTCGCGGCGGCCTGGGCCACCAGTTTCGCTACCTCTTCTGTGTCGTCCTTCGATAGTTCGTGGAACTCCTCGTGGCGTGGCTCGATATGAATATCTACCTCGCGTACTTCGGGTATCTCTTTCCGTAATTCCGCTTCAAGGTGCTCGGACTCGTCGTGAGCCGCCAGCAGCGTCATGGAGGACGGCACTTCCATGTGCATGTCAATCTTCAGGCCCGATGGCGTGTGGAAAGCGCGCACATGGTGGATATAGAGGCTCAAACGCGCAGCTATCACAACAGCAGCTGAGACCACGCTCTCCGTTGCTTCAATCTGCGGCGTGGTATGCACGACAACGTCGGCGTGTGGAAGCACCTGGCGAACGCGCGAGACCACGGTGTTACTGACTTCTTCGGTGCGTTCCAGGGAAAGTCCCCTGGGCACGTTCACAGAGATGTCAGCGTATGGCTGGTCGCCCACGAAACGCACGCGCGCGGTTGGTCTGCCTATCGTGTGCGGGCTATTTGCTACTGAGGCGACAATCCTGGGCACCAGATCAGGCGGTACGCGGTCCGTCAGGGAATCCACAGCCCTGATTGCAAGCTGACTCGCCAACACCAGGATTATGACCGCCACTATCGCCCCTGCCAGCGCATCGCCAGCCACCAGTAGTTGGTGGGGCCAACCCAGGTATTGCCCAACGACCACGATTGTCAGGCCAACTATTACAGCTATCGAACTGTACAGATCGGTAGCGAAGTGGGTGGCGTCAGCCGCCAACGCCTGGCTCCCATGCTTCTCGGCAACGCGCCTGAGATAACGTGAGCGTGTGAAGTCTATGATTATGGAGAGCAGCATCACCCCGAAAGCCAACGGGCTTGTGTTGGGCACCACATGCGTCTCCAGGATGCGAGAAGCAGCCTCCCTCAAAATGCCCAACGCGGTCACCGCTAACAAGCCGACGGCAATCATGGCCGCGAGGCTCTCAAACTTGGCGTGTCCATAGGGGTGAGTGGCATCGGGCGGCCTGTCTGAAACGCGCACGGCAGTATAACTGAGCACCGTGCCCGCCAAGTCCACCCCCGAATGCAGCGCCTCGGACAACACTCCCAGGCTGCCCGTAGTCATGGCGACGATCAGCTTGGCGCTGGTCAAAACTACCGCCGCCAACACGGACGACAACGCCGCCAGTCGCTTCTTGCTACTGCGCTCCTCGTAGTTTATCTCTGTCTCGGCCATCTAAGACAACCCCTAGCCTCGTTGTGAACTCTTAAGAGTTCAGAGTTAGGGTACAATCGTAGGGGCAGGTCTCCGTGCCTGCCCTCTGCCTGCCCTCTGTACCACCCAAACATCCGGGTACGCGAACAGGGCAGGCACGGAGACCTGCCCCTACGATTGTACACCCTTCCTTGACACCCCTGATATAGCACTTCTATAATCAAGAGCAACTAACGCACCTTTTGTTCGTTGTAACGTTATACTATACCACTTTGGAGTATGAATCTTGCTGGCACGCGCCCGCCAATCGGTCAATTATAAAGACCTTTTATACAATCTGGTCGTGCGCGACCTCAAAGTGCGATACAAGCACTCGGCACTCGGCTTCTTTTGGTCGCTCCTTAATCCCTTGCTGCTCATGGCGGTCTTCACCTTCGTTTTCACTGCGCTTCTGCCAGGAGATAAAGCCAAGCCCGCCTTTCACATTTTCTTTCTCTGCGCACTGCTCCCCTGGAACTGGTGCGCTACCTCTACTATGGGCACACTGCAAAGTATAGTCGGCAACGGCCACCTCATCAAGAAGGTGTATTTCCCAAGAGAGATGCTGCCCGTGTCGGTGGTGCTGTCCAATATGATAAATTACCTGCTCTCACTTCCGGCGCTCTTTTTCTTCATGCTGCTATTCCGAACCGACAGCTTGGGATCGCCATTCTTGGCGTCATGCAACAATGTCTGTGTCAACCAACATCTCATTTGGCTGCCGATACTCATAGTGACCCAGGCGATATTCTTGATGGGGCTAGGTTTCTTGCTGGCCGCCCTGAACGTTTTCTTTCGGGACACGAGTGTGCTCGTCGAAGTCGGACTGAGCGCGTGGTTCTTCCTGACGCCCATAATCTACGACGCGAAAGCTGTAGCGGGACAATATGCCAACCTGATGTATTATCTGAACCCCATGGCCTCTATTATCGCCAACTACCGAGACATTTTCTACTATAACTCGTCTCTCAGCCCGGACCCCTGGTTTATACTGAGGACGCTGATTGAATGTACTATATTGTTCATAGCAGGTTACTTGTTTTTCATGCGCGTCAGCGGTAGCTTTGGTGAGGAAGTCTAGTGGCGAAGTTGATTGAGGCAAGCGATTCGGGAATTGGGAATCGGGAGGCGATACCTCCGACTCCCGATTCCCAATTCCCGATTCCCGACCGCCGATCCCCGACCCCCGATCCCAAACCCCCAACAAAGGTCATCAAGTTCAGCCACACCTCGAAGCGGTTCACGCTCCACCACGAGCGACCACGCTCATTTCAGGAGATGGTAGTCAACGTCTTCGGGCTTCGCAACCCGTCAAAGCGCGGAGTAGCCATGCCACGTCCCGCCAAGGAAGAGTTTTGGGCTGTGCGGGACGTGAACTTCAGCATATACGCGGGTGAAGCGGTGGGCATCATCGGTGAAAACGGTTCGGGCAAGTCAACCACACTGAAGCTTATTTCGCGCATAATCGAGCCAACATCAGGCGGCGTGTCGGTTCGTGGCAAAGTATCGGCGCTGCTTGAGCTAGGAACAGGCTTTCACCCTGATCTGACAGGCCGAGAGAACATTTTCCTGAATGGCTCTTTGCTAGGCATCTCCCGGAAAGAGATGGCCCAGCGCTATGAAGATATCGTCGAATTCGCCGAGATGGGTGAGTTTATTGATACCCCCATCAAACATTATTCGTCTGGCATGGTTATGCGCCTGGGTTTCGCCGTTGCTATCAACGTTGACCCCGACATACTGCTCACAGACGAAGTGCTGGCGGTCGGCGATGAAGCTTTCCAGCGCAAATGTCTGGAATATATCGCGGGCCTGAGAAGGCGAGGCGTTACCATAATCTTCGTGTCCCACGCGCTTGACGCCGTGCGCGGTCTGTGCAACAGGGTCATATGGCTCGACCACGGAAGAGTGGTCGCCGACGGCCCGTCAGGAGAGGTAATAGATCGCTACCTGACGTATGAAAACGAGAGGCACGCGCACAGGTTACGCACGGCGCAGCGAGGAGGCGGTTCGCAAGAGGGAAGCGTTGCACGCCCAACTCCGGTGGATACGTCAGGCAAGAACTCTGGGGACGATGAGCCTGTAGGGGCGCTTCGCGGCCAGGCTCCCGCCCACGAGGTTATAGCTCCCGGCACGCGCTGGACCACAGGCGATGTCACGCTCACTGGCGTAACTTTCCTTGATGGTCGTGGCGAAGAGACCACTCTCGCCCACACAGGCGCGCCCTTCACGATCAGGATACATTACGCCGCCCACCAGAAGCTCGAAGGTCCGGTGTTCGGTCTCGCCCTCTTTACCGAGAATGGGACCCACCTGAACGGCCCCAACACGCGCTTTGCGGGTCTTGAAATACCATCTATTGAGGGTAAGGGATATGTGGATTACACGGTGGATGAGTTACCCCTCCTCGCCGGGCGGTACGACGTAACCGTGGCGGTAACAGGCCCAGATATGGCCGACATGTACGACCACCAGCACCGGGCTTACAGCTTTGTGGTTCAACCCACCCCCGGTTTAGCCGAACGCTGGGGACTGTTGCATATGCCAGCACACTGGAGCTTTCACCCTAATCGGGAGTCGGGAGTCAAGAATCGGGAAGAGTCAGATTATAGCCCTCAACTCCCGATTCCCGACTCCCGATTCCCAACTCCAGATTCCTGAAACGCCGCCGCAAACCCCGGCAACGCGCGCTCGATCATGCTGTCGTTCGCAGTCAGCGAGATGCGAAAGTAACCCGGCGCTTCCACTATCGTACCCGGCAAACACAACACGTCGTGGGAGGCAAGCAGTTCGGTAAAGGCCCAATCATCTTGCGTAGGCGACTGCGCCATCAGGTAAAACGTCCCCTCTGGAACGTGCAGCCTGTAACCCATCTCCCGCAGTTCCCTCACCAGCCAGTCGCGCTTATATTGCAAGTGAGCTATATCAACGCTAAGGTCTTCTAAGTCGGGTAGCGCGTGCTGTAGGAGCGCGTTCGGGAAGGCAAATCCGGTGATCACCTGCGCCGCGAATAGAGCCTCGCGTATCACCTCACGTCCGGGCATCGTAGGAGGAAGCGCAATATAGCCTATGCGCTGCCCCGGCGTAAGTAGCGTCTTGGCGTAAGTGTAGAGCAACAGCGAATCTGGGTAGAAAGCCACAGGACTTGGATACTCCCGTCCATCGAACACTATCCTACTGTATGCTTCATCAGATAAAAGATAAATTGCCCGACCATTGCGCTCACTGGCGCTTGTGAGCAAGTCCGCGAGCCTGGTCAGCGTCGAAGGTGGGTATATCTTTCCGGTGGGGTTGTTTGGCGAGTTGACGATGATCGCCCTCGTCCGCTCGGTAATTGCCCCGGCGATAGCGTCAATATCTAGGTCGAAGTTCTCTTGGTTGACCTTGACGCGCACCGGACGGCCTCCGTAGGTCAAGATCAGCGCTTCGTAAAAGAACCAGGGCGGAGTGATGAAGATCACCTCGTCGCCAGGGTTGACAAGCGCGCATAGGGAAACGGCAATAGCCGCGAAAGCTCCGTTCGTGAGGAAGATGTCTTCGTCTTCAAAAGGCAGTCCTCGCCGCTCCCGTAAGGCAGCAGCCACCACAGCACAGGACGCAGGTTCGTTATTCTTGTAAGCAAACCAGTCCTTATTCTGCGGTACGCTCCACTTCCCCAACGCCTCGACAAAACCAGGCAGTGGCATCTCCTGCGGATTGCCGAAGGCGAAATCCGCCACATCAGGGTCGCCCATCCTTCGCGCCCACGCGGACTCGCTAAAAAACCGAGTCACCGGCGCGACAGCATCAATGACGGCTGCAATACGCTGCGAAATCAGTTGTGAAGACATAGTTTGGGCCTCCCTTTTATCCAAAGTCCAAAGTCCTGAAAGTCCAAAGTCCAAAGTTGGAAATCAGGACTTTGGACTTTCAGCCAACTCAATAAGCGTGCGAATCATCACCCCCGTCGCGCCTTTCATCTGCCAGGCATGGTCCTTCTCGGTCCAGGCCGTGCCCGCTATATCGAGGTGCGCCCAGGGCGTGTCTCCTACGAACTGTTGAAGGAAAGCGGCAGCGTTGCAGGCCCCTCCGAAGCGTGTTCCTGTGTTCATCAGGTCGGCGATGTTACTCTTCAGAGTGTCCTTATATTCTTTGAATAGCGGCATCTGCCAAAGTCGTTCTCCCGTCTGGTCAGCTGCCGCAAGCACTTCGTCCACCCAACCCTGCGGCCCACCCATCACGCCGCTAGTAAGGTCTCCCAGGGCCACCTTTATCGCGCCGGTGAGGGTGGCGATGTCCACAAGGCGTTGCGCGCCGCGCTTGATAGCCAGGTCAAGAGCGTCGGCCAGCACCAGGCGGCCTTCAGCGTCGGTGTTAATAATCTCTATCGTCTTGCCATTAGCGGCCTTTACGACGTCGCCCGGCCTGGTCGCCATGGAGCCTGGCATATTCTCCACCATGCCCGCCACTGCTATCACGTTCGCTTTAGAGCCAAGCTGCGCCAGGGCCTGCACAGTAGCAATTACCGCAGCCGACCCGCACATGTCGTACTTCATGTAGTGCATGTCGGTAGCGGGTTTTATCGAAATGCCTCCCGTGTCGAAGGTAACACCCTTACCGGCCAGGCCAAGTATAGGTCCACCCCCGCCGCCGTCGTAACGGAGGACCACCACACGAGGCGCGTTCCGCGAGCCTTGCGAGACACTCAGAAGGGAACCCATACCCGTAGCGCGAATAGCCTCCTCCTCCATAATTTCGCACTTGATACCGTTCTCCTCGGCCATCTTACGCGCTTCCTCGGCCACTCGCACCGGAGTCATTACGTTAGCAGGCTCATCGCCTAGCCACCTGGCGAAATTGACAGCAGCAGCTATCTTTTGCCCGCGCTCAAGTCCGGTCTGTGCTGCCCCTGCGTCACTTGAGCCTGTCCACACCATCGCCGCTTCGATCTCCCCTTTGTCGGCTCTACTCTTATAGAGGTCCGAGTCCGACAGAGCGCAGATTACCGCGTCAGCTACGGCTTCGATAACACCCGCTTCACCCAGGGACGCGGGTCCCTGTATAGCGAAGCATACGCGCTTTGCCCCTTTCTTTCGGGCCTGTCTAGCAGCCGCGCCCGCCACATGGCGAAGCTGGCGCAAGTCGAATTCCTCGGCCTTGCCCGCGCCGACGAGCAGCACCCGTTTAGCCTTCGTTCCTGACGCGGGATATATCCACTCCATTTCGAGGACATTTCCCTTGAATGCGCCTTCGGCAAGGGTCGCGGAAAGGAGACCGTTCATAGTCCGGTCAAGTTCCGCCACTGCATCGCCTAAGCCCGACTTGTTGAACGCGCTCACAACCAGCAAATCAACGTCTACCTCTGCTAAAGGCCCGCTTGTCAAAGAAACTTGCACGCTGTCCTCGCTTTCATGGTCGGGATCGGAGATCGGTTTCTGACTACTGATCCCTGATCCCTGATCCGCTACATCTTCTCGCTACTATGTCCAGGGAAGATGCTCG
Source organism: Chloroflexia bacterium (assembly GCA_038324555.1). Taxonomy (GTDB): domain Bacteria; phylum Chloroflexota; class Chloroflexia; order QHBQ01; family JADMIH01; genus JADMIH01. The sequence continues at coordinate 9,024 of JBBQIC010000070.1, forward strand.
CCTTGGGGTCAACATAGTGCTTCGCTAAGTTCACGGCGAGGGCCGCCTGCCCGTAGCCTGTGGCTATCAGGTTCATCTTGACTTCCACGGCTGCTATGTCACCTGCTGCGTATACACCCGGCAGGTTGGTCTCCATTCGGTTGTTGACCAGTATTTCGCGCTTGTTAAGCTCCAAGCCCCACTCTTTGATAGGTCCCAGGTCTGCCTTGAAGCCTATGTTCACCAGGATGGCGTCTACGTCGAGCGTTTCTTCTTCTTTTGTCTGGTTGTGGTAGATAATCACGCGGTCGAGCTTGCCGTCGTGGTTGAGCACTTCTTTGACTTCGTAGGGGGTCAAAATACGCACGGTTGAAGCCTTCAGTTCGTTCACTGAACTTTCGTGAGCGCGGAACTCGTCGCGCCGATGGATGAGGGTGATGGATTTGGCGGTCCCAGGCAGATTCAGGCCCCAGTCTACCGCCGAGTCGCCGCCGCCCACAATCAGGAGGTTCTTGTCTTTGAACGCCGCCTTTTCTTTCACGAAGTAATGTACGCCCTCGCCTTCAAGTTCCGTGACGCCAGGCGCGCTTAGTTTGTTCGGAGCAAATGCGCCCACTCCGCCGCAGATTACGACCGTCTTTGTTAGACGCTGACCCTTGCTCGTACCCAGCCGGATGATCCCGTCCTCCAGGTGATTGAGAGACAAAACGCGCTCGTCGAGGCACAAGGCCGGGTTCCACTGTATCGCTTGCTCAACGAGGTACTTCACCAGGTCTTTGGCGACGACTTTCGGATAGCCGGGCGCATCATAAATATATTTTTCTGGATAAAGTGCGGTGAGCTGGCCCCCAGCTTCGGGAAGGGCATCAAGAATGAGGGTCTTCATCTCCCTCATGCCAGCATAAAAAGCGCCGTATAGCCCTGTTGGTCCTGCCCCGATGAGAGAGATGTCGTAAACGTCCTCGTGCTCCGTGCCGTTCAGGTTAGGGTCTGGCGTGTTGGCGCCGTTGCCGGAATGATCCGTCAGATCCATGGGTCATGCCTCCATTTCTAATATTCTAGGTCGGCGTATTATAACGCAGTTCGCCGATGAGGAACAAGCATTGGATTGGTAAGGAAAACGAAGCGCGAAGCGTCCGTAGGGGCGCACGGCCGTGCGCCCTGCTGGTTGATTGTTACATCAAGAGGGCGCACGGCCGTGCGCCCCTACGGACGCTTTTTGAAACTTCACCGAGCTGCGCGTTGCAATGCAAGGGTTAGCATCTTGGAAAACTGCGCCCTGTTTACCAACTCGTTTGGGTGGAACGTCGAGTCCGAATAGCCATTGACGATGCCCTGTGCGAGGGCGGTCTCTATGAAGCTATAAGCCCAGTGGTTTGTTCTCACGTCTATGAAGTCAGGTTGCGCCGGATTTATGAGGTCCCAGCCCTTGCCTAACACGACCATCTTGGTAACTTGCGCCCGCGTAATTGGGTCGTTTGGGCGGAACCTGCCGTCCGAGTAGCCGCTGATAATGCGGTGATAATAGGCAGTTTCAACGAATTGGTAATAGACGCTGTCGAAGGGCACATCGCTGAAATCGGGTGAGATCGGATTGTAGAGGGTAAGACCGAAGGCAAGAGTAAGCATCTTGGTCAATTGGGCGCGGGTTGCGCTTTCGCCAGGGCGGAAGGTACTATCGCCATACCCGGAGATGATACCCTTGCAGAACAGGTTCGCAACGAAGCCGTAGGCCCAATCGCTGTCCGGCAGATCGGTGAAGCGCATTCCACAGGGGCCGGGCGTCCAGGCAGGTGTGGACGCCGGTGTGCGGGTGGACGGCGGGAGCGTCGGCGTGTCGGTTGGTATGGGTACTCCACCCGCCGACGGTATCCACATGAGAGCATCAAACCAAACGTTGCGACCCGACTCCCCGGTATTATCGTCGAGGGATACCTGTGCATCGCTGTCCCCATTGAACAGGAACGTGCCTACGTGCGCCCAACTGCCATCGCCCACATCGGTAATGGCCCTCTGGCTTACGGTCACGGTATGCTGTCCGTCGGCAGCATATACTTTATAGTGGGCGCTGGCGGTATCGGAAGTGTGGTTGTCTACCCACGGTATAAAGGCATACACGTCGTAGTAGCCGTAGTTTTGCAGATGCGCCGTCCATGTGGCCGAGTTCACACTAGATTGCGGGCTGGATACCGAAATCGTCGTGTAGGCATTAGAGCCGTTATTGCCCCCCTGGTAGGTGTACCAGTGATGCTGGGGGTCAATTGGCATGGGCGCTGCCGCGAAGCCCGTATCCGTATTGTCCACCAGGGCCGCACGAACAGAGTCCTGGCGCACCAGGCTCATATAATGACCCCAGTCCCAGTTTGGGCCAGGGTCAACATGACTCTGGTTGGGCACCTGGTAGTGGCCTATGATGTGTGCGCGGTCTTTCTTGATGCCGTACCTGTCAGCCATATTGCGAGCCAACGCAGACGACGCCTGGTACATCGCCTCGGTGTACCAGCCACTCTGGTTCATAAATCCCTCGTGCTCGATGCCGAGGGCGCGCACGTTGTAGTCCCAATTGCCCGCCTGATAAGCAGTGTTGGCTTCGCGCACCACCTGTGTTATCTGCCCGTCAGAGGAGCGAACGACGTAGTGGGCGCTCACCCCCGATGTTGCGTTTTGAAACCAGTTGATAGCCGAGGAGTATGAGCCTTCGGTGTCGTGGATGATGATGAAATTGAGAGGCCCATATGGGCGACCCGCAAGGTAGTTGTTTGGGTTGGCAGGAACCCAGAGCGCGGGAGAGTAGTCGGCGCTGTTGGGCGTTGTTGCTTCGGTCTGGGGTAGCATAACCGACGAAGGATGAAGGTCCATAACCTCGCCCGATGACAAGGTAGAGCTAACGCCTTGCTCGATGACCCGATATACCTCCCGCGCATACCCGTCTTTTACTGAGCGGTCCAACGAGCCAGAGTATTCCGCAACCGAAGCGAACCACTCTGTCAGATTCGCCCTACTCGCACGGCTCATGTTTAGCTTACGGGATATGTCGTCCAACACTGCGGCTCCGGCTTCGATATTGGCTACAGAGGTTGTCTTTATCGCATCCTCGCTCAACCCCGTCAAAGCCGCTCCGCGTGGCAGCGTGCCATCAGGCGCGTCAACCAGGTGCATGATGCCATAACCGTGGTCAATCGAAGGTCCGCCGTTGCGTGGCTCCCAATGGGATTCGACATAGCCAATCGCCATCAGTATCTCAACAGGAACGCCCCAATGCCTCGCGCTCATCTGGAAGGAGCCGGCTAACGAACTGCTGGTGGCCGACACCTCTCCTTGCGATCTGGCGAAGACGCCGGATGATAATGTCAAACATACGGCAAGTGCGCACAGCATGAAAACCAGGACGCGCGCCAATAGCCGTTTGTTTAGCGAAAAGTGTGGTCTGTATTTTGTCTCGTCGGGCATATCAACCTCCGCTTGTCGTTGCCGGTGGTTCCGGTCATTAATTACGACGAGCAACCCTGCGTAAGGTTGCGCACCGACCAATTTTACGTCAAGTTGTCGGAGTTGACAACCCTTTCTAAAAATGGTCTTTGCGTCTTTGCGTCTTTGCGGTTTCTTATATTGTTGTAGAATACACACATGCCAATCGTCCGTCTGCCCGGTTTGATAGACCCCCACGTTCATCTGCGCGACCCTGGCGCTACCCATAAGGAAGACTTCGTGACGGGCACTCGCGCTGCCCTCGCGGGCGGCTTCACCGCAGTGCTCGACATGCCCAACAACCCTGGCGACCCGACTATCTCGCCACAGGCGTTGGCACGCAAGGCGGCTAGCTCATCTGGCCGCGTATCATGCGACGTCGGCTTCTTCTATGGCGCGACCGCCGGAAACGCTTCCACCTACGCTGAGATTGCTCCCGACGTGTTCGGCTTGAAACTCTACCTGGACCACACGACAGGCGACCTCAAAGTGGAAGAACTGGAAGCTATACGCGACATTATGCTGGCCTGGCCCGCGCATAAGCCGCTCTGCGTACACGCCGAAGACAGAACGTTGGCTATGGCGCTCGGCCTGCTCCCATCGGTGGGACGCGGCGTGCATTTCTGCCATGTTAGCGAGAAGGTAGAGATAGAGCTTATACGAGACGCCAAGGAGCGTGGTCTACCAGTTACCTGTGAGGTCGCCCCTCACCATCTCTTCCTTACCGAAGACGACTTGCCAGCCCTCGGCGGCTACGGCGTGATGAAGCCGCCACTCAAGAGGGGGCGCGACGTAGACGCGCTCTGGACAAATCTGGATGTAATAGATATGATAGCTACAGACCACGCGCCCCATACCCGCAACGAAAAAGAAGGAGACAAGCCCGCTTTCGGCGTACCCGGCCTGGAAACTTCACTGCCGTTGATGCTCACAGCCGTCCACTCCGGCAAACTGACGCTGGACAGGCTCGTTGAGATGATGCACGCGGCTCCCGCCAGGGTGTTCCACGTCCCAACGCAGCCCGACACTTATATCGAAGTAGATACCAGTCGCCGATGGCAAATCTCCGGCGATAACCTACAGACGCGCTGTGGCTGGACGCCATTCGACGGGATGACGGTCGTCGGCGCGGTAGAAAAAGTGGTCATGCGGGGGCAAGAGGCCGTACAACGCGGAATTGTCAAAGTTGAGCCTGGTTCGGCCCACAATATGCGCCCGTTGGCATGAACCTTGCATATGCAGTCTCAGCATACGTAATAATTGTTTAAGCCATATAAGAAGCCAAAGTCCCTGTAGTGGGTAGCAGAGACAATCGGGAAGAATGGTAGAGGGCCGGATAGTATTAAGGAGTTGACATGCCAAGGCAAACACGCGCACAACGCAATACAAACGAACTCAAAGAGGCCAAAACGCTACGCAACGGTAGCGCCTCCCTAAACGCCGCCGCAGATTCGTGGCTGGCAGACGTAAACGACCAGACCGAGATGGAGTTTAGCGCACTGGACATACCAGATGAGCCTGCGGCTACGGCTATGGCCCTGGCCGATGATCCAGTAGGCGAGCATCTATATCAGGATATCAAGGCAATGGAGCATGAGGCCATGATTGACCCTGACCCTGATGATACGCTGATTCAGGCGTCACTCCCCCAGGCCGTGGGCGAAGTAGGCCTGATGCTGCCGGTACGCATAGACGCTCCAAAGCTGACTGAGGACGACGAAGCCTCACTGCCCGACCCCATTGCTTTAGACCACACAAGTCGCCTCCGCCCGGCGCATTCACTCAGGAAAGATGACGATGACGATGACGATGATGACGTCCGACTAGACGAAATCGAACGGCTGTCAAGTATTGACCCAACGTTCGTCAATGACCCCGTGCGGCTTTACCTGCGAGAGATCAGCAAGGCTCCCCTCCTCAAGAGCGACCAGGAACTCGAACTGGCGCATCAAATTGCCAGTGGCGATATGGACGCTACGCAGAAGTTCGTGTTGGCGAACCTGCGCCTGGTCGTGAGCATCTCCAAGAAGTACGTGGGGCGCGGCCTCACCCT
>JBBQIC010000071.1:0-14463 GCA_038324555.1 Chloroflexia bacterium
GCCCCTTACCTCACCCTCATGTTATAATCCACCCGCCAATCCCAAACGCAACTCAAAACTCCAAAGAAGGGGCATCCAAGTGAAACTTCACGAATACCAGGCCAAAGAACTGCTTGCTAAGTACGGCGTGCCCGTCAACGAAGGCGAAGTGGCCGAAACGCCCGATCAGGCCGAGCAGATAGCGCAACGCATCGGCAAGCCTGTAATGATAAAAGCCCAGGTTATGATGGGCGGGCGCGGCAAGGCGGGCGGCGTCAAGTACTCCAAAGACGTTGAAGCTGCTCGCCAGAACGCCGAGAATATCCTGGGCAAACTCCTCCAAAACGAGCAGAACCCCAAAGGCGAACTCGTCAAGCGCGTGCTCGTGGCCGACGCCGCCGACATCAAGAAAGAATACTACCTCGGAGCCACCGTGGATCGCGGCACGAAGTCTATCATCGTCATGGGCAGCGCCGAGGGCGGCGTGGAGATCGAACAGGTGGCAAAGGACAACCCCGAAGCGATCCTCAAAGTGTCCGTAGACCCGCGCCTGGGCCTCCTTGACTATCAGGCTCGCAATCTGGCCTTCGGCATGAAATTGGGCGAGCATGTGCGCGACTTCACCAAAATCGCCAAGGGTCTCGTGCAGACCCTCATTGACCATGACGCCTCCCTGGTTGAGATAAACCCGCTTGCCCTCGTAGAGTCCAAAGTCGAAGGTCCAAAGTCCAAAGTTGAAGGCATGGGGACTTTGGACTTTGGACCTTCGACTTTGGACCTTAAGCTGATGGCTCTAGATGCCAAGATGGTGCTCGACGACAATGCCCTCTATCGCCAGAAGTGGGCCGAAGAACTGCGCGACCCAGCCGAGGAAGAAGAGTCGGAGCGGCAGGCGCGGGAAGCAGGCATATCGTTCGTCAAGCTGGACGGCAATATCGGCTGCATGGTCAACGGCGCGGGCCTCGCTATGGCGACTATGGATACCATCAAAGAGTACGGAGGCGCTCCCGCCAACTTCCTTGACATCGGCGGCGGGGCACGAGAGGACAAGGTCGAAGCGGCCCTGCGCATTATTTTGAGCGACCCCAACGTCAAAGCCGTTATGTTCAACATCTTCGGCGGCATCACGCGCGGCGATGTGGTAGCCAACGGCATCGTCAAAGTGCTCGACCAGATGAAGCCCGACGTGCCCATGGTGGTTCGCCTGGTGGGCACCAACGCAGAGGAAGGCCGTCGCATTCTACAAGCCGCCAACCTCCCCGCAGCAGCCACGCTAGACGAAGCCGCGCAGATAGCCGTGAAGCTCGCTAGAAGGTAGGGTGAGGGAGTAGTAATGCCTCCTATTCCCTCACCCTATTCCCTCACCCTATTCCCTACCATGCTAGAACAATCCCTCGCCGGAGCGCATCTCCTCTACGCCTACACAATGTACATAGAGGCCCCGCTTGCCGATGTATTCATGTATACGGGTGAGCCTGAGTATTGGGCACGTAACTTTGAGGGCAAAGCTCTGCCCAATCTCAAACTGGTGTGGGAAGGCCATAGCCTCCAACCAGGCTCGATAATGTCCTTATCACCCTTACGTAAGGATGGCACGACCACACCGGTCGGCGCGGTGCGTATGGAACTGATCTACTACGAAAAGGAAACCGAACTTACCTTCCGCTTCCTCACAGGCAATCACCTGATTTATCGCTTCGTCTATGAAACAGTGTCGCCCACGCGCACCGAATTCACCGTGAACGCTCTTGTAGACGCCCAAAGTCCCCTCCCAAACACCCTGCTTCAACGGCTATATGCCAAGCGCCGTCGAAGAGCCGCCATAAAGGACCATTTGCGAGCCAAGTCAGAATTAGAATATCGGGCGCAGGAGAGGGAATAGGGTGAGGGAATAGGGTGAGGGTGCAATAATAAATATACCTCCTCACCCTACTCCCTCACCCTACTCCCTATTCAGACATCCCTGGCATGGATTATGCACCTGTAGGGTGAGGGAATAGGGTAAGGGAGTTGCAATAAATCTGCCCTCTCACCCTACTTCCTCACCCTATTTCGCGGAGGCATAACCCCATGGTAAAAGGTATCGCCCAGGCGATAGTTGATAGACAGAAGTGGCTGGACAGTCTATCCGACGCGATACAGCCCCTAATCAACAGTGCGTTCAGCAATGCCGGAGAGACCGGCCATACCGTCAAAGACTTTCTCAACGGCGTATGGCTGGGCCACCCTCTGCACCCCGTCATTACCGACGTGCCTATAGGCGCGTGGACTATGACAGAACTGCTTGACCTTCTAAGCGCGGCAAGGGGCGACGATCCCGGACTTGACGCCGCTTCCGACATAGCTCTGGGCGCTGGCATAGTAGCCGCCGTTGCAGCCGCCGTCACGGGCCTTACCGATTGGAGCGATGTAGGAGGCGCTCATAGGCGTATGGGCATGGCCCACGCCCTCCTCAACGTGGCGGGCCTGACCATGAGCGTAGCTTCTCTCGTCATGCGGATGGGTGGGAACGGGCGCAGCCGTGGGAGTGCCCGTCTGCTGTCTGCCGCAGGCTACCTCACGAGTGCAACAGCCGCCTACGTAGCTGGCGAGCTAGTTTATAGCATGGGCATGGCCGTGAACCGCGACGCCTGGGTATCAGGGCCTGAGAAATACACTGACCTAACAGCCACCAGCGACCTCACAGAAGGCAAGATGACCAAGTTCGAGTTGGACGGAAGACCCATCGTACTCCTCAAACACGAGGACGGCACGCACGCCTTCGAAGGCACCTGCCCACACTACGGCTGCGGCCTGTGGGAAGGCAAGCTAGACGGCCATGTTGTCACCTGCCCCTGTCACGGCTCGCAGTTCGACATTTCAAACGGGCGGCTTATTCATGGCCCTGCCACAGCCCCCATACCGGTTTATACCGTGCGCGAGCGCAAGGGGCGGATAGAGGTGAAATTGGACGATAGACGATAGACGATAGATGATAGACGATAGATGATGTGAAGCCATCGTCCATCGTCCATCGTCCATCGTCCATCGTCCATCGTCCGCAAAAAGGAGTATGCCAATGGCAAACAGCAAGAGGAGTGGAAAAGAAGTAATGCCCTCGTCCAAACCCAGCTACACGCCAGACCGTGGGCCGAAGACCGACCCCAATCCAGGCGAACGCTCGGCCCAGGACGTTATATCAGGCGTGCCTACCAATTCGCTTGGGGCGGTACCGGCACGGGGCAACCGGGCAGGGGGCGGCCAGCAAATAGACGTGGGGGCGCAGGTTGGAATAATGCGGAACTTGGAGTTCACCGCCGGTGGACGCGCTCAAAGATTGATTACAGGCACTTTCAGCTATAACCGCCCCACTTTCGACCCGAAATCAGAGCGCATACATGTGAGCACAGCCACCGATTCGGGCGAGCCATCTGTAGGACCGAAAGCCAACGCAGACCACCAACCTATGCCGGAGCGCGTCCAGGGCGCAGGTGCGACCACAGACGCCAGTACCGGCGACACCAGCCCCGACCGCAGGCGAGACAAGAGGACAACGTGAAACGTGAAACGTGAAACGTGATTATCGTGTTCACGCATCACGTTTCACGTTTCACGCATCACATTTCTCAGATAGGAGCAACTAAAATGGAAAACATGAATACCGAAAAGCGAGGTCTTGACACCAATAGCGCTACCGGGGCCAAGGACGCCGTTGACCCGGAGACGGGCACAGTGGGCACAGGTGGTACGCCGATGACGGCGGGCTACGGTATGTCTGGCTCTACCATTGGAACCGGCTCCGCAAAGGGCCAAGAGCAGCACGAAAAGAGCGATTTTGGCGGGGCTTCTCCTGATGCAAAGAGCTATACGTCAGGTCAGGGCGGCCAGGACCGGACCAGCGAGCCTATACCCGCGCCCAAGCCCAGTCAGGCTGAGGGTGACAGAGAGACGATTGAGCAGGATATCCGCGAGAAAGAAGCTAGCGGCGAAATATAGCGGTATCTGGCACGGACTTTGCTGGTCTATGACTCAAGCGCCGATTAGCGAAGCGAGCGTCAATAGAGAAAGGAGAACCCAAATGTCGCCAAGAGGTGTGAAAGAAGGCAGTAAACGCGACCGTCAGTATGAGCACGTCAAGGAGTCGTACGAGGAACGAGGCGTTTCGGAAAACGAAGCCGAAGAGCGCGCCGCACGCACGGTAAATAAAGAGCGCGCCGAGCACGGCGAGACCAAAGAGGCCAGAACGTGAAGCGCGTGAAGCGTGAAACGTGAATTATGATAATCACGCATTACGTTTCACGCTTCACGTTTCATATACAGGAGTCATAGCCATGCTAAGATACTTGGTGGTCGCGGGGGTTGGGGCGGCGCTTTTCTACTTCCTGAACCCGGAGAATGGCGCCCATAGGCGAGAAGCAGCGACCAAAGAGCTTTCCAGCGTCCTCGGCGACCAGATGGGCGATGTGCCTCGCCACACGGCCTGTACGGCAGAAGAGTTGGCGGAAAGGACCGCCAGGCTGGAGATAAGTTGGGTGGTGTCTGAGGATCTGATCCCGACAGAGGAGAACTTCTCGCACAGAGCGCACATTTACGACTCGCAGTTCCACCAATAGAAGTCAGAAATCAGGCTATTCTCTGATTTCTGACTTCTACTTTCTATTTACTGAAACGCCTCTGGTCCCCAATAATCAGCCTGTTCGGCCATGATCACAAGTTCGCTCCAGAGGCCGTGCAATCCCTCTTCAGTCACCCCATAGTATACCTCGAACGTACCGTCCGGCTTGCGCGCTACAAGGTCGTAGCGCATATCGCCTGCTCGTTGGCCTCTGCGCCAGATGCCGATAGCCTGATCTGAGTGCCAGGCGACCTCTGACATCGCGGGGTCGCCGTGCTCGTGCTGCATTATGGCGTAGTGCCATAGCCGCCGGGCCGAGTGGCGCGTGACGTTATGCACGGTGCTGTGGTTGCGCAAGTCCCGCATGGTGTGGTAGTTTATCCCGTTGCGCGTTTCAGTGGAGATTATCTCAACACCCGTGCTTGGGGGGTCGGAGGGAACCGCTTCGGAGGCAACAGGGGTCTCATTCTCAGCCCCTGCTGATTTCTTCCTGCTCCGACGTGGTTTCTTGCCGTTCGCAGTCTCCTGTTCAACAGGAGCAACCGCAGAAGCTGCCCCACTCTCCATAACTTGCAGGGGAGCGGCTTCGACTTGCTCTTTCCCACCCCTCTTACGCCGAGACCTACTCTTGCCGGTGGTCGTCTCAGGCGATATGTCGCCAGAGGGTAGTTCGGAGGGTATCTGCGCTCCCGGCTCGATTTCGGCTTCGGTGAGGATAGCCTGTTCGCCCGCAAACGTCGCGGCGGCGGCGGCAGTGGGCGCGTCTATCTCCAATTGCTGCTCTTGCTGGGTTGCGCCAGAGCGTCGCCTGCCTCGCCTGGGTTTGGAGGAGGCTGCTTCGGCTACGTTTTCTTCCCTGGTCTCGTGCTCAGAGGCAACGGTGGCCTCCATCGCGGGCAACTCTTGAAGCGGCGACGCTTCGGCTACCACCTGCGTGTCGGGAGTGCGCTTGCGTCCACGAGATCGCTTTCCAGTAGGTGGGGAAGGAGCGGTTTCGGTGACGCCTGGGCCTTGCGCTGCTTGCGCTGCGGGTGGCTCCTCTATAACCTCCCTGGCTTCGGCAACGCGACCTCGACCTCGACGGCTTCTCGTGGCGCGTCCCGCCGATTCCGCTGACTGCGCTGTGGGGGTCGGCACGACATTTTCTGCGTACTGTTCCAGTTGCACCGTGCTTAGAAGCGACGTAATTTGCTCAGGGCTGACCTGTTCAGCGACAGTTTGCGCTTCTCGCTCAGGCTGCTCCTCCTTGGGAGCGGGCAGCCCGCGTGGAAGCATTGGCTGTACCTTTCCCTTGATCTTCTCGGGTGGGAGATTTGCCAGCGCGGGTGAGCGATAAGCGCGCTCCGGCGCGCTACTGGAAGCAGGCTCGCTTTCCCATAAGCGGCGGGTATCGGTGTTAGCGGAGGCGGAGGCGGAGGCAGAGGCAGAGGCGGGAGGAGGAACGATAGATGCCGACGCTTTTTCGTCCATCGTCCATCGTCTATCGTCTATCGTCGAAGAATCCTGCTGAGGCACTGTGGGCACCGGAGTAGCCTTGGCCTCGACTTTAGGAGCCTGCGCAGCTTGGGGGTGAGGAGCTATCGTTGTCGGTATCTCCTCTACCACAGGCATAGCAGCCCTTCGCGGCCTGTCCACCGTGCGTGATTTCGAGGGCGTTACATCGCCTAATGACTTGCGCACGAGGTCTATTATCTCGTCCCTGCTGGCGATTGCCGTCTCGTCTTCTTCACGCACGAATATCTGGCCGGTGGGTGTGTAAGCATAAGGGGTTTCCTGGCCTTTGGGGACCGTTATCAGGATAACCGCCCGGTTGCCGCTCTGCTTTACGTCGAACTTCACGTCCAACGAAGGCTCGATTGAGTGTTGCAAGTCGCTTTTGAGCAAGCGAACGTCCTCGTCAGGGCGATCCACGCCATGCACTGCGACGTTTACGTTAGGGTTCACGCCCACATAAATTGTGCCTCCGTTGGTGTTTGCGAAAGCCACTATGTCATGGAGGACTGGGCGGGTGCGGCTGGTCTTGGAGAGGGCGCGCTCGTGGAACGACTGTATTATGTTAGGCCCTTCGGAGCGCGCCCTCTCCGCAAAGTCCCACGCGGACGCTCCTCGATACGGGCGGATGCGTGTGAAGTCGGTGCTCGTCAATATTTCCTTCAGGGCATTGAACGAGGTCTCTTTCACGAGTATCTCGGTCACGCGAGCGCCGACTCCGAGCCGCTTGTTGGCGCTGTCCGATTGCTCGGTATCGAGGGAGTGGGCGTCCGAACCCTGGATGCAGTGCATCCGGCGCGGGTATTCGGGCTTTGAGCCGTTGAAGAACGAAGGGGTTGTGCGCCTGCCTCCGGCTTCGAGGTCAGTGACTTCGAGAGCTGTCAGGTTGGGGTCCTGGGTATAGGCGATCTTGGTCTGCCCGCCCAACGGAAAGCCCTGCATGGCGACTCCGTTCGAGGAGTTGGCGTGCGCGGCTATTGCCAGCCCGCCTGCGGCGCTTATCACCTGGTACGCCCGCAAAACGTCGGACGAATAGCCAACATCCGGCGCGCCCGCTACCATCTTGTCTTCAGGCACGTTCAAGTCGAGGAGCAGATATTCCAGCTTGCGGACCGAGGTGTCTTCAGGAAAGATGCCCAGTATGTGGAAACCGAACGTGGCGGTGAACTCGAACGCGGGCAGCACCACGATTTTGCTCAACAAGCGGCGATATTCGGCGAGGGTGGAACGCTCTTCTTCACGAAGGCGGTCCAGCTTCTCGAGTAGGGTGAGGGTCTCTATCTCGCGGTGCATGGCCGAGTAGCCGCCAACGGTGTTGTGGTCCGCGAAGGCTATCATGTCGAGACCCTTCTCTTCAGCCTTCTTCAGGATGTCGAGATAGGATATGCCTGGGTCGCGGTAATCAGAGGAGGCGGGGGTGTGAAGGTGCAGGTCCATTTTCTTCCAGAGCTTGCCCTGAGCATCGTGAAGGGACATGCCTCCTTCGGGTTGGCGGCGGCGAGCAGCCTCACGGTCGGGATCCTGGGGTTGGGGTGTTGTTCGGTTTACCACACGCTTGCTCCCATTACCGCCTCTGTCGCTGCTATTGTACGCCGAAGCGCGGTCGCCTTCTCGCGCGTTCGCGCTTTCGCGCGGCACGCGGGAGAAATTTCGTCTATTCATATTCAATGTTGTATTTACCTCTCAAATGGTAAAGCAGACGCGCGCAAATGCCTGTAGGGACGAGACTTATCTCGCCCCTAGCGGGCTACTACTAAATACATATTTGCGCTTTGTGTTACACGTCAACTTTAGTATAGATAGCGAGGCTGCTTTGTCAATTTATCAGTTGCCTCCTGGGGCGGGAGGCCGGGTTAAATTATGAAGTAAGAATTATGAATTATGAAGTGTACTTATTCATAATTCATAATTCTTACTTCATAATTTAGTTTGCGCTGCGCGCTTTTTCTTGTTCTCCCGAGAACCACGACTGGTGGACGGTTTATTTCGTTCGACCGAAGCGGTCTGAACGGAAGGCGGTTCGTGCAAAGGGCTTGTGTCGGTCATCGAGTCGCTCCCGGTAGTAGGCTTGTCAATATCCTCATCGAGAGCGGACCTGATAGGCACTGCCGGTTCCTCGTCAGCCGAGGGAGCAGGACGAAGCACCCAGGTAACCACCTGATCCATCGTTTCGACCCATATAAACTCTACATCACGTCGAACCACACGGGGTAAGTCGGCCCAGTCGGGCTTGTTGCCCATGGGCGCTATGATGTACTTGCTGCCCGCGCGATGTGCCGCCAGCACCTTCTCTTTCAGACCACCGATGGGAAGCACGCGCCCTGTGAGAGTAATCTCGCCCGTCATGGCTACGTCACTGCGCACAGGGCGGCGCGTGAGCGCCGATATTAGAGCAGTGCCCATGGTGATGCCTGCCGACGGTCCGTCTTTGGGTATCGCGCCTTCGGGTAGATGGATATGCAGATCGCTTTTTTCCATTGATTCCAGGTCAATATGCAGTTCAGCTGCCCGCGAGCGCGCAAAAGAAAGAGCGGCGCGTGCAGATTCCTGCATTACATCTCCAAGTCGGCCCGTTATGATGAGACCACCACGGCCCGGCATAACTACCACCTCGACGGGTAACAATTCTCCACCATGCTCCGTGTAAGCCAACCCCAACGCCACGCCAACCTGGTCCTGTCTGACCTCCTGATCGGATCGGTAGCGAGGAGCGCCTAAAAAGTCTTCGAGGTTATGAGAAGTGACCCTGACCCTGGTGGTGCGCCCCTGCACCACCATGCGTGCCGCCTTGCGGCAAATAGTCGCCAATTTGCGCTCCAACTCTCGCACCCCAGCCTCGCGTGTATAGGTGCTGATTATTGCGCGCAATATGCGGTCAGGTACTTCCAGAAAGCCTTGCTCCAAACCGTGAGCCAATATCTGCTTGGATAAGATATGCCTGCGGGCGATCTGTACCTTCTCTTCTTCACTATACCCGCCAATTTCGATAATTTCCATCCGGTCGCGCAACGGCTTCGGTATGTTATACAACGTATTGGCAGTAGTTATGAAGAGCGCGTCGGATAGACTGTAAGGTACGTCAAGGTAGTGGTCAGAGAAGGTGTGGTTCTGCTCTGGGTCCAGCACTTCCAACAATGCGGCGGAGGGGTCTCCTCGCATGTCGGAGGTCATTTTATCAACCTCGTCGAGCAGCACTACGGGGTTGGTCGTGCCTGCCGTTTTCATCCCCTGGACGATGCGTCCCGGCATAGCGCCGACATAGGTGCGCCTGTGGCCGCGTATTTCGGCCTCGTCATGTACCCCTCCGAGGGAGAGGCGCACGAACTTGCGGTTCATAGCCCGCGCGATTGATTGGCCGAGCGAAGTCTTGCCTACGCCCGGAGGTCCAACGAAGCAGAGCACGGAGCCACGTTGGGAAGATGGACGATGGACGATGGGCGATGGACTTGCAAAGGATTGAACGCTTTCCTCGGCGTCCTGCTTGCTTTCTGACCCCTTCTTTTGGGTGGTCAGTTGGCGCACCGCTAGGAAATCAAGGATACGCTCTTTGACCTGCTCGAGACCGTAATGGTCTTCTTCGAGCACTTGCTCTGCCAGGGGCAGGTCTATACGGTCCTCGCTGCGCTCGCTCCAGGGAAGCGCGAGCACCCAGTCAACGTAGTTGCGCAGGACAGTGGCCTCCGGCGAGATCGAGGGCATTCGCTCTAATCGGTTGACCTCCTTGAGCGTCTTCTGAAGAGTATCGGAGGGCAGACCTTTGGCTTCCAGGCGGTCCCGAAGTTCGGCTATTTCGTTGCCGCCTTCACCCGACAGTTCATCGTGAATCGCCTTGAGTTGTTCCCGCAAGTAGAATTCACGCTGGTTCTTGTCGAGGGAGGCGCGTACTTTGCTACGCACTCTCTGGTCGGTCTCCAGCACGTCTATATCATTGGCGAGGGTGGACGCCATATATTGTAGACGTTCCGACTGGTTAGACATCTCCAGGACTCGCTGGCGTTCGTGAACGTCAGAGAGCAGGTGAGCGGCGAGCAGGTCGGCCATGTAGCCGGGGTTGCGAGCGGCACGTATATGTTCGGGGGCATCTTGCGGGACCTTGTTGTTGAGGCCCGCGTAGTGAGTGAAAAGCTCCGACAGGTGGCGCATCAGCGACTCTGAATCGTGCTCCGCGCCGATGGCGGTCTCGTCAATCTCCTCTACCTGACCCGTCAGGCAAGGTTCCTCCTGGGCGACGCTTTTGATGCGCACGCGGCAGAGGGCTTCCACCTCGACTTGCAAACTGGAGTCCGGCTGGCGGCGCACCTGGCGCAGTTCCACCATCGTGCCAATCGAGTATAGGTCGTCAGGCTGCGGTTCGTCGTGCTCGTCGGCCTTCTGGGCAACAACCACCAGATGGCGGTCGCTGCTCATCGCCTGATTGAGAGCAGTTATCGAACGTACCCGACCGACTGTGAGGTTGACAATCGTCCTGGGAAATACTACTACGTTCTTTAGTGGTATGAGTGGCAGGCTGAGGTACCCGCCGGGCGCTTCGTCTTGCATGGTATTCAGCTTTCAAGGGTGTTAGCCCATTCTACGAGGGGGAGTATTTTCTCCCCAGGCTGCTTTGATCAAATCCGTGGGTTCCCGACTACCTACACGGACCAAGTATACGTAAATGCTTATTGGCGGCTACAACCACCCTAAGTTCCCCGACCAACTGAGTAAAGTATACCAAAAAGAGAGGCATAAGTCTACGGATAGCACAGGCTTTTCGTACTATAGGCGCACGGTACATTCGTTTAGAGGTGCAATCGTAGAGGCGGGGCCTGCCCCTACGCGATTTTCGCCGCCCTAAAGCTGAACTCTTACATTCAGGCGATATGGGATGTGGACAACTGCGATGGAGAAGTCTGATACAATAAGCATCTATGACTCACATAGTAGAAGTAGACCAAAGCGGCAAAATTGAGTTTACAGGCGATGATACCGTGTTGGCTTATGCTAACGGCAAGCAATTCAGTGTGCTGATTCCGGCGACAGTGAAGCGAGAGTGCTTGCTCGTGCTTCGAGAGCAGGGTTACTCAGGTGATACGCTCTACACTCTGCTTTTTGCTACAGCTCTCTTTTTCCTCCTGAAAGACGATCTTTCAAACCTCTCCAGAATAGTAATTGACATTGAATACACGGGCAGAGAAGCGCAGATAAAGCAGCACCTGTACAGCTTGCTTGAGAGAGCAGGATATGGCATCGAGCAAGAGCGTGTTGAGTTTGCGCTCATAGGCAAACAATCATCAGCCCATGCCTTGGCTATCACAACTTTGCGCCGTCGTATAAAAGCCGATAGAACGCTGACGCTTGAGGAGCTATTGGGACAGTTCGGGATTTCCAGGAAGGTGCGTAGAGCTAAGAAGCGTAAATAAGAATAAAAATCGGGAACCCCTTTTCAGGGGAACTACCTGCTTAAGAGCGTCCAGTTATGGATAGCTGGGGGCAGGTCACCCGATCTAAGATAATTGTACTCAATATAGTAGTGTTTGTCAATAGAATGTGCGCACGTAAATGTTCAGATTATGGGTAGTGGAGATAGCCGTGTAGGGGCGAACCTTGTGTTCGCCCTCTTGACGAAGCGGTAGGCAGACAGGGCGAACCTTGTGTTCGCCCCTACGGAGCACCCCAACTCTGAACATTTACGTGCGCACAAATTTACCTGCTGGGCGCTCAGGGAGCGCTGGGGCCGATGGGCGGTGCGCCGCCCTGCCCGAAGTTGACCTTCAGAAGGTTGAAGTCCTGGATGGTGACACGCTGGTCGCCGTTGAAGTCTGCCCGGTCGTCGTAGCCTGGGTCGCCTATTCCCAGGCCATAGGTTGGCTTCAAGATGTTGAAGTCGAGTGCGGTTATCAGGTTGTCGTTGTTGGCGTCGCCAGCCCGCATGGGACCCATTTCCAGGTTGGTGATGGACGCGCCTGTTAGAGCGACTGTGCCGGAGTTAGCCAGGTACTTGGGGTTCTTGGCTCGCCAGTTGTAGGTGGCGGCGGGTAGAGTGCCCACGCCGATTGTGAAGTAGGCGCTGGAACTGGTGCTCTGGCTTGGGTAGTTGACTTCGGTTATGCCTGATTTGAGGGTGAGGGTGATGGGTAGTTGGAGGCGTGGATCGGGTTGGGTGGGGCGGCCTTGCCAGGTCATGTGGGAAGCTAACCACTGGTCGTGCCATATTCCCAGACGAGAGGAGGGCTTGTTACCTGCCACAGTGAACCCTCCGCCCGCATACACGTTAAGGCCATCAATTTCTACCGTCCAGATAAAGTTGTTCGTACCACTCCCTAAAGGGTACCATTGGCTGCCATCCCAACGGGCTATGTTGTTGGCGCTCACTCCACCCGCTGTGGTGAAGTAGCCACCCATGTACAGATTACTCCCGCTGATTGCTATTGCATAGACACCAGGATAGTCAGTGCCACTCACACCGCTACCTAGCGGATACCACTGGCTGCCATCCCAGCGAGCTATATTGTTCGCACTTATTCCACCTGCTGTAGCGAAGCCGCCACCCACATAAACATCGTTGCCATTGATCGCTATCGCAATGACACCACCATCTACACCACCACTCACACCGCTACCCAGAGGATACCACTGACTGCCATCCCATCGAGCTATATGGTTAACTATTACTCCACCCACTGTAACGAAGCCGCCACCCACATAAACATAGCTTCCACTGATCGCAATCATTTTGACACTGCCATCTACGCCATTACCCAGAGGATACCACTGGCTGCCATCCCATCGAGCTATATTGTTGGCGCTTACTCCACCCGCCAGGCTGAACTGCCCGCCCACATATACATTGCTCCCACTGATTGCTATAGCTTCGACATAGCTATCTCTGAGACCATTACTCAGACCACTACCCAGAGGATACCACTGGCTGCCATCCCAGCGAGCTATATAGGCATTGGCACCTTTTCCATCTGGTCCGGCAAAGGAGCCACCTGCGTAAACATTGCCTCCACTGACCGCGATTGCTTTGACTGGTCCATTCAGACTATTACTCGTACCGCTACCCAGAGGATACCACTGGCTGCCATCCCAGCGCGCTACATAATTGACGGGGATTCCACTTACTGTTGTGAACCAGCCACCTACATATACATCGTTGCCATCGATTGTTATAGCGTGGACATAGCTACTTGCACCATTACCACTACGCGTACCGCTACCCAGCGAATACCACTGGCTACCATCCCAGCGCGCTAGATCGTTGGCACTCACACCGCTCGCTGTGGTAAAGGCCCCACCCGCGTAGACATCGCTTCCACTGATCGCTATCGCTAATATGCTGCTATTGCCATAGACCCCACCACTTACACCACTATCTAAAGGATACCACTGACTACCATCCCAACGAGCTATGCGGCTGACATTCACTCCACCTGCTGTGGTGAACTGCCCACCCACATATACATCGCTTCCGCTGATTGCTATCGTATATACATAGGGAGAGTCTGTACCACTGACTCCAGTACCCAGAGGATACCACTGACTGCCGTCCCACCTGGCCACACGGTTAGCATTTACACCGCCTGCTGTGCCGAATTCACCACCCAGATACACGTTAGTACCATAGATCGCTATTGCATTGACGCTGCCACTTGCACCGCTACCCAAAGGATGCCATTGGGTGCCATCCCATCGGGCTACGTTGTTGGCATTTATTCCACCCGCTCCCCAGAAATCCCCACCCACAAACACATTGCTCCCGCTGATTGCTATTGTATAGACACTAGGATAGTCGCCACCGACACCAGTACCCAAAGGATACCACTGGCTGCCATCCCAGCGCGCTATATAGTTGGCACTTACTCCACCTGCTGTGGTGAAGTAGCCGCCCACATACAGGTTGGTACCACCAATTGCTATCGCTTTGACACCTACATAGTAAGAATTACCATTATCGCCCATCACACCACTACCCAAAGGATACCACTGGCTGCCATCCCAGCGAGCTATATTGTTGGCATTCAGGCCACCTGCTGTAGTAAACACACCACCCACATACACATCGCTTCCGCTGATTGCTATCGCGCGGACATAAGGATAGCCAGTACCACCCACACCGCTACCCAATGCATACCACCGGCTGCCATCCCAGCGGGCTATATGGTTGACGATTACTCTGCCTACAGTGGTGAATTCACCCCCCACGTAGACATCAGTGCCACTAATTGCTATCGCTTCGACATAGCTATCCACACCAGGCGAATAAAATCTATCATCCCAATTCTCATCGCCTGAGACTAGAGGCATGCGGGCAGAACTAGACTTTGCTTCTAGTTTTGTCTGCTTGTTACCTGACTCTGCCCGCACGAAGCGTGGTTTGTCATCTGGCCCCGTCGCCATCTCCCACCCACTGGGGTCCA
>JBBQIC010000072.1:0-14234 GCA_038324555.1 Chloroflexia bacterium
TATTGGGTTACTCTGCGACATTGGCGCTTTATACTTAAATTGGTATCAGGGATCTGTGTTGGGGGGGGGTTGGGGCGCCGGGCCGTGCGCCCCTACGGGTGCGTTCCCATTTTCATCCACGGGTGGTGTGCCCCCGCTCATAGTTACTAGTATGAAAATAAGAGTGGAGCAACCAACTTGGAACCTCTACGATCCAACAATCTAGTATACGCGCTCCCCTTTGCAGGGGGCAGCAGTTGGTGCTACGTGTAGGCTCCTAGGTCAACCTGATATTCAGGCTCTTAGCACCAATGACGCAACGACCCTTGTTGCTGGTTGCTCCGCTCCCAGTATAGCGCATTTTCATCGGTGGTGCTGACCCGAAGGGTCGCGGGACCTGATATGAAAATGTTGGGATCGGGGCGGGTAGGGGCGCACGGCCGTGCGCCCCTACGGGTGCGTTCCCATTTTCATCCACGAGTGGTGTGCCCACGCTCATAGTTACTTTGCGGTTCGTTCCTTTTACCAAGCAAACTACAGTGAAAATCCGAGATGACTCAAGGTTTGTCTGTTCATAAGCGAGGCAGTGGCCCAATCTTTGCTATAATCATAAATGAGGCGTGCGCTGGTTACTCACTCCCTTTGGTAAATCAGCCCACTTCTAGGGCCAATTGGCTGGGTAGTCTGCTACTTTTTAGCTGGCTGGCGCGTTAATATAATATAGGAACAAATTAGTACTAATAGGCCAGCAAAATAGTACTAATGGAGTACTAAAAAAGGGACCAATAGCCTAGTCATCCAACTGCCTTATTCGTATATTATTTACCTGTCCTCAAATTAACTTCTGCGATTGGAAGGGTCCGCATGGCGAGCTTTCACTTTCATACAACGCGCAACGCCGGGCGTGGTATTGCGCACATACTTTCTGCACCTTTAGCCACTGCGAGCGACGCGCTGCCGAACGTTCGCCGCCGCTCCATGTTGCCTTTGAGTACGTTGGTCCTTACTGGAACTTTCCTGGTCGGGGGACTGGTAGCGGGCGCTCTTATATCCACTCAGTGGAAGGCACGCTCGGTTGGCGCTGTTTCGGCAGCCGCGCCTCCCATCACGCGCCAGTCGGACAAAGACATCGTGGCTGCAACGATCTCCAAGTTGGAGTCTGAGCAGGTCAGGCTCAAGAAGCAAATCGCGGACCTCCGTACCCAGTTAAACGATGCCCAGAACGCCGACGCCATGAGCAAGAGCACCCTCACGGACATCAACAGCGAGATAACCCAACAGCGGAACGTATCAGGCATGGCGGCGTTGCATGGCCCCGGTGTCGTAGTTACCCTCGATGACAGCACTGCGCACTCGATACCCGAAAACGAGGACCCTGCCAACTACATCCTCCACGATTACGACCTGCGCGACGTGCTGAATGCGCTCTGGATGGCGGGCGCTGAGGCGGTCTCCATCAACGGAGAGCGCATCGTAAGCAGCACTTCGTTGTACTGCGTGGGCACTACGGTTATCTGCAACGCTACTCGCCTTTCACCACCCTTTGAAGTGCGCGCCGTAGGCGACGCACAGGTTCTGGCCGCCGCGTTGAGAGGTTCGCCACAAATGGATAAGCTGAACCAACGCGCCGAGATATACGACCTGCCCATAACAATAGAGCGGAGTCAGGACGTATTGGTACCTGCCTATAACGGCTCATTCGTCTTCAAATACGCTACGGTACAGGTCCAGTAAAAGGCTATGAAAAGCTTACGCATTCAGATACTTACTGGCATCCTATGTCTCATCATCGGTGGGATGGTGGTAACGCAGTACCGCAGCCAGTATATAGCGCGCGCCGACGTAACGCCCTCGGCGGGCGATCAGGCCACCTACATCAGCCAGCTTTATGAGAGCACCACAGAGCTTCAGCAGCAGGCAAATGAGTTGGATAAGGAAGTGCGCCAGTACCAGAGCAGCAACGCGACCGGCAAGAGCAAACTGGATACGATGGTACATGACCTGCAAAATCTGCGCATAGCGAATGGCGAGGTAGAGGTTACCGGCCCTGGGATAGCCGTAACAGTGGACGGTAATCTCACGGTCTTCGAGTTGCAGGACCTCGTAAACGAGCTACGCAATGCCTCAGCCGAGGCTGTAGCGGTCAATAATGTGCGCGTGGTCACTCGCTCGTCCATCGTGGCCGATCAGAACGGCGGCATAACCATAGACCGCCAGTCTATTAGGCGTCCCTATCGCCTGGAAGCCATAGGAGAGCCTGATACTCTGTTCCACGCCGTAGAACGCAAGGGCGGCCTGATAGCTCTGCTCCGGGCGCGTGATGCGGGCTTGCAGATAACAGTTGCAGAACTCGGTACAGACGATAAGGCCAATTGGCTCAAGCTCCCCAAGACCGCCCTCGATTTCAGCCTGGTATACGGGCAGCCTGCCCCTTAAAGGGGTTAATAAAGAAACGACCCAGGCTCTTCGCTCCTGGGTCGTTTCTTTATTAACCTTTGGGGCGTGAATGCACTAATAACAAAGATTAGTTCCTGCAACCGCAGTTGCCTCCACAGGCGCAACCTCCGCTTCCCGACTGATAGGTCGCGCTCTCGCTTGTGCGGCTTATCGCTGCGACGACGGAGAGCATTCGCTTTACGGGAGAGCCGCAGCGTTGGCAGCTTACTTCGCTGTCTTTGCTTTGCATGGGGCGCAGTTTCTCGAAGGGGGACTTGCACTGGGGGCACCAGTATTCATAGATGGGCATAGTGTTGTCTCCGGGGTTTGATAATAGTCTTACTAATACGTCTGTAGACGCTAGACAGTTGGCGAGGTTTCGCTTATAACCTCATGTATATCTTATGGAATTGTATCACATGTGTGATGAAAGGATAAAGGGCTTATGAAGGAGTTTACGGCTCGCGCTCTTGATAGGGCGCGTGATTTGGGCGCTACCTACGCGGATATACGTGTGGTGGAGACGCAGCGAGAGAAGATCAACATCAAAAACGGCACTGTCGAGGGCATATCGCTGGGCGAGGAGCAGGGGTTCGGGGTGCGGGTGCTGGCAGATGGGGCGTGGGGGTTCGCGTCTAGCTCTATAGACCCAACCCACTTCCTTAGTAACGATGCGCTGGATAAGGTGGTCGAGCAGGCGGTTCAGATCGCCAGGGCGAGCGCCCGTGTGCGGCCTACACCCGCCGAGATAGGCAACCCCATGCGCTACGTTGACAAGTACCGCACGCCTATTGAGATAGACCCCTTTACGGTTCCCCTGGAAGAGAAGATCGGGGTGCTCATGGAGGCCAACGAGAACGTGCGCAAGGTTAAGGGTATCATGGTCGCCACCTCAGCCATGAACGCTATACGCGAGAACAAGCTGTTCGCCTCCACTGAGGAAAGCTACATTGAGCAAGAGATATACAGCATGGGCTGTGCGATGGACGCGACAGCCGTGCGCGAGGGCGAGGTGCAAGTGCGGTCGTACCCGTCGTCGTTCAACGGGCAGTGGGCGTGCGAGGGGTACGAGTTGGTCAAGAAGTGGGACCTGGCGGGGAACGCAGAGCGTATCGCTTCCGAGGCTGTGGCGTTGCTGGACGCGCCGCTGTGCCCGCCGGGGATAAAGACCGTAGTGATTGACTCCTCGCAGGTGGCTTTGCAGGTACACGAGTCGTGCGGCCACCCGATTGAGTTGGACCGCGTGATGGGTATGGAAGCGTCGTTCGCTGGCACTTCGTTTATGACGCTGGATAAATTGGACAAGCTTAAGTACGGGTCGGATATTGTGAATATCGTGGGAGACGCTACGCTGCCGAACGGGCTTGGATCGTTCAAGTACGACGATGAAGGCGTGCCCGCGCAGCGTTTCGACATCATTCAGAACGGGATGTTCCGCAACTACCTCATGGATAGGGAGACGGCTGCCATGCTTGGTAAGACATCGAACGGGACCTCGCGCGCTTCGGGGTGGAACCGCATCCCGATGATACGCATGACCAACATCTCGCTGATGCCCGGACCGTCCGGCACGCTGGAAGACCTCATATCGGAGGTGGACGAAGGTCTGTTCCTGTCCACCAACAGGTCGTGGTCAATAGACGACAAGCGGCTCAACTTCCAGTTCGGCACGGAGATAGCCTGGGAGATAAAGGGCGGCAAGTTGGGCCAGATGTACCGCAACGCCACCTATACGGGCAGCACGCCTGAGTTTTGGAATAGCTGCGAGCGGATAGGAGGGCCAGAAGCGTGGGTGCTATGGGGCCTACCTAACTGTGGCAAGGGCGAGCCGATGCAGATAGGGTTGGTGGGGCACGGGGCGGCACCGGCGCGGTTCAGCAACGTCAGAGTTGGGGTCATGTAAATATCTTTCTTACAAAACTAAAATCACGAAGTGATTTTAGTTTTGTAAGAAAGATATAGTAAATGGAACGAATCTGGAACTTTCAACTTCCAATGGAAGGAGAGATGTCATGCTAGGCGAGGCGAAGATACGGGAGATTACGGACAAGGTGCTGAGGATGTCGGAGGCGGACCAGACTGAGGTGATGTTCTTTGGGGATACGAACGCCCTTACTCGGTTTGCGAACAACTATATTCACCAGAATGTGGCCGAGATAAACACGCAGGTGAATATACGGCTGGTCATGGGCAAGAAGATAGGCGTGGCTTCTACCAACGACCTCTCGGACGCGGGGTTGAAGAAGGCGGTGGAACACGCGACCACCATAACCCGCTTTCAGTTGGAGAACGCGGATTTCAAATCGCTGCCTGCGCGGAAAGAGGCCGGGCAGTCGGCGCAGGGCAAGGGCTACGTGGAGGCTACAGCGGCGGCCACGCCTGAGATGCGGGCGGCGGGGGCGGGTGTTATTTGCCGGTTGGCTGCGGAGAGCGGGCTGACGGCGGCTGGGGCTTTCTCTACCAGCGCGCAGGAGTTGGCGGTGGCTAATTCGCTGGGGGTGTTCGGGTATGATACGTTTACTACATCTAACCTACTGACCGTGGTGATGAGCGAGAACTCGTCGGGCTACGCGGACTGTGCATCGAAGGACGTGCAGGAGATAGACGCTGAGGCGGCGGGGCGCGAGGCGGTGGGCAAGGCGGCCCGCAGCAAGGACCCTGTGGCTATCGAGCCGGGGGACTATACCGTTATCCTCGAAGAGTATGCTATGGCCGACCTGCTCGAATGGCTGAACCTGACGGGGGGCTTCTCGGCGCTGGCCTTGCAGGAGGAGCGCTCTTTCTTGAAGAAGGGTGAGCAGATCACGGGCGGCAATATTACTATATATGACGACGGCAACGACCAACGCGGACTGCCTGTAGGGATAGACTTCGAGGGGGTTGCCAAGCGCAGAGTGGACCTAATAAGCAATGGGGTCGCTGGCGAACCGGTGTACGACACGTACACGGCTGGCAAGGAAGAAGGGAAGCATTCGACGGGCCACGCTCTGCCAGCGCCCAATACCTACGGGCCGATCCCTATCAACCTGATTATGGAAGGCGGCGATACGCCCAAGCAGGAACTGATAAAGGGCGTGGAGCGGGGCGTGTGGGTGACGCGGTTTCACTACCTGAGCGTAGTCCACCCTCTGCTGACTATCCTGACGGGTATGACCCGCGACGGCACGTTCCTGATCGAGAACGGGGAGATCACGCGGCCTATCAAGAACCTACGCTTCACGCAGAACATACTTGAGGCGTGGCGGGATGCGACGCTGAGCGACAGTCTCAAGCTGAGGAAGGGGGAGTTGATAGGGAGTTTGATGGTTCCAGCCGCGCGGATTGAGAAGTTTAAGTTTGTGAGTGGGACGAGTTTTTGATGGGTTGAAGGTTGCAAGTTGAAGGTTGAAGGTTGAGGGTAAATATTCAGATTGGGGGTGGAGGCGTAGGGGCAGGCACGGGGGCCATTTGTCCCAACTAATTGCCTTGCGACCCCCGCCCGGCGGCTAAAGCCGCAGGCTACGAATATAAAGCCCGCCTACGCGGGCTGGCAGGGGTGGCCCTTTTCTCTCCATTGTGAGCCTCCGAAGGGAGGCTTTGTACTCGTAGCCTGCGGCTTTAGCCGCCGGGCGGGGATCGCAAGGCAATTAGTTGGGACAAATGGCCCCCGTGCCTGCCCCTACGCCTCCACCCCCAATCTGAATATTTACGGTTGAGGGAAGGGGATGGGTACGGCCATCCCCTTCCCCTTTTGTTATAGACTCTGGTTTTGCGGTTGTGTTCCTTTTAGTGTGCCTAATTGTGTCCTCTGGCGCATAGGATTTGGCGGTGTGATGCGGTATAATGGGCGCACAACATCATAGACCTACGACGCAGCTATACTGGGAGAGTTAGTCGCTTTAAGCAATCAGGCGGAGGAGAGGATATGAAAGCTAACCGGGTTTTATTGCTGTCGGCTTTTTGGTGTGCCCTGCTGCTTGTGATTGCCGTGGTTGTGGGCGCGTGGGCGGGGGTGGAGGTTTGGGCTGCTAGCTCGGCTGGCGTGCCTGCGACCCCTGCTGTGACGCTTACGCCATCGCATGTGCCAACTTGCACGCTATCTCCCACCAACACAGCTACCTTTACACTCACGCCAACTCCTACAGACACACCCACTTCAACGGCAACGTCTACCCATACACCCACAGACACTAACACACCAACGATCACATTGACGCCTACTCTGACACCCACCATAACGGACACGCCAACCGGAACTCCGCCTACCTCCACCCCCACCTACACGGCGACCGGCACGCCGACCAATACATGGACAGTCACGCCCACTCCAACGGGCGCGTGCAGCCGGTGTTACTACATAGTTGCATCGGGTTCATCCAGAAGTTGTTCCGCGCCCGATGCCTACAATTATAGCTTCTGGTACGAATATAACTGCAATCCCCCTCCATCGTATATTCCCGCTCATCATTATGTCTACTTTGAAGTAGGAGAAGGCTCCGGCGGACCCTGGGTGAATTACGACAGCACGGACTACTACGGCGACGCTCGGTCGGCTGCGGGCACTATGCATGTGGGGAATATACCTTCGAACTACCAGTGGTATCGCTTTCGACTGGTGACCGTACGGTGCCCCAATTCTATTGATACCCAAACGTCTATTGATGACCAAACAGACCCTGACCGGATATGCGGCACGCAGATTACACTCACACCCACAAACACCCACACACCCACATCAACGCCAACATTCGGCGCGTGTCTCCAACCCGTGACGGAGGGTTTTGAGAGCGGAACGCTCGGTCTGTTCGCTTCCAGCGGCTCGCCTGGATGGAACGCCGTGACCGGCAATTCGCATTCCGGGGCTTACGCGGCCTACGTCCCCGATATAGGCTCTGTGTCTGACCAGCAGCTAACCTTGAACAACGCCCTGATTATTCCGCCCAATACAACGCAAGCTACGCTATCTTTCTGGCAAAGCTACGACTTTGATATATCAGGGGCTGCTGCGTGGGACGGCGGCGTGTTGGAAATATCGGTCAACGGCGGACCCTGGAATGACGCGGCTATAGCATCGGGTGGGTACAACGGAGCGCTTGTGAATTGCCCAAGCCTGAACCCACTTGCCGGGAGGCAGGCGTGGGTCGGTTCGTCCGGGGGATGGGTGCAGGCGTCGGTGGACCTGATGCCGTATAGAGGGATGAGCGTGCGCTTCCGGTTCCGAGAGGGCACGAGCGAGACGATTGGAGGGGGCGGTTGGTGGGTTGACGATGTGCTTATCAGTTTTGCTCAGGGTTTTTGCTGGACCCCAACCAGGACGGCCACGCCATGCAGCCCGATTCCTTGCACAGCGACGCCGACGAGTACCGCGACCAACACCTTCACGCCGACTTGGACGCCGTGCCCACCCAGCCTGAACTACACCTTTACGCCGTCAACCGGGGCAACCATCGTTCCGGGCATAACCGATATAGGCAACCACTGTGACGATTGCGTTACATCTATCGCACTGCCCTTCAGTTATGGTTTCTATGGGACGCAATTTACCAGCGCCAACGTTAGCTCTAACGGCAACATACAGTTCAGCAGTAACTATAACTACGGGGATACGGGATGCTTACCTTCAAGTAATTTGAGCAATGGCATCTTAGCATACTGGGACGACCTGCGCACCGACCAGCTGGGAAGTTGTGCCAGCTGTGGTATTTTTACGTCCGTGAGTGGGACGGCTCCCAACCAAATATTCAATATCGAGTGGCGCACTATCTACTTCAACAATAACGGCCAGCACGCAAACTTTGAGGTACGCCTGTATGAGGGGCAGTACAGGTTTGACGTAATCTATGGCCAGGTAGACCAGTCGGGTGCAGGGGCTACCGTCGGCGTGCAAGGTGATAGCGCCAGATTCACCCAGTACTCTTGCGGCACATCCAGCCTATCGAATGGGTTAAAGCTCAACTACACGCTGCCGAACCCCTGCCCGCCCACCCCCACCAGCACACCTACAGCCACTGTGACACCTGTAGTGAGAGGGCATGTGACGTGGCAGGGAAGGCCGTCACAGCCCAATCCCTTGCAGCAACTGCCAATTACCTTGACGTTAAAGTCGGGGGTGGTTGAAATTAATTATCCTGCCCGGAACACGGACGCTAGTGGCTTCTTCACCGTGAGTGTTGGAGGGATGACGCCTGGCACCTATAATTGGCGGGCGAAGGGGCCGAAGTTCCTGGCTAATGCGGGCCTGGTTATTCTTACAGGAAGCCCAACTACCCAGGTGGAGATGGGCCTGATGAGGGTGGGAGATGCTGACGACAACAATGTTGTGAATGCTGGCGACTTCAACATAGTGAAGGTGACTTTCGGCAAGTCGGCTAGGGAGCCAGGGTACGACGACCGGGCGGACTTTACGGGGGACCAAACGGTGAATGTTGCCGACTTCAACTTGCTTAAAGTAAACTTTGGGCAAGGGGGAGCGCCCCCGATTGGGCCAGAGAGACGTTAGCGCGGAGGAGGTGTGTATACATGGTGGCACAGGCACAAAGCGATATACGTGAGTATGCGGCGCAGGCGCGCTCGACGGATACGTTCGGGCGGGTGATGTGCAACGCGCGGGACCACTATTTTGTGATAGATGGGCCTGTGCAGAGTGGATGTCCGGGGGAGGAGGTTACACCAGGGGAGATGTTTCTGGCTGCGGTCGCGTCGTGTGGTGTTGAGATGGTGCAGGTGATAGCGAAGCAGCAGGAGGTAGCGGTGCAGGCTGTGAGCGCGAGTATAAGGGGGGTGGTGGACAGGGGGAACCCGGTACGTGCCGATTTCACGGTGTTCAATACTGTGTGGTTGGAGTTTGAGATCAAGGGTGTGAATGAGGAGCAGGGCGCACAGTTGGTGGAGGCGTTCAAGAGGAGATGACCGCTGTACGGGACGGTCGCAGTTGCGATCCCGGACGTGCGGGTTGTGGTGCATACTGAGCTTCAGTGAGACGATAGACGATGGACGATAGACGAATGACAATTGGGTTATTAGTCATTCGTCTACCTGGTATTGGTGGGCGACATTAGCCCTGGTAGAACTGACATCCACGCATAAATCCCTGGACAGTGGAGCCAACCACGCCCTGCGACTAAACTCGCGGGCTACCTGGCGGCAAAGTCCCCCTACGCGGACTACTATAACCATCATTGGGGGAGTCCCCGAAGGGGGACTTTGCCGCCAGGTAGCCCGCGAGTTTAGTCGCAGGGCGCTCTCGCCACGCACCCTACCGTTTATGAGTGGATGTCAGGTAGAAGGATTGACATTGGGCCAACTCATATGCGACAATTCCTAGTAAGGAGAGAGCATATGAGTAATATGAGACCCGGCTATACTGCCGGTATATTGGCGCTATTCTGCCTGATATTGGGCGGTGTTATTTTGGATTTTGGACCCTTCACTTCGTTCGAGGGCAAGCCTTGGATTTTGGACTCTGGTCCTTCGTATGCCAGTACGCAATCCGCAAATGGAAGTCTAAAATCCAAAATCCAAAATCCAAAATTGCCTCTTGATACGCCTACCTCTACACCTGTGTGCGGGGTGGGGTGGAGTATTGTGCCTAGCTTGAATACTGGGACGGGGTTTAATTACCTGACGGGGGTGGCGAGCGCGTCGGCTGAGGATATTTGGGCGGTGGGGTATTATAGCCCTACGCACGGCGACATGCGGTTTACCCAGACCCAGCATTGGGACGGCGCTCAGTGGACACAGGTTAGGAGCCCCAGCGAAGGGGTTCTGAATGGCGTGGCGGTGATTTCCAGCACGGATGCGTGGGCTGTCGGGTACACAGGCAGCGGTTTCGGGCCGTTTCAGACGGTGACGGAGCATTGGGACGGCTCGCAGTGGAGCATCGTGCCCAGCCCTAACCCAGGAGCGTCGGGCGGGCAGCTGAACGGGGTAACGGCTATATCGGCTAACGATGTGTGGGCCGTAGGCTTTTATGTGGACGGCAACGGCGAGATAACGCTGACGTTGCACTGGGACGGTACGCAGTGGACCGAGGTTACCAGCCCTAACGCCGCTATAAAGACCGAGCTTGCGGGGGTGAGCGCGGTGGCAACGAACGATGTGTGGGCGGTGGGGGCGTATGTGAGTATCGCACAGACGCCGCACTATTTGCCTGTGACGCTGCACTGGGACGGTACGCAGTGGAGCATCGTCACGGTTAGCGCGAGCCAGACGAGTTATTTCTATGCCGTGACGGCTATATCGGCTAACGATGTGTGGGCCGTTGGTTATGTGATCAGCGCGGGGGTGCCCCGAACGCTGGCGGAGCACTGGGACGGCACTCAGTGGAGCTTGACGACTACGCCCAGCCCCAGCACGGTAGATAATTTTCTGTATGGGGTGTCGGCAGTGGCGTCGAACGATGTGTGGGCGGGGGGCACGGGGAGCGGCAGCCTGGCTATACACTTCGATGGCACGCAGTGGACCAGGGTGACGAGCCAGAACGCGGATGGGGGCGGTGACTTTTTGGCGATGCTGGCTTTGTCAAGTAACAATGTGTGGGCGGTGGGCGATTACCTGACTTACACGAGTACGTACAGGACGCTGACGGAGCATTATGCGGACCCCTGTCTGACGCCCACGCCTGGGGCGACCAGCACGCCTGCTGTTACGGTTACGCCTACGGTTGTGCGGGTGGCGGTAGGGCACGTAAGCTGGCAGGGGCGGCCTGACCCGCCGAGCGCGCTTTATGTACTGCCAATAACGATGACGCTTAAGTCGGGGGTGTTGGAGGTGAACTATCCCAGCTGGAATACCGACAATAGCGGTTTCTTTACGGTGACTGTGGGTGGAGTGCCTACGGGCACTTACAGTTGGAGGGTGAAGAGTCCGAAGTTCCTCGCCAATTCGGGTACGGTGATGCTGACGGGCGCACCGACTACGAATATTGAGATGGGGTTCATGAGGACGGGGGACTGCAACAACGACAATTTAGTGAACACCCTGGATTTCAATATCTTGAAGATCACGATGGGCAAGTCCATTGGAGACCCAAACTATGATGACCGGGCGGACTTTACGGGCGACCGGACGGTGAACATTGTTGATTTCAACTTACTCAAAGTCAACTTTGGTTCAGCGGGTGCGCCTCCTATTGGGCCAAGAGATCCCAAGAACAATCAAAACAATAAATCACTACGTGATTTATTGTTTTGATTGTTAAACGACGACTATGAAAAGGAAGAATATATCTACGGGAACGCCGTGGGAGCCTGTTGTGGGGTATTCGCGGGCTGTGAGGGTGGGGCCTTTCGTTTACGTGTCGGGGACTACGGCTACGGACGAAGCGGGGAAGATAGTGGGGGTTGGGGACGCTTATGCGCAGGCTGTTCAGGCGTTGAAGAATGTTGAGGCGGCGTTGAAGGCAGCGGGGGCGCGGTTGGAGGACGTGGTGCGCACGCGGATGTACGTGACGAATATAGGAGATTGGGAGAAGGTTGGGAAGGCGCACGGGGAGGTTTTTGGGGAGATTCGCCCGGCTACGAGTATGGTTGAGGTGAGCCGGTTGATTGATGCGGAGATGCTGGTGGAGATTGAGGCGGAGGCGTTTGTGGTTAGGGCTGGGGGAGCGCGGTGGTTGTAGGATAAGGGAGTTGGATATGCAGAACTTAAGTAGACTGAGGAAAATAGAGATAATCATCTTCTGCGCGTATATCGCCTTTGTAGTCGCTGGCCTGTACTTGTTTGGCATGGTGGACGACAGCCCGTTTATTCCGTTGATGAACACGCATTTCGACCTTGCGGCTGCGTGGTATGTGATAGCTGGAGGGTCGGTGGTGGCGTTGGTGGCTATCGTGGTTGGTGGTCTGCCAATAGGCGTCGCGGTGCTGAAATACGCGCTTGGCAAGGAACGCAAGAATCTGCTGTTGCTGGCCGTACCCCTGGTAGCTTTTGGGGTGCTGTTAGCTACAGCGATTGCCATCTTCCAGATTTATGGTCCAATGCCAGCATCAGGAAGCGCGAGCTATTCCGGGCAAAATTGGCCGTTGGTGCTTTCGCTTTATGGGGTCTTATTTGTGGTGATGGGGATCGCTAGCACGGCTGCGGTGTGCGTGGCTGTGGCGCGCAGTGAGGTTGGCGAGCAGACGTTTCGGCTGCCGGGGATTACGATTACTGTTCAGCCTTATGCGTTTGCTATCTGGCCTGCGGCTATTGCTACGCTGGCTATGGTTGTTATGTTGGTCGGGACTTTGGTTTGGGGGTTGATTGCTCGGCTGGAAGCTCCGCAGGTGTTTGAAGGGGAGGGGACGTTTTTGTCGTGGATGGGGATTGTGGTTGTGATGGGGGTTTCGGTGGTGGTGGCGGGGGCAGCAGTTTGGCGAGGAGTGGCGGCAAGTGTCCAACGGGCAAATCGCTAAGGGAGGTGTCAATAATGTCCCAGGATAACCATGAGAACCTAGCCGCCGACACAATGATCAGCATTCGAGATGCGTACCTCGCGCTTTATTACTTTGTAGACGCTTATTTTGAGCGCGGTGGGCGACGAGGCGACGAGCTCACAATGTTACGAGCCGACATCGGACCACGGGAACGAGCAGGGCAGGTCGAAACTAACGACCCAGCTTTCTGGGATGATTGGCTGGATGCAGTAAAGACTGCCCGAACTCAGGGTTTCCCCAAAGAGGAGGATATATAGAAACCAACGACCCAGCATCCTGGGATAATTGGCTCTATTCTCGAATCAAAAAGACAAAACCAGCCACTTCGCGGCTGGTTTTGTCTTTTTGATTCTTACCTTATCCAACTGAAGAGTGGTGATAGTTGTTTGAGACCGCCTTTATTTACCCTAGAATATCGGATACAGCAAGGCTAATATCAGGGAAGCCCGGCAAAGTCAGTACCTCACTCTTGTTGACCCGCCTATGTTGCTTAAATGTGCCGTCAACGAGGTTCGTGTAGACCTCTATAATCTGCTCTTGCAGGTTGACGACCCACACCTCCGAGATGCCTGCTTGCGCGTAGGATGGTACTTTCACGCGACGGTCGTATCTGAGTGTGCTGTCGGAGACCTCTATGAGTAGGAGTACTTCGGAGGGTAAGGGGTGCCTCTCGGCATAGAAATCGGGGCGCGGCTTCAGCAGGGAAACGTCGGGAACAGGTTCTGAGAGTTCGCTAAGGCTGATCGGGTTCTGCGCCCACACTATTGCGTTGTTGCCCAGGAGCCGGATCAAGGAAGTGTACAGGCGAGTTACACAAGCTGTATGGTGGCTGCCGATAGGACTCATCTGTACAATCTCACCATTGAGAAGTTCGACACGTTCATCCTCCTTGATGATGCCTGTCTCGGCCATGCGGTAATAGTCGGATACTGTGAAATATTTGCGGGCAATGTCGGCAACCATATGTCCCTACTCCTAATGCGTCAACGATTCGCACAATTTATCTCGCCTATATTATATCATCTGGATGATGATAAC
Organism: Chloroflexia bacterium; assembly: GCA_038324555.1. Lineage (GTDB taxonomy): Bacteria > Chloroflexota > Chloroflexia > QHBQ01 > JADMIH01 > JADMIH01. Next base: position 13,848 of record JBBQIC010000072.1, read on the forward strand.
AAAAAGCGCCTACAATTAAGTAGACGCTTTTTTTTGCCTTATCCAACTGAAGAGTGGTGACTGTTGCCACGAAACGATGATTACGAAACATCCTGTCAGGTTGCGAGCCGCCTGTGGTTTAGACAGTGCGACATCGCGGGTTAGGTTCGCCAACCTTGCGGGTGGCGGTTGACCTAGGAGTGCTGTGGGAGAGAGGGCGAACCCTCTGTCACCAGCAGTCAGAGCTCCCTAGAAAGGAGGTGATCCAGCCGCAGCTTCCGCTACGGCTACCTTGTTACGACTTCGTCCCAGTCACTAGCCCTACCCTCGGCCGCTGCCCCCCTTGCGGGTTAGCTCACGGACTTCAGGTATTGCCAGCTCCCATGACGTGACGGGCGGTGTGTACAA
>JBBQIC010000073.1:0-13917 GCA_038324555.1 Chloroflexia bacterium
AACCCTCTTTCCGTCCACGTCTCTCTTCCGAACTCGTACAGCGCCGTGATAAGTGAGTACGGTTACAACATTCGACCCGACATTGAGGGTACTGAAAGCCACCCCCAGAAGCGTGACCGCCCCCTCTGCCCCCTCGTTACAACATTCGACCCGACATTGAGGGTACTGAAAGTGAACAGCGCGCGCATCTGTTCGGCGACCGCCAGTTGCGTTACAACATTCGACCCGACATTGAGGGTACTGAAAGTGAGTGGCATCAAGCGGTTGCATCTCGTCACTGCTCCGTTACAACATTCGACCCGACATTGAGGGTACTGAAAGATCACATACCCGCCAACTCTCTGACTTATGTAAAACTGTTACAACATTCGACCCGACATTGAGGGTACTGAAAGTTGAGTGACCCTGTAATACCTTCCCACACACCCTTGAATATGTTACAACATTCGACCCGACATTGAGGGTACTGAAAGCTTGGTTGTCTGGTTAGTAGTCGTATAAGACGGGATAAGTTACAACATTCGACCCGACATTGAGGGTACTGAAAGCTGAGACGTGCAGTGCGGGGTCTTCGTTATTAAACACTGTTACAACATTCGACCCGACATTGAGGGTACTGAAAGGTGGCGCATCCGGTCGAAACTGTATAGCTGTGTATGGCGTTACAACATTCGACCCGACATTTATCAACCGAGACGATGCAAACGTTTGACGGCATACTGCCTGCCGCCTGGAGCCACGGCAACCCGGTGGATATCCTGGGCGATGCCTCGCCGCAGCGCTATGCCGAGACCCTAGCTACGGCCGCGCGGAACCCCAACAGCGATGGCCTGATGGTGATATTGACGCCGCAGGCTATGACCGCCCTCATGATCTATCCTACCCCTTCATGCCTCCTGCAGTGTATGATCCCGCGGCGACGTTACGGGACGGAATCTCAGACGCTGACCACAGGCTCAAAGTTCTGGATGTCTTCTCGTGACCCGCCTCCCCCATTGCCGTACTGGCTGTAACTCGCCACGAAATCTATGTACTGCAACCACTTGACCATTTTGAAGCCGAGTTGCGTCTCCACTCGCAGACGAAGCGGTGCGCCGTGTGGCACCGTTAGCGACTCGTAATTCATCTCGTACGCCAGTATAGTCTGTGGGAGCCGGGCCATCTCGATTGGGAGCGACTCGTGGAATGGGCGGCCTCGCGCGTCCAAACCGATCGACACGAACATCATGTAGCGCGCCCCCGCCCTGGGGTGACAGCGATTCAAGATCTCACTAAGGGGCGTCCCTCCCCACTGCGCGATGGCCGTCCAACCCTGGATGCAGTGATGCTTGGTTATCTGAGTCTGCTTGGGTATTGCCTGCAAGTCGGCCAAAGTAAAGCGCATGGGATTATCCACCAGGCCTCTTATCTCAAGCGCCCAGTCCTTGAAGTTCCCCCCGACCAATCGTTTGTACTCGTCTGTGTCGGGCGGATAGCCGTTCAAGATCATGGTTGGGGAGATTTCATCGGGGCTATAGGTCTGCCGGGAGCGCAGCCGAAACGATAGCATACGCTGCCCAGGTCGGATTATTGCGCCGAGGATATGCTGCATGGTACGGGGCGAGTGCCGAGAGTACCAGGTAGTCAGCGCCCAGATAAAGATACTCAGGGCAATGATCCCCAGGCCAATAGCGATAGCCAGCCCTTGGTCGTGATCGTGCTGGCCGAGTACTATGTTGCCCATGTTTTCGCCGAACCCGGTCACAACGACCAATGTTACGTGTACGAAGATAAATCCAAGGAAGGCCACCAGCCCGATGAAATGCAGGCTGCGAGCGGTCTGCCTTCCACCGAAGAGCCGGGCGTACCACGGGAACTGCGCTTCGATAGCGGGGGACTGTGCCGCTCCGGTGAGGATCAGCAGAGGAGCCAGCACAAATATCACAGCCGCGTAGGCAAGCTGCTGTAGCGGATCAAAGGGGTTGTACGATCCGACCGGAGGTAGACGGAACGTCACATAATCAGTGAACGTATTCCACGCCTCGGGGACGACGGACCAGGAGGTAGGGATCAGGCGGGTCCACCCGCCCGATACGAATAGCAAGACCACGTAGATGAGGCCGTTGAGCACCCAGAATCCCACTGCGGCAAAGTGCCACTGTCGGCCCAGTCCCAAGCTATTCCCTGGCTGTGCGACCAATGGCGACCAGTCCTCTTCTTGCTCTCTGGCTATCCAGGGCAGCTCTGGATTGATCACTTTTCGCGTGAATTTGATCCACTCGGTGCCTGGGATGCAATGGTCGTTCCAGTAGAGACGCGGATAAGCCGCCAGGATCTGTATTCCCGCCCGGATAACGAAGCCCATAAGCAAGAAGTTTACCCAGTGGGTCACTCGAATCCATGCCGGGAAGCCGTACTGTGCATCGTTCATCGCCTTTTCCTCGGCACGGAGACCACAGCCTTTAGGCATGGGGAGGAAGTGCCCCTACGTAATAGGTCGTTGAAAAGCACTGGTAAAAGTGCTATACTAGACGTGGGTAAGGCACTCTCTTTGCTTCGCTTGTGAGAGCTAACTGTTTTTCGTTGTTCGCAACGACCCACCTTAACAACTGAACATATTGGGTTGTATCGAGAAATTGTTTTGATACGTAAAATGTTCAAACTTGCAACTCCTTTTGTTGTATAACTCGCTGCTAATCTCGGTTAGTAGGGCTGCTGTAAACCAGCCGTACTTCTGGGAACCTCTGCAACTGTAGTGCTGTGAAGTGCTACAGAAACCAGAGCTAGGTTCTACGGAAAAGCCCCCGAATTTATTCGTGGGGTAGTTTACTTAGTTTACCTCCATCTGGCTGTCCAGACTGTTCCCCCTGTTCACTTGAGAGGAGCTGCCGCCCACGCGGCTGGCTACATGATCGCCCGCCCCGGATGTGCGAGCAGGGCAAGCATGTAAAATATGACTTTATACGGTCCTTGCCTTGCTCGTATTATTGTCAGCGCAGGCGCACCGGTAGCTCCCCGAACCCGTTGCTCGGATAGATATGCCTCCTCGTACGACTTAGAATGGTGAGTTGGGCGCGTTGTGCTCCTTGAGGCTCTCACCGGGTCTCAGCGTGAAACGAAGCACCCGGCCGTTCCTATCGACCAAGGATCGGTTGGGCGTAGGGGTGTTCAGCATGAAACTCCACATCTTCCAGCAGTTGCATAGTCCTCATTGGTTTCTCCGTTTCAGGGCTGAGCTAGTACCCCACAAACTCTTCTGTGCGGATATTGTCTTCATTTACCCCTGCCTCAGTGAGTAATTTGCGCATGGCAGAAACCAGCGTTGCGGGGCCGGAGCAGTAATAAATGGGCACGGTAAGGTCGTCGGTATATCTTTCCAGCATGGGTCTTGTGACATATCCTGTCTCGCCGGTCCATTTGTCACGCGAATGTTCCATTGCCGTCATGGTAGCGACAAGAGTAAACTGCCGATCCTTGGCTGCAATCGCTCTCAACTCTTCTAAAAAGGCGGTGTCCGCAGGTGCATGGTTTGAGTAGAAAAGGAAGATGCGGCGGGACAACGCCTCTTTGGTTGCCTCAACGAGCATGCTACGCACAGGCGTGATACCGATGCCACCTGTGAGGAAGACAGCAGGGATGGAGGTGTTTGTATGAAGCGTAAACGAGCCATAAGGGGCATCCAGCTTCAGCTGTGTTCCGTATGGCATCACTTTCAGTACCCGCTTGAATGCACGGAGAACGATTTTGCCCTGCCAGCTTTGCTCCTCAGTTGTTATATTGGACATACTCGTTTAGCACGGACACGGCACGTCGGACCCCATCTTCCAACCGTATATGACCGCCTAGGAGGCTGGCACGCGCTCGCATATTGGCGTCACTGACGGCAGTGCTTATAGCTGCGGACAGGTGTTCAGCTGTCAGTTTCTGCCGAGGAATAGGCTTTGGTCCTACACCCATTTCATAGATGCGGTTTGCCCAGAACGGCTGATCGCTGAAGAATGGGACCACAACTGAAGGTACGCCTGCGCGTAGACCTTCTGCCGTTGTTCCCGCACCACCATGATGAACGACTGCGGATACCCTCGGAAAGAGCCAGTCAAACGGTACCGCATCTATTTTGAATACCTCATCGGGTAGAGTGATATCGCCGAGACCGCCCCAACCAGTTACCAGGATAGCTCGCTGCTTTGCTCTTGCCAACGCTTCCAACACGGTCTTTGAAACATTCTTAGCATCGCGGTTGTTCATGCTGCCAAAACCGACGTAGACTGGTGGTGGCCCAGATTCCAGGAAATTCAGGAGGTCAACAGGGGGCTGCCAATCGGAGGGCCTCTCCAAGAACCAATAGCCCGTGACATGATTGTGTCCACTCCAGTCTGCTGGAGGAGGAAGAATGTGTCGGCTATAGCCGTAAAGATGGAGATATTTGCTGCCGCGAGGAGGATTCGAACGCGGCGGTAAACCAAGTATGGTACGGCGAGCTTCGTTTATAGGCCCACGAAGTACTCGCCAGTACAGTTGCTCCATAAGACTGTAACTCGCCTTGTTATAAGACCCACGACCCCAGAACAGCCACTCAGGAGCAGGTGGTAGGCGATAAGTAGCATAAGCGCGAGTTGGAGTGCTTGGCTGAAGATAGGCGGCACATGCTGGCACCCGCAGCTTCTCGATTACTGAAAATGCAGGATAGAAGCCTAATACGGAGAATAGTACCAGATCAGCGCCTCGGCAAGCATTCAAACAGTCCAGTGTGAGTTGCCGAACTAGTGGTCTGGCAATACGACGGAACTGTTGTAAGGAAAGTAGAGGGTTGCTGCCCGACTTTTGCCATTCCTGCCCAGCATCAGACTCTAGTACAGCGCGGGGGTTGCCTTCCAGGAGCGCAAAGTCTAGCCCATAATCACGGACGAATGCCTCAAACTCGGCATGAGTTGCTAATCGAACGTAGTGTCCGGCTCTTTGTAGTCCTCGTCCCAGAGCGATGTAGGGTTGTACATCGCCACGCGAACCTACAGTGATAATGGTAATGCGCATGATATTTCACAACTGCCTGTACAGTATACCGTGATATTTTGTGGAGTTCAAGTGCAGTTATCATTGAGAACCGGCCCCATCGCGCTCGCCGTCGTATCATCTAACCGGCATTCAACCATAGCTAGGTCAGCAGATACGCCGACACGATTTCTTCATATGCTACGGACGTCTTGAGTCTGCGACAAGGCCAATCATGGGCCGATGGGCAGGTGATTGATGTGGGCAAAGAGATATCTGACCGTCCCTCGGAAAGACGTCGAGAACTTGCGTCAGCAGCCGGATCGCTTCAGCATGTTGGCCCGCTTGGCTCGCCGACTGTGCGCTCCTTATTATGATGGCGGCAGCTAGCTTGCGATCTCGATGCAACATTTGTCTACTCCTACCTCCTACCTCCTATCTCCTACCTCCTACCTTCTCTCCCACATTCTTATCGGTGGCGACCCACCCACCCCAAAGTTGCCTCTGAGCAGATTGAAGTCCGTCACATTCACCAACAGGTCGCCCGTAAAGTCTGCCCTGTCGTCGTAGCCCGGGTCCCCTGACTGCCTGCCGAACGTGGGTCTGAGAATGTTGAAATCCGCAATGGTAACGATATTGTCGTTGTTGCAGTCTCCCACTTTCATGAGACCCATCTCCGCGCCCGTGGTCGAAGTGCCCGTCAGCATAATTGTGCCTGAGTTCGCTAGATATTTCGGCCCTTTCACACGCCAATCGTAAATACCTGGCGCTAACCCATCCACTGTCACGGTGAACGAGCCATTGGCATCAGTCGTGGCAGTCGAGAAGTCAGTTTCCGTTGCACCAGCCCTGAGTGTCAGCGTGATGGGGAGTTGTTGCAGGGAATTGGGTTGGGCGGGGCGGCCCTGCCAGCTCACATGACCCATCAGCACTGGGGCCAGCGCAGGCGTGGTTGTGCTAGTCGCCGTCAACATGGATATACGAGTAGAGGTGGGCGTGTTAGTGGGAGTGTTGGTCTGCGTGGGCGTGCCACAGGCAGGCTCTCTGAAGGTTAGTTGCCACCCGTCGCTGAGGCTTGTCGTATGGCAGGAGTATTGCGTGAATCCTCGGAAACTGACGGCATCGCTTTGCACTCCAATTGTGGCGTCGCTCCCCCCAAACAACACGGTCGCATACACCATATCGAAGCGGTCTCCTTGCCCCGGTGAAGCTTGCTCGTACAGGCGTACCTCAAAGTTGACGTCTCCTCCGCAGGATCCTGCCGCATATTCGCAGGCTCGCCATTCGATATTGAAGGCACGGTTGGGCGCGATACCCGTTACCGAGGTGAAGATGCCCTGGGTAGGTGTCTCGTTAGTAAGTAAGCGGTACCAATATGCGAAGATCGCACTGCTCACCAGCCGGTTAGGCAGGCAGGTGCTGTCCACAGGTATATTATTGCTGCCAAATAGTAGACTGCCGCTGCTGCTTGCGTTTACCTGGCTAAACGGTTGCCCGTATAGATTGAAAGTGAATGGCAACTGGATGGACACCGTGCAATAACCGCACCGGGAGTTGGCGATCAACGTCTTACCATCAGGATAAATTGTGGCTCCGCCTGATTGCTCAATGACATAATTGGACCCAGGTCCGCAAGCCGGAGGAGGAGCGGGCGTGTTGGTGCGTGTGGCTGTGGCTGTGGCTGTTCGCGTATTGGTCGGTGTGTGTGTGGGAGTTGAGGTGCGTGGCGTGCCGGTGAAGGTGGGCGTGGGAGTGAAGGTTCTGCAGGAGGGGAAGCGAAACGAACCGATGCGGGTGTGCCAGTTGGCAGCGCTGGTCGTCTGGTAATATTCAGTCGTGTACCAGAACGAACAACCATCCACCGGGTCAATAGTCATCATACTGTAATCCCCCCAGCGATTAGTATCCGTTTGCGAGCCACCTCCTGCGATAAGCACGCCTTCTCCTTGTGGCATTGTTCCAAGTGGGTCGCTCGCACGCCGTCCTGTATAGCGTATCGAGGGGTAGACACTGCTGCTGGAAACGCTGTAGCCGAGGGCTATGTCTCCGGCATGATCCATTGCGATGCTGCCCATCCAACGGTGATTGGAGTCGGGGGCATAAGTGCCCTGCTGGTAAACATAGGGAGAAGCGCCAGGGTCTCTTATCTCATACCACCGAACGCCTGCGTGGCCCGTACCATCTGCGTCTACTGTCTGATTGGTGACTAGAGCCTCGTGATCCCCGAAATTGCGGTACACCAACCTGTACATCAGCCACGCGCTGAGAGGCTCGAGCTTCTGGGCCGTGCCCGGCTGTGGAATGCAATCCCATGAACCACCACATACCCACTGATTAGAAGGCGCGGTGGCGAGATTGATAGGACCCGTGAAAGTAGAATTGGCGTGTGTGCCCCAGTCCACATGAAACCTCCACAGGCTAATTGTGTTGGGTACGCCGTTAATGATGGTGGCGTAGTAATTGGGAGAACCCGCAGGAGGTAGCCGTGTACCGTCCAGATCGGCGGGGAGTAGGGCGCAATAGAGAGGGTCTATATTGAATTGCTGAAAGGCGGCAGGCTGACCGGCCAGCATGTTGGCACGGTCGAAAACGACAGCCGCAGGTCCCAGGAAGGCCGAACTACTGGAGCGATTGCTCGATAGATAGTACCCATCCGCCCAGACGCCCAATTTAGAGTAATCATAGAAGTCCTGGCCACCGAGTGGGAAGGCGTAGAGGTCCCACTCACCCAATGGATCGCCGCTGGCAGAGATGGCGATGCAACTATAGTAGTTCTGAGCCGTGGGAAAAGGTGAGACCCGATGGATCAGCCAGCGATCAGCAAAGCTATCGTAGAGCACGACCGGATCAAAGCCGGTATCTGTCTCGCACGGGCCTCCAAAGCCCTGCCATTGGGTGTTGAGATTTGCAGGACCATATAGAGATGCGCCCGTCTTATTCCAAATCTGAAATCCAAAATTGAGTACCTGGATATAGTGGTTCGGGCCAATGTCGCCCGTTGTGTCGGGCGGAGAGCTGCGCCAGATAGCGTTCACACCTTCCCAACTGCTTCGAGGGCTTGGTATTGCTAAGGCTCCAAGAGACCCAGACCCAAGTGGGCTAAACCAATTCTGGACAACAGGGTCGTGCTCTCGTTCTCGCCCTCGTCCGCCAGCTAGGGCACTAAGCGGCAAGTGTTCCTCTTCAAGTTCATGAATAGGATGTTGCTGCGTCGGAGGCAGTGGTTTTATGTCGCGCAAGGGCGGAGATACCGAGTTCTTGGCCGAGCGACCCACTATGGCGTGGACGCGGTCGGGAGAATTAACGCCCGGCAGTCGCACTTGCAACTGTTGCTTGTCAGTTGCCAAAGATCCAACGACACCACTCGGCCAGGCGTGCTGCAGTGGGTTGTTGGCCGCGTCCTTGGCTGGGCGGGCGGTGATTGGGCTTTTCTCTCGGTTAGCGGCAAAGCGGACCGGCTTGTCGAATGAGATAAGGCTGATTGTAACCAGCAATAAAAGCGCAAAGATAGCGCATCGCGGGTTCGTGAATGATTGGCCTACTTTAGAAACTCTGACTAACATTTTGTTCCTCCTGATTCCTTCCTTTTCCATGTGCCATTAGTATCGGAGCCTCCTGCTCGTGGCGTAAACTTACCACCAGAACCCTATCAATGTCACTACTATTTCCTGTCAATACCATTGACAATTCTGAGGAGTTTTCTACGTCCGCGCTTATCGACGACTTCAGTGCTGGAACTTTTCACCCGCTCCTGGCGTCAAATCTCATACACCAGGCGACCAACAGCCAATTGCGCGCCCGATGGCGTTTATCAACGGAAGTCCAGCCTTATTTCCTTGTGGTATAATGACGAAACCACGAGGCGTAGCAATTCTAGGTAGCTCGGTCTTTCCTCAATTCCATCTCGTGGACCAGTCTTTGCATACTCTGAGGATACGTTAGGCAGCAGAAGGTCCTACAGCCCGGTGCAGTAAGCCTCGTTGCTGGCTGGGTAGCTAAGACAGCATATTAATAGCGCATACCGGTCATAGCATTCCTATGCTGAGTATGGGCTACAGACTGCAACTTGTACGCACAACTAGTTGGAAGGTACTTGCCGTGAGCCACCCATTTGGGGACCTTATCTGGAACCACCTCATTCGTAAAAAGGGTCTGAGCCAGAACAGACTGGCGATGGGTATCAACCAGGACCCAGCCGTCGTTGCGCGCATGTGCAATGGTAAGGCACTTACTGGCCCCCAGTCTCGGGAGCGCGTGGTACAAATAATCGGATGGTTGCATGAACAGGGGGTGCTTGATTACCTGGAAGAAGCCCACGCCTTGCTCGCCGCTGCCGATAAGCCAATACTGACTGAACAGTCCTCCCTTGAAGAGCAACTCCTTCACTCGTTGAAGGCGCAAGTAAATACAAACATACTAGCCACAACGGTAAGAGGTTTGCAAACAGCAGATACAGCCCAGCAAGAGGAAATGGTATCGCTGCCGCAGGCGATACCACAATCAATACCTCCCAACCCGTATCGTGGTCTTTTCGCCTTCCAAGAAGAAGATGCGGAGCACTTTTGTGGTAGGGATGCCTTCACCGATGCTCTCATGGATGTGGTGCATAAGCAACATAAGCCCATGGTTGCGGTGATTGGACCGTCGGGCAGTGGTAAGTCCTCTGTAGTCTTCGCAGGTTTATTTCCTCGTCTACGCCAGGTAGGTGGGTGGGTCATTGCTACGCTGCGGCCAAGTGAATTCCCCCTCCATGCACTGGCTGGTGCGCTGATACCCTTGCTTGAACCCGGTATTAGTGAGACCGACAGGCTAATCGAAATCAACAAACAGGCTGAGGCATTCAAAGTGGGCAGTCTCAGACTTCAAGATGTAGCCGGACGCATAATTGAGAAATATCCTTACAGTGAGCGCTTGTTGCTGATAGTAGATCAGTTTGAAGAACTCTATACCCTTTGTCCAGACGCTGAGCGACAGGCATTTCTCGATCTCTTGCTGTCGGGCACGCCTGAGTTTACAGAGGGGGTCAACGGAAGGCACGGCAAGCAAAATGGGTCGAACTTATCGCTGCTAATCACAATGAGAGCCGACTTTCTTGGCCCTGCTCTTTTATATCGACCAATGGTAGACGCCCTGCAAGGTGCGGACCTCAAACTCGGCTCTATGACCCGCCAGGAGTTACGGGCAGTCATCGAGGTGCCCGCCGAACAGCTGAAAGTAAAGTTAGAGGACGGGTTGACCGAGCGTATTCTGGAGGCAGTGAGTAACGAGCCAGGTGATCTGCCACTTCTGGAGTTTGCTCTGACGCTGTTATGGGCGCGTCAGAGCAACGGCATGTTGACCCACGCGTCCTACAACGAGATAGGCGGTGTCGAGAAAGCATTAGCAAGGTACGCCGAAGAGGTATTCACGGAATTTAGCGAACAGGAACAGCAGCAGGCAAGGCGAATCTTCGTTCAGTTGGTGCAGCCTGGGGAAGCGACCGAGGATACGCGCCGGCTGGCAAACCGCAAGGAGGTGCGGGAAGATAACTGGGATCTGGTTACGCGATTAGCCAGCGCTCGATTGGTGGTAAGCGACCGGGACGAAGCGACGGGCGAGGATACGGTCGAAATTATCCATGAGGCCATGATCATGGGCTGGGACAGGTTGAAGGAGTGGGTTGAGGCGGACCGCGAATTCCGCACCTGGCAAGAACGGCTGAGAACATCTATGCATCAATGGGAGGCCAGTGGTAAGGACGACGGAGGGCTGCTGCGTGGTGTTGCGCTTGCAGAGTCAGAAGGGTGGTTACGAGAACGTGCGAGCGACCTTAGCCAGGGGGAACAAGATTTCATCCATGCGAGTGTCGCCCTCCGAGAAGGTGAGCAAATGGAGAGGGCACGCTCGCGCCGCCTGGTGATTGTTGGTTTGGGGGCTGGTTTAGTTATAACCACAATCCTAGCGGTGTTGGCGTTAGTCCAATGGCAGCGTGCAGAGAATCAGTTTCAACTCACGGAAGTGCAGCGTAATGTGACCGAGCGGCTTCGTGCACAAGCACTCACACAAGAACGTGACCCTGAACTGGGCGTGTTGTTAGCTATGGAAGCGATTTCTACGACCTTGAAAGAAGGGCGACCTCCGGCGCCACAGGTGGTATCCGCTTTACGCCAGGCTATTCTCCGCTCTCCGTTACGTCTCACACTGCGTGGACACCAGGGCTCCGTATGGTATGCTTCTTATAGCCCGGACGACCGGAGCGTGCTGACCATGAGCGACGATGGTACCGTACGCATCTGGGACGCTTCTACTGGGCAGATGCCTTTCACGCTGGGTAAAGGCTCGGCAGGAGTGGGATACGCCTCATACAGTCCCGATGGGAGAAGCGTCGTCACCGTAAGCGTGGACAAGACGGCGAAAGTGTGGGATTCCCTCACCGGGCAGGTCCGCGCTACTCTTAAAGGCCATACGGATAAGGTTCGTTGGGCCGCGTTCAGCCCAGATGGGAACAGCCTTATTACTTGTAGTAACGATGGAACTGCCAGGCTTTGGAATACTGAGACCTGGAAGCCGTACCCTACGATTCTTGCCCACGATGCCGCTGTGTACTGGGCGACCTATAGCTCTGATGGTAAGAGTATTCTCACTCTTAGCGAGGACAATACGGCTAGAGTCTGGGACGTTGCTACCATGCGCGAACGCGCCGCTCTAAAAGGCGACATGAGCACAATGTGGGATGCCGCTTACAGCCAGGATGGGAGATTCGTCGCCCTAGCCGGTGATGGCAATACCGCAGCGATCTGGGACGTATCAGCATCCCCACCAACCTCGATAACGTTATCGGCACATACGGACAGGGTGACGAGCGCAGCGTTCAGCCCAGATGGGCGCAGCGTTGTTACCTCAAGCAAGGACCGCACAGCGAAAATATGGGAAGTACAGACCGGGCGGCTATTGGCCGACCTCACCGGTCACGAGGATGAGGTGATCAGGGTTACATACAGCCCCGATGGAAAGAGTATTCTTACGGCCAGTGCAGACGGCACCGCGAAACTGTGGGACGCTCACACCGGGCAGGAACGTGCCACCTTGCACGGTCACACAGGTGCGGTATGGTACGGTGCCTTTAGCTCGGACGGTCGTAGTATCATCACGGCGAGTGCTGATAAGACCGCGAAGATATGGGATGCTAATGGCGGTCAGGAGCGCCCTGCGCTGATTGGTCATAATGCCGGTGTCTGGAGTGCTATATATAGCCCAGACGGGAGCAATATCCTTACCGTGAGTGCAGACAACACCGCACGAATATGGAATGCTACAACAGGGAGAACACGAGCCATTCTCACAGGCCATTCTGGCATAATTGCTCATGGAGCATATAGCCCTGATGGAAAGAGCATTGTCACAGCAAGTAAGGACAGCACAGCGAAGCTATGGGACGCAGTGACTGGGCAGGAGCGAACTACTTTTAAAGGTCACGCCGACGCTGTAGAATATGTAGAATTCAGTCCGGATGGCAAGAATATTGTCACTGCCAGCTATGATAAGACTGCACGAGTGTGGGATGCTGCTAGCGGCCAACTGCACGCTACCCTAGCAGGCCATACGGGTACTGTATGGTACGCGAAATATAGTCCGGACGGCAATAATATCGTCACTGCTAGCGATGACGGCACCGCACGAGTGTGGGACGCTCATACTGGCAAGGTGCGTCTGATCCTGAAAGGGCATACTGGTCCACTATCGAGCGTAGCATACAGTCCGGATGGGTTCAGCATTGTCACAGCCAGTTATGACCATACAGCGAGGGTGTGGAACGCCTCCAATGGACAGCTACGCTTTACATTGCAGGGTCACAGCGATAAAGTGCAATTCGTATCTTACAGCCCGGATGGAAAGAGCATTGTTACTACCAGTCACGACAAGACGGCGAAAGTGTGGGATGCTTCTACCGGGCAGTTGCGCACAACTTTGCGAGGTCACACGGATGTTATCCTAAGAGCAGCGTACAGTCCCGATGGAAGGAGCATCGTTACCGTTAGCGCGGACCGCACGGCAAAGTTGTGGGACGGTTCCAATGGGGAAGAACTCTCCACTTTGCCCGGAAGTACAAGCGATGTTGTCTGGGCCGCATACAGCCCTGATGGACGCTCTATCGTGACTGCCAGCTTAGATGGCAAGGCCCGCCAATATGCAGCCAACCTCACGGATTTAGCATCGTTGGCCGCGAACCGCGTGAGCCGCGCTCTCACTCCCGAGGAGCGCGCTACCTATCTTGGAGAGGCTTTACCTAGCCCCAGCACAAAATGAGCAAACCCATGTACTCCTCTAGTTCATTTCTGCGTGTCTACGTTTCAAAAACCTTGATTAACGACTGCCCTGCGCGGGGGCTTTCACCGCCAACTATGGGTTTGAGAGCGGTCGAGCGTACTAACTCACGCAGAAACTGTTCTGGTTGCAGCCCGAAGTCCTGACTTCAGCTAAGGTTTGAGCTAGTAAACGTGTCATGATAGCTGAATAGTTCTGCTATCATGTAGCTTACCCATAGAGACTGTCAAACCTTCCTCTAATCCATTGCACCGCACCAGCGTCTAGCCTTTGGGAGCTACTTCCACCCGTATGATCGCAAATCGTAAATAGTAAGTCTAGTATCATACCAGCTAAGATGTATTGGCTTTTCGTTATCATGCTTGTGCCTTATCATACTATTCTGATTTGGTCCAAGGGAAAGTCCTAAATTAATAAGCAAGTTAATGAGCAAGAGCAGCCGATGCAAAGTAAACAAGCTCTGTAAAGCACAGACTTGTTGGCTCAGAGGCGGATGTTTATTAACTCACCTTACGCAGTGGGGTAGCGGAGTTGCCTCAAAATCGAAAGCAAAACTATGGGGGCAACAAACCAACTGACCCGTGTCATTCTGAGCCGCAGCGAAGAATCACTCACCTTACCAACCTGTCTGAGAATTGGTAC
>JBBQIC010000074.1:0-13767 GCA_038324555.1 Chloroflexia bacterium
ATGGTCCTGACTGGGCTGCCTTGCTTTGCAAAGCCACACGCCAGGGCGTCTATCGCCTCGGATGATGTGCGCTCCGAGAGACCCACCAGCACGAGGTCCGGGCGTATCACCAACACGTCGCCGCCTTCGATAGTGGCGGCAGCGTCCACAGGGTTGTTATTGGCAGGGGATAGCTTGTCGAACCAGGCCGGTACGTGCTCGTTGCCATTCACCAACGGGTGCTGCATGTAGATGTAGCGCATCAGCAAAGCTTCGCGCATTCGGGCAGACTTTGCCATGTGCCCCACTACAAGTCCGTTACCGACCACCGCGCACGGGTCGCGCATGAACATCAGGTTGGGTATTGGAGGCAACTGGTAGGGCATCTCCGACAGGTAGGAAGTGAGCGCCGCGTGCCTCGTAGGGTCGGGCTTACCCTCAACAAGCCAGGTCGCAAGCTGCGCGGGGTCGGCTTCCATCAGATCACGGTATAGCGCCTCTATGTCGGCGCTCGATTGCTCGCCAATCATTGATTGCAGGCGGCAAGCGCCCTCAATAATGGCGCGTCGCGTGGCTTCGTCATCGAGCACGTCACGTAGCAGGTCTGCCGAGTCGAGCACATCTTCGGGCGGCACGATGATAGAAAGGAGTTGTCGGAACGCCTCGTGCTCGTGCCTGGCAAGCTCCAGGTAGAGGATGTCGTCGAAGAGAAGGTCGTGCCGCAAGGCAGGGGTCATCAAGCGTACCTCCTGTCCAGGCGCGTGAACCACAACCCTGCGTAATTGGCCGATTTCTGATGTGACGTTCAGCATAATGTTGTTGGAACGTTGGAACGTTGGAACGCTAAAACGTTGGAACGTTCCAACTTTCTAACGTTCTAACGTTCCAACCCTCAACCCTCTCTGACCAGGGGCAACACCAGCGAGTGCGGGCCGCCGTGCCCCCTGGATAGCTCTGAGCCTTTGATTTTGAGCGCCCATTTGCCAGGGCCGTCAACATCTAGCTTGACTTTGCCGGTCTGCACGTCGTTTATGTCTATTATTTGGTAGCCGTGCTCGGCGAGGGCGGCTACTGTCTGTTCGGACGAGCGATAGATTATGATCTTGCCTGGGGCGACGGCGAGCATGTTGGCGGCGCTGAACCACTGCTCACGCTGCTGGTCTACGGGGTCGGAGCCGCCGCAAGGGATGCGCTTGAAGTCTATGCCGTCTTGACGCAAGCTCTCGAAGAAGTCGGTGGCACGGGTTGGACTTACCGAGTCCTGTCCTAGCTCGACGCGCACAACGTCTACCGACGCCGGGCCATACGGCTCGAACACGGGAGGGTAGATTACACACTCGTCCGGGCTTATTGCTCCGAAAACGCTGTCAAGGTGATTGAAGCCAGCAGGCAAGCGCAGCACGTAGAGTACTATCTTCTTGCCACTCATGCCAATCTCTGCACGCCAGGCGTCCGAAATCCGCTGCACGGCTTCTAGGCTCGTGCGCTCGTTCACGCCTACGATCATCAGGTCCTCGCGCAGCTGCATAAGATTGCCCCCTTCCAATTGAAGAAGGGGCGACGAGACCATGGTCCACGCAGGGTCGTTGATGCGCGCGTCGGCCCACGTCCAGCGCGACGTATCTTTGAACCTGGGGTGGTTCCGTTGCACGAAGTCAAGGAGTAACGGTTCGCGCGTCCGGCCGGGCGCTGCCATGCGCGCCAGCAGTATGCGGTCGTTGACCACTGTGCCAACATCGCGGACGAACATCAAATTAGGGAGCGGGGTCAGGTAGAACAGGCGGCCTTCGACAAAGCGCCGGAGGGCGTCTTCATCTCCGTTGTAGTCAGGTCCTGGGATATTGCCGTTGCCGTTGCCATTTCCCTTCGGCCCCGGCTTCTCGGAAGGCGAAGTTGTGGAGACCCTGGCCTCTATGCCCTGGATTAGCTCCTGCGCTAACTCTTTATAGTTGCCGTCATCGCACCAATATTCCAGGCGGCTCCGCAAATAGTCGAGCGACTCGGTTGCTTGCATCGGGGCCAATCCTACGTCGGCGCCCTGGGCAAGCAGCGAAGTGAGGGTACCCGGCAGCATTCCTGGGGCAGAGGCGGCGGGGTCGCCTTCGGGGTCCTGGGTGTATTGGGGCCAACCTTGCCCCTGGAACCAGCGCACCAGCACCTCAAGCTGCCCTACGCGCTGCTCTACGGGCGGCATACCCGACTCCAGGCGGCACACCTGCGAAACCAGTGCGCGACGCTCGGAGGCAGACGCGACCGAAAGAGCTTCTTCCAGTAGTTCCTCAAAAAAATGCAGTTTCACGCCCAGGTAGTTCTTAAGCAGGTCGGTCAGCCAATCGTGCTCCTGCCGTGCGTGCTCATCGTACAAGAGGTCATCGAAGACAAAATAATCGCGCGTAGAGGGTGTCATTCTCACAAGTTCGTCCCCCGGACGATGCACAATCGCCTCTCGGAGGCGTCCAAATTCCGAGGTTACGTGTAGCGACATTGCTCTCCTGGTAAAGTGAAGGAAAAGAAATAGACAACTCACTCCGTCACTCTACAACCAATGCTTCGTTCGATCAATGCTTCGTTCGATGCTTCGTTGCAAGTTTTGGGTTGCCGTCTTGCTCCCCGCGAGAAATAGGCGCAAGGCTAACCCCACTCAGTTATAAACTTTGCCCGCCTTTCTGTCCACTCAGTTGTGGAAGATTATGTGTTGGCGAGAGGCCAGGGCCAGGAGGTGGACGGAAGTGTTGAGACATTGGGTTCTTCTAAAATAAGGGTATGAGAAGCACTATGTATAATACCATTTCTCTTCCATGGGCTCAAAAATCCAACTGGTAGTTTGTGTAAATACCACCATTAGTATGATACATTCGTAAAGCCTATACTGTTCCTTTGGAGCCTACCCTGTGCTTGAGGCTAAATTGCGTTTTGGCAAGAAAGTAAAAGAGCTTAGACGTGAGAGAAAACTTACGCAAGCTCAGTTAGCCGAAAAAGTTGAGTTGTCTATCAACTACATCAGCCAAATCGAAACTGGCGAAGCTTCTCCTACATTCGAGACCATAGTCAAATTAGCTACCGGATTGGGTGTGGAGATAAGGGAACTCTTTGATTTCTCCGCATCAGATAAGCAAGCTCAGGAGTAATAAAGGGGTCTACATTGAGCAGTGTCAACATGCCCATTGATTATAATGCTTTGGGTCATGACCTGGAGCGTTATTGTAAGAAATACTCTATTCCGCTCGATTATTTCTTCGAGATAATCAATGACCAAAAAGTCGTACCGATGCTGCGCGGCAAAGGAATGGAGTACAACGTCTATCTTTTATTGCGCGAATTATTAAATCCAGGCGCATGGGTAGTTTCAAAGCTAAACTTAGGCGCCCAACCAGGACTGCCGGACCAGGACATCTCTATTACCCATCGCAAAACAGGCGAGACCTTGATTGTAGAGTCGAAAAGTGCGGTGCGCGGCTCAATGACAACCGGAGTCCGCGCTAGAATACACAAGGTTCCCCATTTCAAGGTTAAGTGCCATCGAAGTCGCAGCAATATGAAACTTGCTAGCGTCGGTAATGACCGCTATTCGGTATCGGATTTTGACGTGCTTGTAACCAATTCTTCTAACGCCCTTTTTGTAGGAGGCACTGTTGGAGACGAGTTAGAAGTAATAGATGACCTAATATTGATTCAAGTTCTTCACCAGTATTACGGGGTTTCTGATAACGAGGCGCTCCTACAAGCTACTGCTGACGATTATAGATTTGTATTGCCCCCGGATATTGGAGAGAATGGGCTTATACCGCGAACACCTACTGTGTATCTTCAAAACGATGCGAATTGGCTGCCACTAACTGAGCTTCCAGGGAAGCTAGAGGAAGTTGTACGAAAGAGGGTCGCAAATAGGCGGTCTCATCGTAGTTCATAATAAAGATTTCTTTCCCTACGTACCGCTTGCCTTTATCGGTGGTCTTTTTGGTCTGATCATCGGTGCGATTAATCGTATAATTCCACTCTTTTTCCAATATTGCATCCGTCCAACCATAAAGCTGCCGCACTTCCGGGCTATTGTCATATGTGAGCAGAAACTTAAGGCGATTACTGTTCTTGCGTAAAACTCGCTCTAGCCTCAAATGGTCTTTATGGTCAAAGCTGTGCGTGTAAAATTTATCCTGGTCAGCATTAAAGTAGGGCGGGTCTATAAACAGGAAAGCGCCGTTTGGGATCGCCTCGATTACTTCTTCAAAATCCCGACAACTTAATTTCACTTCTTGCAGCTTTGCCGAGCATCGGCGTAAGTGGGCAGGCCAGTTCTTGGGCTGCATACTGAATTTTGGCCCATATCCCCAGTAGCAGTTAGCAGGGTTCATTATCCCGGAATAGCTGGTTCTGTTTAGATAATACCAACGAAAAGCGCACTCCAATTGGTTGCTCGGTTCGTAGACATTCTTGTAGTAGTGGTGGTTCTCTTTGCTTGCAGGAATACCGTCAAGCAGGGCAATCAAGCCTTCTACATTGTCCCGAATCTGCTCGTAGCAATTTATCAGTTCAGGGTCTATATCATTCAGTTCGTTTGCGGCAGCTTTCTCTTTAGCGAAAAATATGGAACCGCCGCCCGCGAAAGGCTCGATGTACTGCTCATGTGCCAGGATATGCTCAAGTATAAGCTTCCGGGCATAAAATTTGCCGCCTGCGTAGCGAAAAGGCGAGTTAATTGCAGTCATGCTTGGATAATAGCACAAGCGAGCGGAATCTACTAGCTATTCCACTACATTATCTCCGGCGCTTCTATCCCCAGCAACCCCAGCGCGTTCTCCGTAGTCTGCCTGGCGGCGGCGGTCAGCGCAAGGCGCGCTCTTACCGCCTCCTCCGTCGGGGCCTTCAGGATGGGACAGTTGTGGTAGAAGTTGTTGAAGGCGTCGGCCAACTCGAAGCAGTACGTGGCGATGATCACCGGCTTATAGGCTTCGGCGGAGCGCGCTACCTCCTCTGGCAGCCTGGCTATCTGCTCGAGCAGGTTGGTCTCGTAGACGTTGGGCGACGCGAAGTCATAGCGTGCGTCCGGCCTAGGCAGCATCTCAGCGGGCGCTTTTTCCAGCACACGGGTGGCGCGGGCGTGCGAATATTGCACGTAGGTGGCCGACTGACTCTCCGGGTTGAGGGCTTGCTCCCAGATGAAGGTTATTATCTTATTGTTGTCCTTGTCGAGCATACCCATCTTCATTGCGCCGTAGGCTACCGCCCGCGCTATGGCGTCTTTCTGCTCCTCAGTGAGGTTGCTTCGGAGATCGCGGCGCTGTTCAGCTTCCTTGGTGTCCACGATTGCCCGCGCCCGCTTCAGGGCTTCGGCCTCGAAATCTTCATACGGCGGCGCACCGCCCTTGCGGGACGAGATTGCCCCCTCTGGCGTATTGACGAACTCGTAAGCCAACTGGTAGCACTTGTCGGCCTGCGGGAAGCCCCACAGTTCGAGAACGCGATATATCTGCTGGAAGTAGAGCGACTGGCGCGAATCGATGACGTAGATTGAGCGGTCTATGTGCCAGTCCACGAACTTGCGGCGTGCCAGTTCAAGGTCTTTGGTCGCGTAGAGCGATGTGCCGTCCGAGCGTAGCACCGGCAGCACCCGCCAGGCGTCTTTCGGCTCTGTTACCGTGCCGTCTTTGTTGACCTTGTATAGCTCTTTGCGGTACTTCTCGTTCAAGGTAGGGTGGGAGCGCAGCTTATCGTCTATGCGCACAATAACAGTCTCGCCCTCGGCGCGATGGTCCTCGGCCAGGTCCATTTTGATTAGCTCTTCGACCACCACTTTGCCCGGCTCCTCTACTTCGCTCTCGAAGAACCAGGCGTCGAAATGCACGCCCAGGTCGTTGAATATGCGGTTGAACATATCGAGGCTCCACTGGCGGGTCTCGTTCCACAGGGCCACCAGTTCAGGGTCCTGTGCCTCCCAGCGCGCGAACATCTCCTTGATCTCGGCCTGCCACTGCGGGACGCTATCCCACCACTCGCGGGTGACGTCTAGCTTCTCGTAGTCGCGGCGCAGGTCGGAGAAGGGGTCAGGGGTCAGGGATCGGGGATCAGTTTCTTGTCTTGAAGACTGATCCCCGATCCCTGACCCCTGACCCCTGACAAACGCCGAGTCCCGGTTGGTTGTATCGAGTACGGAGGGTCCGGCGAGCAGCGTCCTGCCCAGGACATCCCACAGATTGAGCACGATGTGGTCCCTGTTGGCAAGTACGTTTTTCCAATCGGGTCCGTCCCTCGTTGTGAGGGTGGAGGCTATCTGCTGGGCATAGGGCGCATCGGCAGGGTCGGTGTCGGACAGAGCTTGGAGGGCGTTGGTGAGTTGGGCGGCGATGGCGGGGTTGGCTTTGGCAGCGTCGCCTATTAGCTCTACGACCCTATTGTGGTATTCCAGCCTGGAAGTTGCTTCGACGTAGATTGTTTCGAGCCACGCGCCTCGGTTCATTGTTGGCTCATGGCCTTTATAGAAGTTGAGGTAGCCCCATAGCACCCGTATGACGTGCATACCGATGTCCCCGATGTAGGTCGCGCCTACGCTGTCGAAGCCGTTACACTTGAGGATGTTGTAGATGGCAGCGCCAAGCACGACGTTGCGCAGATGGCCGACGTGCATGGCCTTGTGCGTGTTCAAGTTGGCATACTCGACCATGACCCGCTCGCCCTTATCAGGCCAGCAGCCGTACTCTTTGCCCTGCGCTAGCGCCTGGCTTAGGACGCGATTGGCGTACCAGTTCTTATCAACGTAGAAATTGACGTAGCCGCTGACCGCCTCCACGCGCTCTAGCTGTGGGAGCGGAGGCACAGCTGACGCTACGCGCTCGGCTATCTCCTGGGGGTTGCCGGACACCCCGTTCCTGCGCAACTGGAAAGCCGCCGCCGACCCAAAGCCCCACGCGCCTTCCAACGGTATCGGGCGCAGCGTCAGGTCCAACCCTTCGGCGCTGTGGCCGAGAGAACGGATGGCGTCGGACAGCGTGCGCAGAATATCGGCCTGCAAATCGCCCGACGGGGAAGCATTCATACCCGAAGTTCGCTCAATCATATAGGAAATTCTCTCTTTATCAATGATGTTATGTCGAGATGTAACCCTCCATTATAATATGCCGCGCTTGTAGCAGGCAAGATAAATGCTTGATGTAAACGTTCAGTTAGGAGCCTTGTAGGGGCGAACCTTGTGGTCGCCCTCTTGCCCATGCGGTATGCAGACAGGGCGACCACAAGGGTCGCCCCTACCCAGCATCTAACTGAACGTTTACCGCTGGCTGAAGTACATGGAGTACAATGAATAGCAACGAAGAGGAAGGTTCCCGCGCCAGCAGGGACGGAGGTCGAATGTATGGATAGAATGGACTCATTACCAGAACTGAATCTCGCCCACATCGTGCGGCCTGCGTCGCAATCGGATAAGGCTAGTTTAGCTGCGGAAAACGGCACGCCCGGCCTCCTCTTATTGCACGGCAGGGGAGCCGACGAAGAAGACCTTATG
This sequence comes from Chloroflexia bacterium, assembly GCA_038324555.1. GTDB lineage: Bacteria > Chloroflexota > Chloroflexia > QHBQ01 > JADMIH01 > JADMIH01. Next base: position 7,475 of record JBBQIC010000074.1, read on the forward strand.
GGGCTTGAAGCCGCCCTCGACCCACGGCTGACGATAGTGAGCGCGCGTGCCCCCTTCAAATTGGGGCCAGGGTTCGCCTGGTACGACATGGCCCAGATAGGCAGCCCTGATGAAGACACTTTTACAACTGCGTTGAGCGAGCTACGGGGGTTCGTAGACGGGTTGCCCGCCGCCTACGGCATTGATCCGCAACGCCTGTTCTTGATGGGGTTCAGCCAGGGCGCTATCATGTCGGCGGCGCTGGCGTTGACTGTGCCCCACAAAGTCAGGGGAGTGATAATGCACAGCGGGTACGTGCCCATTAGTACGGGGTTGGAGGTCGTGCCGGGCGGCATCGAAGGCAAGGGCTTCTTCGTGGCTCACGGCCTTTACGACGAAGTGATACCCGTCATTTATGGCCGCCAAAGTGAGGCTTATCTGTCGCTCCACAAAGCACTCTTGATCTACAGGGAATATCCCATAGGCCACAGCATCAGCGAAGAAAGCCTGTATGACCTCAGCGAGTGGCTTTCGCGGGAGATGGACGACTGACGATAGACGATGGACGATGGACGATGGACGATGGACGATAGACGATGGACGATAGACGATGCCCGCTATCGTCTATCGTCAGTCGTCAGTCGTCAGTCGTCAGTCGTCAGTCGTCAGTCGTCCACCAGTTGACCCCACCTGTTATAATGGACTACGTGAGGGGCAGCCAGCCTGGTTGCCCTCTATTTTCGCATTATACATGTCACATTTTACGCATTACGGGGAGACAACGTTGTCCGACATAGGGCAGGCGCAAAGCCGCACGTATATAGAGACATTAGTGCTTGCGTTAGGCGGCAACGCTATCCAAAGTTCAGATGAGCGGGGCACGGCGGAAGAACAGTTCGCCAACGTGAGCAAGGCAATGGCAGAGGTGGCTGAACTGGCAAACAGGGGCTATAGGGTCGTGCTGACGCATGGCAACGGGCCACAGGTGGGCGCTATCCTGGTGCAGCAGGCCGCAGCCCAGGAAGCCCAGGGTATCCCGCCTATGCCGATGGACGTGGCAGGGGCCATGAGCCAGGGGCAACTCGGCTACATGATGCAGCAGTGCCTACAGAACGAGCTAAGGAGGCTGGGCAAGCCCTGGCCCGTCGCTACCGTCGTCACACAAATGGTGGTAGACCCAGCAGACCCGGCCTTCGCCCACCCCACGAAGCCCGTCGGGCCTTTCTACACCCAGGAGAAAGCCGAAGAACTGCGCGCCCAGGGCTTCACAGTGATCGAAGACAGCGGGCGCGGCTACCGCAGAGTCGTACCTTCGCCCATGCCCGTCGCTATTGCAGAGATTTACGCTATCAAGACACTCATAAACGCCGGTGCGCTGGTCATATGCGCCGGGGGTGGAGGCGTGCCGGTAGTGCGCGGCGAGAACGGCGACTTGCATGGCGTGGAAGCGGTGATTGACAAAGACCTCGGCGCTGCCCTTTTGGCGGAAAAGCTGGACGCCGACCGCCTCATTATACTGACCGACGTAGAGCAGGTCTATATCAACTATCGCAAACCCGACCAGCAGGCGCTATCCAGGTTGAGCGTCCAGGAGGCTAGAGGCCACATGGACGACGGCCACTTCGGTTCGGGCAGCATGGGGCCAAAGGTACGCGCCGCTGTGGGCTTCGTGGAGGCCGGTGGCAAACAAGCAATCATCACCCACCTGCGCAGCGTGGTACGCGCGTTGGAGGGGGAGATGGGAACTAGCATTGGGTAGGGTGAGGGAATAGGGTGAGGGAGTAGAAATAATACCTACTCCCTCACCCTATTCCCTCACCCTATTCCCTAAACGAAAGGAGCAAACACATGGAGGTAAGCATGAAAGGCCGGAGCCTGGTTTCTATAGCAGATTTTACGACGGAGGAAATTTGGCAGGTTTGGACGCTTGCGGCTGAACTTAAGCGCAAGCAAAAGATGGGTGAGCCTCACCGCATCCTGGAAGGCAAGCAGTTGGCCATGATATTCCAAAAGCCTTCACTGCGCACGCAGGTGAGCCTCGAGACGGGGATGTCGCAGCTTGGGGGGCACGCACTCTATCTGGGACCGGACCATATAGTCTTGGGCGAGCGCGAGAGCGTACCCGACGTGGCGCGGGTGCTTGGGCGCATGGTTGATGGCATCACGGCACGGGTATTCGCACACAAGGATGTAGAAGAACTGGCCGAACACGCAGGCGTGCCGGTCATCAACAGCCTTTCGGACGAGGAACACCCCTGCCAGTCGCTGGGCGACCTGTTTACTATTTATGAGAAGTGCGGGCGTGTCGAAGGTATCAACCTGACCTACATAGGCGACGGCAACAACGTGGCGGTGGCTTTGCTGCTAAACGCTGCTAAAGTGGGCATGAACATAACCATCATCAACCCGCAAGGGCACGAGGTCAAGCCCAAGTACGTGCAAAAAGCGCGTGAAGACGCCGCCAGAACAGGCACGAAGTTGAGTTTTTCCAACGACCCTGCTGACGTGAAGGGGAGCGACGTTATCTACACCGATACCTGGGCGAGCATGGGCCAGGAGGCGGAGGCCGCGCATCGTGCTCGTACCTTCGCGCCGTTTCAGGTGAACCGCGAGCTTCTCCAGAGAGCGGGCGAGAATGCGCTTGTGATGCACTGCTTGCCAGCGCATAGGGGACAGGAAATCACCTATGATGTCATGGACGGCCCGAATTCGATAGTGTTTGACGAAGCCGAGAACCGCTTGCACGTGCAGAAGGCACTGATGGCGCTCCTGATTTAGCGGATCGGCATTCTCTGTAGGTGAGATTAATAAACTGTAACTATGTTCAACTAATCTTTTGCTTAAAATACTCCTTAAGCGTGGTATACTTCCTTGCTATCACAAAGTTTAGATGATAGCGGTACATTCTAAGGCTGGCAGTCGCGTGCTTTGTATGAGAAGCGTGTCTTCTCACATTCAATATAGGAGGAGAACCTAAATGCGTAACAAGTTAAATCAACTCAGGAAAAGAGGCCAGGGCCTGGTGGAGTACGCCCTTATTCTGGTGCTCATAGCGATTGTGGTTATCGTCATACTGAGTTTCCTGGGAACGCAGGTGAACGCTACGTTCTCAAAAATCAGCTCCGGCATCAACCCATAAGTTGACAGACAGAGGAAACGAACCGCAAAGGCGCAAAGAGCGCAAAGTTACGCAAAGGTTTTCTATTTATTATTCCTTTGCGTAACTTTGCGCTCTTTGCGCCTTTGCGGTTCGTTAGGAAAACTGGATATGACTCATGTTTGTGTAATACAAAGGTCTATTTGACGGCGGCGAGGGTGTGCAGCACTGCGGTGCGGTCGGTGCCCCCCACGAAGGTTACTGCATCGCCGAAACGCTTTAGGCCGAACGCGCGCTTGCTGTCACTCCATAATCCACTGTTCTTGTTGAGTGAGTCGAGGCTTTGCTGCACGGCGTCACCAAATTCAGTGGCATCCTTGACGGTGTCCCATCGGGTTTGCAGGAATACCAGCGCATTATCGCCATTTTGATAGAAGGCATAGCTCCCACCTCCCCAACCTTCCCACGCCTTCGCATCGTCCACACCATTCACCTGGAGCATCTCTTTCAGGTCAAACTCGCCCATGGTGTCGCTGTTGCGGAAGGTCCAACCCGCGCCCAGGGTATCAGTAAGAGGCTGTAGTGATACTGACACCGGCTCGTCGCGCGGCTTATTGAGGTATTTTTCCGGGTGCAGAACCTGTTCCGTTGACTGCGGCGGGTCGGCCAGCGCGTCGTTGACACCTTTGTAGCTGCCCGGCTGCGCTTTCGCCAGAGCTTGGATGAACGTAGGACCTTGCTCGTAGGGGAAAATCAAGCTGTCGCGGATGTAACGCGGAGCGCTGTCCAGCACCGGCTGGGAGATGTTGTTGCTCTCATCGAGTAGCTTCTGCAAATCCTGGGCGCTCATGTACTTCTGTGCATACGCGATTTGGGTGACAACCGCGTCTCCCTCCACCAGCGTCAGCACCGCGTTGCCTTTGTCGTTCTCTATTTTGTCGGGCCGTAGCTTCGACAAATTATAATACTGGTCCTGCAAGCTGTGAGTGAATTCGTGGGCCAGCGTCTCACGAGCAAGCGGCGAAAGTTGGGACTGGTCGCTACGCACGAATAGGTCTTTCTTCTTCTGGTCGTAGTAGCCAAGCACCTGCTCGCCCAGCAGGTCTATCTGAAGCTGATACAGGTCTATAGTGGGGCTATCCATCAGCCGCAGCAGCCAGAGCGTTGTGGAGTCCCGTTTAGCCTCGTCTCGTGAATAGTCCTCCTTGACCTGCTCGGTGAGGTTGGAGCGCATCTGGGCGTCCGTGATGAACTGCTCGGCCACGTCAGCTTTGGGCGTCAGACCGCGTATCTTCACGGTATCCGACTCGATTTCGGTCAACTCCCGCATAGCCTCCGAGTTGTTTGCCCCATTATTGGCGGAGGGGACCGCCGTGACAACCGCTGCTGCTTCGGTGGGCGTATTGAAGGCTGCGGATGTAGCTGTCGCCGGGGGCGTATCGGCAGGCTGCTGAGTGGCGGTAGGCGGAGCGGCAGTAGGCATCTCTGTAGAAGATGGCGTGGGCGTCACCGCGTCCAATGCAAATGGATCGCAAGCAGTGAGGAGCAATACCACCAAAGCCAATAAAACTAGCGTACGATGACGCATGAGCAAATCCTTTCAAGGGGAGCGAACCGCAAGCCGATAGTATCCCCAGTATAGGTGCTAACGATGAGAAGGGTCAAGCGGATGGGAACGTGAAACGTGATGCGTGATGCGTGATGCGTGATGCGTGATTGACTTGCCCACCGTGCGTCCTTTTGGTATAAGTAGAAGTGCGCATTGTTGCATCACGTTTCACGTTTCACGTTTCACGCATCACGTTTCACGCACGGAGCATATGAATGCCCTTTATCTTCCCGAACCGGCGACCTGAAGCGCAAGACGGGGGTCATCACCTGTCACTCGTCACTCGTCATTCGTCACAAATGGACATACCGGACTTGAGGGTCGTGCCTATTGGTTCTCTGTTGCTGCACGAGTACGCAGACGGCAAGCGCGTTGCCCGCCTCGCAACGCGACTTAGCGAGGACGGCTATCTAAAGAACCCGCCTATCGTCACGCCCATACCGGGCACGGAGCGGTACGTGGTGCTGGATGGAGCTAACCGTACGAGCGCGGTAATGCGTATCGGCTGCCCGGATTTGCTGGTGCAGGTAGTTGACTACAACTCGGAGCGCGTGCAACTTCTGACCTGGCACCACCTGATCACGGGCCGAGAGCCGAATACGTTCCTACAGGAGATAAGCCGCGTAGAAGGACTGATACTCCACCCTTCGTCACTCGAACTTGCACGCCAGGCTCTCGCGCAACGCTCTATACTGGCTTATGTTGTGTTGCCGCCAGGCGCAGACCCTGACGCTGCGAGCGTATATTTGGTGGACGGCACGCCCGGCACGGACCATCATGGCACGGAGACCTCCACCGCACTGCTGAACGCGATGGTGGATACGTACAAGAGCGATCCTCGGGTGGCTATACACAGGTCTAACACCGACGAATTGGAGGACCTTATGTCTTACTACGACAACGTGAGCGGGCTAATAGTGTTTCCCGCGTATACACCGGACGACATAGTCAAGCTGGCAGAGGCAGGGACCTATGTGCCCACCGGCATCACACGCCACATCATCAGCCACAGAGCTTTGCGGGTAAACGTGCCGCTATCGTTCCTGCGCAGCGAGACCTCTCTAGAAGAGAAGAACGCCTGGTGGCATGACCAGGTCAAGGCCAAGCTGGCAGCCAATGAGATAAGGTTCTACCAGGAATCTACCTTTTTGTTTGACGAGTAAGCTGGTCTGCAAGGTCGAGGGATAGGACCAATTCTTATCGTTCACCGGCCCACGATTCCTATAGCACTTTGCAACGAAGCATGATAACCTCTAAGTAGACAGAACCATTGCGTGGTTTTGTCCGATGTTTGAAGTCTATCTGATGGTGAAAAGAACGAAAGCATCGAACAAATTGTACATAGGTTGTTAGGAGGAAGGATTTCCAGCCGTGACTGAGGCAGTAATCAACAAAGAGGCAACCGCGTTTACAGCACAACCTACCAGGCAGGACTCGGCGCTTGCGCCAATAGCCACGCCTACACCTGAGAGCGCGTCGCACAAGGTGAGGCTCGTTTACATGATACGCCTGGCACTAGGTATGAGCGTATTGCTCTCCTGGGGTGTGTTGCCTTTGCATTCAATGTGGACCACCTGGATGGCACCGCAAATGGCTCCACAAGCGGGG
>JBBQIC010000075.1:0-13735 GCA_038324555.1 Chloroflexia bacterium
GCTAAGGATACGCGGTTGATGTCGAAACTTAAGGCAGCATTTAGATAATTTTGGATTGTGGATTGCCTGGCGAAGTCCAAAATCCAAAATCCAAAATCACAAGGATAAGAAATGTCGCTCCTGAAGAGAATAGGCGGAAGCGGGCCGCTTGAAGAAAACCAGCTAGGTTCGAACCATAATAACAATAACACAGGCCAACTGGGCGGTAACGCCTCCGGGGCTGGCGTTGGCACGACTGTTCTGCCACATGGCACGACAAATCGCCTGAATAATGCTGATGAAGGCACACGTCGCCCTGGAACCCTCAATAATCAAGAGAACATGCTTGAATTGAAGAGCAGGGTCCAACAGCGCCTGATCGCCGAACTTGACCCCAAGCTCGACCTCACGAAAACCGATGAGGTGCGCCGCACGGTTGAGGACATCTTCGGCCAGATACTTGAGATGGAAAACATAGTGCTATCCCGTGTGGAGCGCGCCCGTCTGTTCGAAGCTGTGGCCGCCGAAATTCTCGGCTTCGGCCCCATAGAGCCTTTGCTGAAAGACGGCTCTGTAAACGAAATTATGGTCAACGGCCCAAGGCAGATATACATTGAACGTCACGGTCGGCTGGAAAAGACTAACATCATGTTCCAAAACGACGAGCACGTCATGCGCGTAATTGACCGTATCGTCGCGCCGCTGGGCCGCCGCATAGACGAGGCTTCGCCATATGTTGACGCTCGTTTGCCGGACGGCTCCCGCGTGAACGCGGTGATCCCGCCTCTGGCTATCAAAGGTCCGACCATCACCATACGAAAGTTCTCTAAAGAGCCTTTCCAGGTGGAAGACCTGATCAGATTTGGGACGTTCACTCCTGAGATGGCAACCTTTATTAAGGCTTGTGTAGAAGCTAGACTAAACATACTGGTGTCTGGCGGCACAGGCTCAGGTAAGACCACGACTCTAAATGTGCTATCCGGTTTTATCCCCGATGACGAGCGGATCATTACCGTTGAGAACGCCGCCGAACTCCAACTGCGGCAAGATCACGTAGTCACACTGGAATCTCGCCCCGCGAATATCGAAGGTCGCGGCGAAGTGAGCATACGCGATCTGGTTATCAACTGTCTGCGTATGCGCCCCGACCGGATCGTGGTTGGAGAGGTGCGCGGTGGGGAGGCATTGGACATGCTCCAGGCGATGAACACGGGTCACGATGGCTCCTTGACCACCGCCCACGCGAACTCGCCTAGAGACGCCCTCGCTCGTCTGGAGACGATGGTGCTAATGGCAGGCATGGAATTGCCCATAAAGGCTATACGCGAGCAGGTCTCAGCAGCTATTGACCTGGTTGTGCAGCAAGAGCGTCTAAAGGACGGCTCGCGCAAGATTACCAGCATCACAGAAGTGCAAGGTATGGAAGGCGATATTATCGTCATGCAAGAGGTATTTGTCTTCGAGCAGACCGGCGTGGAAGGCGGCAAGATAGTAGGCCGCATGAAACCCACCGGCGTCCGGCCCAAGTTCATCGAGAAGTTCGAGGCATCCAATATCTATCTACCGCCGAATATATTCGGCTTCAACGAGAAGTACTTCTAATTGAGTTTTGAGTTTTGAGTTTTGAGTTTTGAGTTATTCGTAGTTCAACTCAAAACTCAAAACTCAAAACTAGCATGTGGGAGGTTCGTGTGGACCCTTTAGTAGCGGCAACAATAGGCGCGGTGGTGGTCATAGGGTTGTTTGCAGCCCTGTTCTTTGGGCTGTCCCGCTTTTCCTCGATGGGAGCCGATTACAAAAGCCGCCTGGCTCGTTTCGCAGGAGAAGGGGATAAGGAGACCGACGCCGACGACAAGAAGCCGAAGATCTCATTCAACCTCGGCTTAGGCGAGAGCGCGGTCGCGGCCAGAGTAGAGAAGGCGATGGGCGACCAGAGCTTCGGCAAGAAGACGCAGCGCAAACTCGCGCAAGCCGATCTCAAGCTGACTATCTTCGAGTTCATGCTCTTTAAAGGCCTTACGCTCGTATTAGGCATAATGGCGGGCCTTTATCTTGGACGCGGCGGGATAGTGCAGCAGGTCTTATTCGGAGTGGCGGGCATAGTAGTTGGTTTCTTTGCGCCTGATTGGTACGTCAAGTTCCGGTTCGGCAAGCGTTTGAAGGATTTCAACGGACAGTTGGGCGACACGATTACCTTGCTTGCAAATTCATTGCGCTCAGGTTACTCTCTGTTGCAGTCAATGGAACTTGTGTCCCGCGAGGCTCCGGACCCAATCGGCGCTGAGTTCAGGCGTGTGGTGCGCGAAGTTGGGTTGGGCCTGTCAGCGCAAGACGCCCTGGCAAACCTTCTACGTCGCATGCCCTCCGACGATGTGGATTTGATGATAACCGCCATCAACATCCAGTATGAAGTAGGAGGAAACCTTGCCCAAATCCTTGATACAATATCACACACCATCCGCGAGCGCGTGCGTATCAAAGGCGAAATCAGCGTGCTTACTGCGCAGGGTAGGATCTCAGGTTATCTCATATCGTGCTTACCGATAGCGCTGGGAGTAATGGTCACGCTGATCAACCCGACCTACATGAATCCTATGTGGTCATTTCCATGGATTGTCATGCCAGTCTGTGGAGGCATAATGGTATTCGTTGGCTTCCTTGTGATCAGGAAGATAGTCAACATTGAAGTGTAATTATGAATTATGAATGAGGCTTATCCGATTCATAATTCATAATTCATATTTCAAAAGGGGTAGTTATTATGGATGGTAGTATACTAACACTGCTTATACCGGGTGTCATAGCGCTTGCCATACTGGGCGTTTTTGTGAAGCTGTCTATGCAGAAGCCGGACGCGATTTCGATTGAGGAGCGTCTTACCCAATTTGCGGAGCGCTCGCTCACGCTTGAAGAAATAGAGTTAGAGCAGCCCTTCAACGAGCGCGTCATAAAGCCGATGATCGCTACCGTGACGCGCTTTGCAGGGAAGTTGACGCCGTCACAGAGCATGGAAAAACAGCGTATGCAACTCGTGCTGGCGGGCAGCCCCTATAATATGCAGGTGACAGAGTTCACGGCGATGCGGCTGATAGTGGCGGTCATACTGGGCGTGGTTTCGCTGGGCCTGGCGATATTGATGCAGTCAGAATTTCTCCAGCTAGTTCTGTTCCCCATAGTCGGTACTGCTATTGGCTATCTTGCGCCCGTCTTCTGGCTCCAACGCAAGATCAAGGCGAGACAGAAGAACATCCTCAAGATACTTCCTGATGCTATAGACCTCATGACGATCAGCGTCGAGGCAGGGTTGGCGTTCGACGGAGCCATGCAGCGCGTCGCCGACAAATGGGACAATGAACTGGCATGGGAGTTTGCCCGCGCCATTTCTGAGATGCGCGTAGGTAAGACGAAGCGCGACGCTTTGCGGGAAATAGTGGCTCGCACAGCCGTGCCCGACCTCGGCACATTCGTGGCGTCGGTCATACAGGCGGACCAGTTGGGTGTTTCCATCGCCAAGGTGCTACGTATACAGAGCGAGCAGATGCGCGTTCGCCGCCGCCAGCGCGCCGAAGAGCAGGCCCACAAGGCCCCTATCCTGATGATGATACCGATGGTCTTCCTCATTTTCCCGGCAACATATATAGTGATCCTTGGCCCATCGGTGCCTAAGATGATGTCGGCGTTTGGTGGAGGTTAACAGATAGGGTGAGGGAGTAGGGTGAGGGAGTAGTCTTTTTCCTATTCTCTCACCCTACTCCCTCACCCTACTCCCTATGAATATCATAAACCTGACGCGCCAGAGCGTATTAGCGGATAAGGCCAATCGCGCCCGCACTTTTTTGTCGCGTGGGCGCGGCCTTATGTTGAGACCGCCACTCCCTGAAGGGGGTGGCCTGGTTATCGAGCCTTGCAATTCGATCCACATGTTTTTTATGCGCTATCCCCTGGATGTTCTTTTTTTGGATAAGGAGGGCAAGGTTCTCTTCATGTACAGGGGCATCAAGCCCTGGCACATGGGGCGAGTGGTTAGAGGGGCGCGGGTGGCAATAGAGCTTCCGGAAGGTGTAATTGACAACACTGAGACGCAGGTAGGTGATAGGGTCACTATAGGGTGAGGGAATAGGGTGAGGGAATAGTCTTTTTCCTACTCCCTCACCCTATTCCCTCACCCTAATCACAGTCCGAGACCGAGGCGGGAGATTAGGCGGGCGGGGAAGTTGAGGCTTTCCATCAGGTGTTGCGCTTCTTCGACCGGGTAAGGGACGCGCTGGTAGGTGAGCGTAGCGTTCCATCTGTGCTCGGTGGCTTCTTCGTCAAGTTCCAGCAGCATGTAGGAAGCACGGGGGTCGCCATCGCGGGGTTGACCGACGCTGCCGGGGTTGATAATCATCCTCGCGCCCTCTATATCCGGCTCTTCTCTTGGAGGCAGCATACGCGCGTCCAGGCGCATCTTTTCTCCGGGTTCGGGGATGGCGGCTTTGACGACGCCCATAACGTCGCGGAATATGATGGGCACATGCGTGTGCCCCACGAGCAGGTAGCGCGTCTTGAATAAAGGAAAGCACTCTGCCGCGTCGAACAGGTCCAGCAAATATTCCCACATCGGATCGCGTGGCGAGGCGTGTACGAGCGTGAAGCTAGGTTCTTCGGGGGTCACCAGTATAGGCAAAGCTTCAAAGTATTCCGTATAATCGGGGGCGAGTACTTTTCGCGTCCATTCGAGGATAAGGGCGGCATCGCGGTTGAACTCGTCCAGGCTCAGGCGACCCAGCATTCCCCAGTCGTGGTTACCGGGGATGCCGAGATGTGGGAACTGAGTGACGGCATACACACACTCGTTGGGCTGGGGGCCATAGCCGACCAGATCGCCAAGACACCAGAGAGCGTCCACGTTGCCCATGTGATCAAGCACGGCGCGCAAGGCGACGTAATTGCCATGAATGTCTGAGATTATACCTATTCGCAAGGAATACTATTGCCTCTTTCCAGGGAGAGTTACTGGCGCAGACCCGGTTTCGCTCGGGACTACCTAACTATATCATAGTGTCCTTCTAAATTGCACTCTCCTATCAGGTGATAGTAGTGTTACTTAAGAACAAACCAAAATCACACTGTGATTTTGGTTTGTTCTAATTAGGACGAGGCTGATTCGATACCAACGGAGACCAGGCTGCATGATTTCCTATTTATTGCCTCTCAGTTTGGGGTCGAGGGCGTCGCGGAAGGCGTCGCCCATGAGGTTCCAGCCCAGTACGAAGAGCACGATGGCGAAACCTGGGAAAACGACGATATACCAGTGCGTGGAGAGGACGGGTATCCAGTTGCGGGCGAAGCTGAGTAGCTGTCCCCAGTCTGCATATCCCGGCTGCGCGCCCAGGCCCAGAAAGCTGAGAGCGGCGAATGCCAGCACGTAGGTGCCGATGTCGAGCGAAGCCACAACCAGAAGGGTATAGATAGAATTGGGCAGGATGTGACGCATGAGGATGCGCCAGGCGGGCGCTCCTATGACTTTAGCTGCCAGCACGTAGTCGCGCTCTTTTACCGACAGCACATCTCCGCGTATCAGGCGGGAATAGCCGGGCCAGGAGAAGGCGGTGAGGGCGATCATGGCGGCTAAGAAGGAATCGTGCAGCCGGGGAGCCAGCACGACCTGCAATGTGATTGCAGCCATCAGGTATGGGAAAGCCAGCACTATCTCGACGAAGCGCTGTATTACCTCGTCCACCCAACCACCCACATAAGCCGATACCGCGCCCAACGTCCCACCAATGAGCACGGTCAACCCGGTTATTATTAGTCCCACCTTGAAGGCCGTGCGCGTACCCCAGACAATGCCATAGAATATGTCGTACTGCCCTTCGGTCGTGCCGAGGATGTGCGCTGCACTAGGAGGCTTCGGCGCAGCGGAGAAACCGGCCCGCGGTATCTGGTATGGGTCCTCTGGGTACTTGGGCGGGGCAATCACTGGGGCCAGCAAGGCCAGCAGGATAAAGGCAATAACTATGATCGCGCCCGTAACAGACAAGGGGTTGCGCAGCAGCGCCCTGAGCCACGCGGGCAAACGCCTGGCCTTGGGGAGGGCGATGGTGGGAAGCTGTGGTTGTGGTTGGAGAGCCTTTGTCGTAGTTGCCATTTTTTGCCTCCGTTAGCAGGTTGGAAAGTTGGAACGGCTCAGGCCAGTCGTATACGTGGGTCCAGGAATCCGTAAAGTATGTCTACTACGAGATTGGCTAGGATGAGCAATGCGCCGCTGAACAAGGTGACGCCTAACACCGAGACCGCGTCCAGATTAGTCGCCGCGTTGGTGGCCCACCAGCCTACGCCATGGAAGTTGAACACCGTCTCGGAGATCACCGCGCCATTGAGCAATCCCGCGAAGAACAACCCGCCGATAGTCACAACCGGTATCATCGCATTGGGCCGGGCATGGCGATTGATCACTGCACTCTCTTTGAGTCCCTTGGCGCGCGCCACTGTGGTATATTCTGCCCGCAGCACGTCAAGCATCGAGGAGCGCACGACTCGCAGTATGAGCGCCCAGTTGACGTAGGCGATTGTGAGCGCGGGCATTAGTATGTGGAGCACGGCATCCCAGAATATATCGAGGCGAAGGTTGAGCAGCGCGTCTATAGTGTTCATGCCTGTGATGGTGTGGTATCCCGGCGAGTAGACTACTCTATTAGCCCAGTCCGAGAGGCGGCCTGGCGGGAACCATTGCAGCGTGGCGTAGAAGATCATGAGCATGAGCAGCCCAAACACAAAGGTAGGAATAGCATAGCCTACGATGCTGAAGATGCGCGTTACCTGGTCGAGGGGCCTATCATGGTTTACGGCAGCCTTCACGCCAAGCCATACGCCAACGGTAATAATAGGGATAAAACTCCAGAGGGCAAGCTCCAACGTGGCGGGAAAGTAGTTGCCTATAGCAGAGAGGACAGGCTGCTGTCCTGTCTTTGACCACCCTAGATCCCCTTTGGCCAAATTGCCGAGCCAATTAGCATATTGCTCCCAGACTGGCTTGTCGAGGCCATAAGTGTGTATGACCGCCTGCAATGCATCGGCTGTCTTGGGAGGACTGCTGATGTACAGAGAGGCGCGCTGCACCGGGTCAAGCAGTTGCAACATCGAGAAAATGAGCAGACTCAACCCTAACAAAGTAACAGGCATAACTAACAAACGACGAATTATGAAACTTGTCATGCTGGCGCTCCGTGCTGGAAGTCAGAGTGAGGGAGTAGGGTGAGGGAATAGAATAAGAGACTATTCCCTCACCCTACTTCCCCCACCCTATCAGTGAGTTATTGTCCCTTAGAGAGGGCGTAGAAGTAGAGGCCCGCGCCTGAGCTTGGAGGGTATATGGGGTTGTAATAGAAGCCATTTACCCACATCTGCTCGTACTGGCGGACCTGTGACTGCGTAGTGAACAAGTCAAGTGCGTTCTCGTAAGTCATGTTTTGCAACTGACCGTAGAGTTGGACACGCTTAGTCTTGTCAGTCTCTTGCACGGCCTGCGTAATCAGGGTATCGAGTTGACCTTGCAGTTCCTTCGGGAAGTGCTGGGCCTGGGCGTAGGTGCCGCCGCTGGACAAGTAAGGGAAGACCCAGTCGTGCGGGTCGTGGAAGTCTTCCTGCCAACCCAGGTAGAAGAGGGCCAGGCGACTGTCAGTCTGCTCCTTGAGGAAGGCGGGCCACGGCTCGGTCTGAATATCTATCTTGAACTTGGGGTTGATCTTGCTCAAGCTGTCCTTGAGGATTTCACCCCCGGTCTTGCGCTGGTCATTGCCTTCGTTGTACACGTACTGGATCGTGAAACCTGTATCCCACAACGACTTTCCGTCGGCGGATTTGAGGGCTGACGCCTTGAACTCATCGGCAGCCTTAGCCGGGTCGAGACTGTAGTGAGCCTGCTTGGGATCATAACCCAACACGCCGTTTATGACAGGGCCGAGAGCCTGTTCAGCTTCGCCGTTAAAGATATCCTTTATGAAGGTATCCCAATCGAAGGCATAGTTGAAGGCTTTGCGGATATGCACGTCGGCGAAGAAGTCCGGTGGTATGCCGTTACCGTCCAGTTTGCCGGAACCAATCCTATTGTTGCCGCCCGTCGTGTTCACTGCCTGATTGAAGTAGATTGCCCCCGCCGAAACGCTCGGCATCTTCGTGTAGACGCGCAGGAAGCCGTTGGCGTTGGTAGTGGTGCAGTCCTTCTGGTACTCGCAGGTCTCTTTGATAAACGGGTCAACCTGCGTGACGTACTGCTGGTCCACCTGGGCGATGTCAACGTCACCTGCCTTTAGGGCTGCAAAGCGAGTACCCCATTCTTTGACGTTCTTTATGACTACACGCTCAATCTTGGCGGGGCCGGTGGGGCCTCCCTGCCATAGCGCGTCCTTTACCCAGTAGCTGTCGTTGCGCGCCAGGTCAACTTCTTCGCCTGGAGCCCAACGCTCGAACTTGTAGGGGCCTGTACCGTTCATGTTCTTGAAGAGTTCGTCCTGCTCGGCTTTGGGGTCGGTGAACTTCTCGGCGGTAGAGCAGTTCCCGTCCCAGCCCTTCTGAGCAGTGACCCAGGGCTTGCTGACGATGGAGGCCCATGTGCCGACAAGGATTTGCAGCATGGGGCCATAAGGGGCCTTAAGGTGCATAGTAACGGTGTTCGCGCCGTTGTCGAAAGTCACAGTCTTCTTGACCGCTTCGCACGCCTGAGCAAAGTTATTACTGTTCTGCTTGGCCACTACGTCGGACTTGAAGCCCTGCACGTCCAGCCCAAAGAAGGGTTGGAGCATAATCCACTGAGGGCCACCTGAACGGTCCTGGATCATGCCTCGCCAGAAGCTATACGCTACGTCTTCGGGTGTCAGGTCTTTGCCATCGTGGAACTTGATGCCCTTGCGGATGGTGAATGTATAAGTCTTGCCGTCCGAAGAGATGTCGGGCATCTTCTCGGCAAGCATAGGCACGAACTGGTCAGTCTTCTCCTTGTTCATGAAGAGCAAGTTCTCATAGACCTGCATGATGATCTCAGAGCTGGCGGTATCATAGGCCCAGGCCGGGTCCAACGACTCCGGTTCGCCCGCGCTCGCTTCGACGATAGTGTTAGGGTGGTTGTCTTTCACTGACCCCGCGCCACCTGTCTGGCCTGATGTGGCGCCTGTGGGCGCGGCTGTAGCGTTGCCGCCTGTCGTTCCTGTTGCTGTGGTGGGTGTTGCGTCCGTTGCCCCACCTGTCGCGCCCGTGGTGGGTGTCGCATCGCTCCCTCCGCAGGCCGACAGCACCATGGATAAAATAACCAATAGTGAGATGATCAGATAGCCCTGTTTTAGCTTAGAAGACCTTAGCATTTTTCACTTTCCTCCTGGTGATATGATAAGGGTTTGCCGATTGTTGCCTGTATTCGATGTAACCATCGCTTACAGCCTCTTTCTAGAAATACACCGCCATGCGAGGCCAAGGTTCACTTTCCCCGTGACAGTTCCGGTTGCTAACCGTATTATAGTCGGGTCACCTCCTTTGTCTTACTGATCTTACAGTAGTGATTAGCTAATTAACGAGGGACCGCAGACAGCACTTGCGGGAAGGGACCAGGCACTTGCCGTTAGGGCGTTGATGGGGGCAAAGCGCGCCGTTACAAGGGTTAAACATTTGAAGAGTAAAGATGGTAGCGTTGGGCGTTTACTGTTCAAGTATAACTCCTTCTAGCTGAAGCCCCCCGGTCGCACTAACGATTGTCAGTGCGGGTGTTGACGGTCTCTATTATAATACTATTGGCCCACAATCGGCATAAACCGTGCCCTCGCACAGTGTAGGGAGTTGGGTGAGGGGTAATCCCGTAGGGGCACACGGCCGTGTGGCCCTACGGGATTACCCCTCACCCTACTCCCTACAGAAAGACAAGTATGTGTAGCACCAACAAGAAGGAAGAAAAGTCTCACGGCAGCCTGAGAAGGTATGCGATAAATCTGTTCAAGCCCATACCGGCGGACAAGAAGATACAGAAGTTCACGGCCAATATGTGGTCCAGGCTGGTGAAGCGGCAATTGTGCTGCGGCCACCCGGGCGAGCCTGGCTGCTGAATGTGATAATTTGGCAAGCCTGGTCAGGCTGTTGATTGGTTGTTGGGCAATCTACATGATATAATCCCTTTATGCGTATGGAGTCTGAGCCATTCGAGTATGTTACGTGGAGAGATCTAACTTGGAGCAAGTGCAAGTGAGTCTGCGCGCCAATCACCTGCGTGTGGAGGAGATAGTTGATCTCCTGGACCGCGAGCGGCACGAAGCTCTGGCAGTGCGCGATCCTATCGCCATTGCGATGGCGGCGGAGCGTTTCAATACGCTTTCGGAGGTCTTGAACACCTTCCAACCGGGCGAAGTGATGGACCTGTACAAACCTCTCCTCTCCGTATCGCAGGCCGCCAAGCTACTGGGCTACAACGCCAAAGAGGTCAGGCGGCTGCTGGGCCAGGGCAAGATCTCCGGCAAGAAGGTAAACAACCAGTGGCGCATTCCGTTGAAGGCGGTGCTGTGAAACGTATTACGTATTACGTATTGCGTAACTCCTTACGTAATACGTAATAGATTAGGGGGTGACGAAGTGGCAATTGATACAAGGGCAAACGTAGGGCGCGAGACCGGGGGGCGGTTTGTTTCGGAGCGTGTGAGGAACGTACCGCCTTCGGGGATACGAAAGTTCTTTGATATTGTTGCGACGATGAAGGACGTTATCTCGCTGGGCATAGGCGAGCCTGATTTTGTGACGCCTGAGCCAATTGTGGAGGCGGGTGTCCGATCACTCAGGGCGGGGCACACAAGTTATACTTCTAACTCCGGCATTTTGGAACTGCGCGAACTGCTTTCCCAGCACTTGAACGGCCTGTACAACGTAGAATACGATGCGGAGACTGAACTGCTGATTACAGTGGGCGTGAGTGAGGCGTTGCTGCTGGCGCTGATGGCGACAATGGAGCCGGACAGCGAAGTAATTGTGCCCGAACCTTGCTTTGTTGCTTATCAGCCAACGGTGGTCTTCGCGGGCGGTGTGCCTGTCGCGGTGCCGACCTATGTGGCGCAGGACTTCCAGGTTACGGTAGACGATTTGGAGCGAGCGCGCACTCCACAGACGAGGGCGGTGCTGCTGGGCTACCCGAACAACCCGACGGGCGCAGTGCTCGAACGCTCACGGCTCGCGGAGATCGCGGAATGGGCGCTGGCTAACGACCTGCTGGTTATATCCGACGAGATTTATGACCGCCTGGTCTACGGCATCGAGCACACCTGCTTTTCGTCGCTGCCGGGTATGCGCGACCGCACGATAGTGCTCGGTGGCTTTTCCAAGTCGCACGCCATGACCGGCTGGCGCATAGGGTATGCAGCCGCACCGCCGGAGATACTTGCTGCTATGAGAAAAGTCCACCAGTACATCATCATGTCCGCGCCAACCACCGGGCAGGAGGCCGCTATCGAAGCGTTGCGCTCAGGAGAACCCTACGTTGAGGCAATGCGCCAGGAGTATGACCGCCGACGCCGCACAATCGTAGACGGCTTCAACCGCCTCGGCCTCGACTGCTTTGAGCCTCGTGGCGCGTTCTACGCTTTTCCCTCCATCGAGTCGAGTGGGCTGTCCGATGAAGAGTTCTCCGAGCGCCTGCTGATGGAGGAGAAGGTTGCCATGGTGCCGGGAACCGCCTTCGGCAAGTCGGGCGCGGGACATGTGCGCGCTTCTTACGCGACTTCGCTGCCTAATATTGAGGAAGCGTTGAATAGGATAGAGCGGTTTTTGGGCAAGCTAAAATAGTCGCTCGTACTGCGCTGTGATGCCCGACTCACGGCACGCGCAAAGGCAAAGGCCAAAGGGGAACAAACCGACTCGCCCTTGTCATTCTGAGCGGAGCGAAGAATCTGTTCGCGGTCGAAAGAGTCGGGGTTAGCGTGTCCTGCTTCCTGAGTCCGTGCTGAGGACAGAGATTCTTCGCTTCGCTCAGAATGACAAGGGTTGGCTTTATTCTTCTCCTTCGAGCAGGGTGGATGCAAAGTCGAAAGCGAGGAGGGAAACGCGCCAAATGGCCCTTGTCATTCTGAGCGTAGCGAAGAATCTCTGCGTGGTCGTAAGCGTTTGGGAGGGGCCTCTTGCCCCTGCTCGACTCTGTGGTAAGGATAGAGATTCTTCGCTACGCTCAGAATGACAAGGGTTGGCTCAGAATGACAAGGGTTGGCTTTATTCTTCTCGTTGAAGACCCTCTGCAACGAGAGATAGTCAGTTGCTTTACAAAGATGAGACACCTAAATCTTAGGTGTCTCATCTTTATATGACCGAGCGCCAAGATCAGGGTGGACACACCCCATTGCTGCATGGAGGCGAACCGATTAGGCCAAAGTTGCCGCGTAAGAGATTGAAGTCGCTGATGTTGACCGAGTTATCACCTGTGAAGTCGGCGCGACCATCGTATCCGGGGTCTCCTGCGGCCTTGCCGAACGTGCTCTTCAGAATGTTAAAATCGCCCACCGTTATTACATTGTCGCTGTTGGCGTCGCCTGTCTTCATCAAGCCCAACTCTACGCTGAGTGAGGTCGCCGTGGTGACGGTGAAGACGGTCCGGTTAGCCAGGTACTTTGGCCCTATGGCGCGAGAGGTGTAGGAGCCTGGGTACAGGCCGACGGTTACGGTGAAGTGTCCGGTTGAGTCGGTGGTCATGTTCGGATAGTTGAGCACGGTGCTCGTGATGCCGATGCTGAAGGTGACGGGCAGTTGCTGCAAGGCGTTGGGCTGCGCGGGGCGGCCCTGCCACGTGACATGGCCTACTATCACCACTGTGCCGGTAGGAGTGGGCGTGTTGGTGGCTGCGCCGGTGGGGGTATTAGTTGGAGTATTGCCGGGAGTGAAGGTCCGCGTGGGCGTGTTGGTTGGCCCGTTGGTTGGAGTATTGGTTCCGGTAGGCGTAATTGTGGGCGTGTTCGTGGGGGTGAAGGTTCGGGTGGGCGTGCTGGTTGGGGTACCGCATAGGCTGGCGTAGTGCTCCACCAGCGTCTGGTTTACGCTGCCGTTGGGGTAATAGCCCACAGCCCACACGTCGTTGGCCGATACCGCCGCTACTCCATTGAGGATGTTATTGCCCGTGCCCACATTTGGACTAGACATAACAGACCATGCGCTGCCGTTCCAGTGCTCAATTAGCGTCTGGGATATGCCGCCGTTGTAGTAAATCCCAACAGCCCACACGTCGGTGGCCGATACGGCTGCTACTCCATTGAAGACGTTACTGCTCGTGCCCACATTGGGGCTTGCTACCACCGACCACGATGTGCCGTTCCAGTGCTCCGCCAGCGTCTGGTTTATGCCATTGTTGAAGTAATACCCCACAGCCCACACGTCGTTTGCCGATATCGCCGCTACTCCATTGAGGTAGTTATTGCTCGCGCCCACATTGGGGCTAGAGACTACAGACCACAATGTGCCGTTCCAGTGCTCCACCAGCGTCTGGTTGATGCCGCCGTTGGAGTAATAGCCCACAGCCCACACGTCGTTGGCCGATACCGCCGCTACTCCCTGGAGGTAGTTATCGGACGTGCCCACATTGGGGCTTGCTATCACCTGCCATGCGCTGCCGTTCCAGTGCTCCACCAGCGTCTGGTTGATGCCGCCGTTGGAGTAATAGCCGACAGCCCATATATCGTTGGCCGATACAGCAGCTACTCCATATAGGAAGTTAGCGCCAGTGCCCTGGTTAGGGCTGCCTGCTACCGACCAGACAGGCGCGCAAGGG